>JANLSD010000265.1:0-38398 GCA_031362245.1 Acaryochloridaceae cyanobacterium OTE_25_metabat_464 | reverse complement strand
CAAAATACCCCCCAGAATCAGCTCTTCAGCTTCAACATTTTGGGGGGGGAGATGCTCAACTTCGGGCTGAAAACTTAGCTCATATACCATGAACCCATTATCCTCTAATATCTTCAGCCCTATTCAAGGAAATTCAGGATGCGTTGACCAAACCAAAGCTAGGCTTCAGACTTAAGCTTCAGCAACCACTTCCACGGTCACTTCTACTGACACTTCAGGGTGCAGTTTTAGCTCAGCGGTATAGGTTCCCAACCTCCGAATTTCTGGGGAGGTGAGGCTACGGCGATCGACTTCAATGCCGCTGGCTTCTTGAAGCGCTGCCGCAATATCTGCCGCTGTCACACTGCCAAACAATGTATCCTCTTCCCCTGCTTTCTGAGCAATCGTCAGAGTTCCAACCTTCAGCAAGGTCGCTTTTTGCGCTTCGGCCTGCAATTTAAGCTCAGCCAGTCGCTTGACCTCTTCAGCGCGACGGCGCTCCATTTGCTTCATTACCCCTGGCGTTGCCTTAAATGCCATGCCTTTGGGCACCAGGTAGTTGCGGGCATAGCCTGGAGCAACTTCTACCAAGTCACCCAAGTGTCCTAATTTAGGAACCTCTTGATTTAATACTAGCTGAACGCGCTTTGCCATAACTTTTCTCTACGTCAATCCGGATCGCTGGAAGCTCAAACACTTCATCATACCGAAGTATTGCGCCTATGGCAATGGTTCGAAAGCACAATCCACTCTCCTTAAGTCCTGAAATCTTGATTTCAAAGACTGCCCAGCCTGTGTTCAGAAACCCTTATCAAATTCAGAATAATTTGACTAGGCAGTGATATTGCCCCTTTGCATGGGGCACTTTAAAGACAAAGCAAGCGTATCAAATTTGGACAGCGGGAGACTGAACTCGATGCTGAACCAATGTTGTCTGTCTTGTACTCCTTTTTCTCATTTCTAAACTGCGTTTGCGCTAAACGCCATGAAAACTAGCGCAACTGAATCACTGAATTTTGCTTATCCTCACACCTCAGCACCGCCCATCTCGGGGGAAATTGTTATGAATCGCACCCAAACAAAAAAGTCCACTTTAGGGACAAGCTCTCTGTGGCTACGGCTAGGCAGCGCTACTGCGGTCCTTTGTGCCAGTATTAATCTTTTGCCACAACTCTCTGCTCAAGCCCAGTCTATAGATATGACTGGGGTGAATGCCATTGCCATCAATCTACCGACAGCTAAAGCGCAATTATTTGTCAGCTCCATGAGCGGCAAAGATGATGTCACGGCGGGTCGTGATGAATCGGCTCCGTTTAAGACGATTACCTTTGCTTTGAAGCAAGCACGGCCTGGGATGGTGATTCAGGTTGCTCCTGGGATGTATACCCAGGAGACGGGCGAGGTCTTTCCATTGGTGGTCCCCAAAGGCGTCACCCTCCAGGGAAACGAGTTTATTCAGGGCAGTAATGTGATGATTACGGGGGGAGACTTCACCTCTAGCGCTTCGTGGGGTTCCCAAAATGTGGCTGTTTTGGCGAAAACGGATAGTCAAATTGTTGGGATTTCGGTTACAAATCCCAATTCCCGTGGGACTGGGATTTGGATTGAGTCTGCAAACGTGACGGTGAGGGGCTGTACCTTTAGCAAGAGTGCACGGGAAGGTGTATTTATGGCAGGGCAGGCCAGTGCTACCGTTGAAGCCAACCTGTTTGTGGACAATAGTGCCAACGGAATTGCTTTGACGGGCATGTCCACTGGGATGGTGCGCAATAACACATTCCAAAAGACGGGCTTTGGTATTGCGGTCAGTGAAAAAGCAGCACCACAGTTGGTCAACAACCGTATCCAAAACAATGTGGATGGCATTGTGGTGAGCCACTCGGCCACGCCACAACTGCGCGGCAATATTATTGAAGACAATAAACGCGATGGGCTGGTGGCAATTTCTAATGCAAAGCCTGATCTTGGTAATGCAACGGAGCCTGGTCGTAATATTTTCCGTGGGAATGGTCGGTTTGCGGTTTATAACGCAACGCTCAAAAATGTTCTTGCCATTGAGGGCAATGACGTGACTGGAAAGATGCAGTTGATGGCGAATGGCCCAACGGGTGTAGACCAAAATACGCCTCCAACACCGGAGTTGGAAGCCTACCAGTCCAAGTTGCCAATCGTTGCACCCGATGCAGTGGCGAGTCCAGGGGCAATACCTTCGCGCCAACTATCCACCCCCATCAAAGCCGTATCGACTGTTCCAGTAAAACCTTCTACTAAAGCCGTGGCAGTAAAATCTAAGCCGGACTTATCAAAGGCTCCGACGGTGAAGTACAAGGGTAAAACCTATGTGCTACTGGATAGCGTCACACAAAAATAAATGCAACCAGCGCTCTAATTTGGATGATCGCTCTTCTGGATCACTGGAAGGGCGATTTTTAGGGTTTAGGCGATCGCCAAACCAACGGTCTTCGCGGCAATCATGTACTGAAACATAAACTCCATCACCTCCACCCGATTTCTGACTTCCTTTAGGGACGTGCCCCAAACCGTAACCCCATGATCTCGAATTAAACAGGCAGAAAGCTGAGGCGGCTTCTGTCCAAACCGTTCCAGTATTTCTGCACCAATGTCAGGCACCTGAACGTGATTGGTAAAGAGCGCAAGATTAACCGTAGGATTAGCCTCCCAAATCCCCAAGCCTTTGAGCATTTCAATGGCAGGAAGTGTAATAAAGTCAGCCGTGGTTAAGCGAGAGACGACATTGGCTGAGACCGAGTGAACGTGATAGCAAACCGTGGCATCAGGGAAAAGTTGATAGATCGCCTGGTGGATGCTCGTTTCAGCAGAGGGCATGGAGGTGGGGACGGGCTGGCTGAGCAGCCTACCCTCCAGAGACATTTGGACAAATTGGTCTGACGTTAGCTCACCCTTAGAACAGCCACTTGCTGTAATCCAAAAACTGTCGTCTGGCTGCCGTGCCGATAGATTACCCGCCGTGCCCAACATCCAGCCCCGCTCATAAAAAGAACGGGCGTGGGCAATCAGAAGCGGTCTAGGATCATATTTGGGGATCTCTTCTTCTGTATCTGTAAAATTTTTGCTCATGTGTGACCTGACCTATACCGAAATATTATGTCGCGAATAATAGCATTGAAAATGCTCTATGGTTGTATTCTTCTACCTATGCAAACCATAGGGAATCCCCCAATGTGGATTCATTGCTTTAAGTCTGCAAACTGTTATCTAATCTAGGGTTTTCGGCTTGTCTAAGAATTCGGGATTTGAGTCTGTTCAAGCGCCTCAAGTCTAAACAGACCCTGATGCCAAGGCTTTTTATAATTGCATAGACGGACGACTCATCTCCGCTTCCATCGACTAACATAGGAGGCTCTGGTGGAGGCAAAAGTTGAAGTTTTCCCCTGATTGGCTGTTTTAGAATCAAGACGGCAAGATAATGAAAGTGTCAAATTGAACGGATCAAATTGAAGCTTGAATCCGCTTGGATGGTTAGTCCATACATGTTTGTGTCAGAGGGCCATTATGTTCGAACTCGTGCAAGCTGTACTCCGAAGTGATGAAAAGTCCGACTTTCGCGAGCTTATTGCTAAATTTCGGAGCACTGACCGAAAATATCTCCTCCGCAATGAGATTTTGCAGGCATTTGAACAAACCTGCCAAGACCTAAACAAACCCCCCTATTTTTTTCATAGCTCCCGCCTTGGGGAATTGATCCACCTTGTGCATGAGGTGTTACTTGAGAACGAAAGCCTATGGATTATTTTGCGGCCTCGCATTGCACGACAGGTGATTTTGCGGGTGTCGGCAGATCTCAGTAGTGTGGACTCCATGCCCCCAGAGGCGTTGCTGGACCTGCGCGATCGCCTGGTCAACCGCTACGAGCAAGGCATTCTGGAAATTGACGTACAGCCTTTCTATGACTTGGATTTGACCATCCAGGATCCGCGCAGTATTGGAGAAGGGCTGGCCTGTCTCCATCGCTACTTAGCCACAGAATTGGGAAAGGATCCTATTCAGTGGACACAATCGATTTTTGAAGTGTTGCAAGGCCATCAGCATGGTGGGATCTCGCTGCTGATTAACGATCGCATCCACAGCGGCGAACATTTACAGCAGCAGGTGGGAGAGGCGATCGCCCAACTCCACCATGTCACCCCTAATGCACTCTACGAAACCGTCCATCTAGACCTTCAGTCCCTGGGGTTTGAACCGGGCTGGGGCAGCACAGTGGATCAAGCCCAAGAAACCCTAGAGCTATTGGCTCGGCTGCTCCAAAACCCCGATGGGGGTGTTTTAGAAGCATTGATTGCCAAAATTTCCGTCATCTTTAAGGTTGTTCTAATTTCGATCCACGGCTGGGTGGGACAAGATGGCGTTTTGGGTCGCCCAGAAACGGCTGGACAGGTGGCCTACGTCATGGATCAGGCCCGACACCTGGATCGAAAACTGACCCATGACATTCAGCAAGCCGGACTGGATCGGTTTGGGATTAAGCCTCAAGTGGTGATCCTGACGCGACTGATTCCAGACTGTGATGGCACCCAGTGTGGTTTATCCCAAGAGCAAGTTCAGGGTGCAGAACACACCTGGATTTTGCGAGTGCCCTTTAGAGATGGTGCCGATACCGTCCTTCAGCAGTGGATTTCTAAATTTGACCTTTGGCCTTACCTAGAACGGTTTGCCAATGAGTCTGAAAAACTCTTGCTGGCGCACTTCCAGGGCAAGCCCGATCTGATGATTGGCAACTATACCGATGGCAATCTGGTGGCATTTTTGCTGGCCCGTCGCCTCAAAGTGCCCCACTGCATGATTGCCCACGCCCTCGAAAAGCCTAAATATCTGTTTAGCGATCTCTACTGGCAAGACCTCGAAGATCCCTATAATTTTTCCCTGGTGTATACCGCTGACCTGATTGGCATGAATGCGGCGGACTTTATTGTCACCTCTTCCTATCAGGAAATTATGGGCACCCCCGACACCACGGGGCAGTTTGAGTCTTACCAGTGTTTCAGCATGCCGCAGTTGTTCCATGTGGTGAACGGTATTGAGCTGTGCAGCCCCAAATTTAATGTGGTTCCGCCTGGGATCAATGAGCGGGCTTTTTTCCCGTATCATATGGCCCAAGAGCGCGTGGGAGGAGAGGGCGATCGCCTCACCCAACTGCTCTTCACCCAAGCGGATGACCAAATTCTGGGCCACTTCAAAGATCCAGACAAACGACCCATTCTGAACTTTGCCCCTATCAATGCCACCAAAAACCTCACGGGGTTAGTGGAGTGCTTTGGTCGCAATCCTGAACTGCAAAGCCGCTGCAATCTGATTGTGCTGACGGGCAAGCTGCACCCCAGCGAAGCCATCAACGCCGAAGAGCGGTCTGAAATCGAAACCCTCCATCACCTGATTAAGGAGTATGACCTTGAAGGGCATATCCGCTGGATTGGGCGACCCATTTCCAGCATGGACTTAGGCGAAGCCATGCGGGTTGTAGCCGATCATCAGGGTATTTTTATCCATTCTGCCCGCTTTGAACCCTTTGGCCTTACCGTCTTAGAGGCCATGACCTCAGGATTACCCACCTTTGCCAGTCAGTTTGGTGGCCCGTCCGAAATTATTGAGGATAATATCAGCGGGTTTCTGATCAATCCCACCAATCTCGACGAAACCGCCAGTCGCATCCTGGAGTTTTTAAACCGCTGTGATACCCAACCCGACTACTGGGGAACGATATCAGAACGGGCCATTCATCGGGTTCAAGATCGATATAACTGGACGACCCACACCACAAAGCTGCTGGCACTTGCTAATCTATATTGGTTCTGGAATCAGATCACGCCCCATAACCGCGAAGCGCTCTTTCGCTACCTAGAGCTGATCTTTCACTTCATCTATAAACCCCGTGCCGCTCAACTGCTGGAGCACGCTCAGCACGCTGAGTCATAGTGGGCCGTGAGTCTTTACCACCACTGTTTAGATTGATTTTTGTCATTAATCTTTAACAATCTAATTTTTAAAGCGCTTTTAAAAATCCGTCCAACAAAACACCGCGTTATGGGATGAGGAGATAGCCCCTTCAATGCAAACGATAGCCCCTTCAACACAAACGCTGGATGCCCTTAACCTGAGTTATACCGACTGGACTGTGATTGAGACACAGTTTTCCCCAACGCTTTTGCATGGGCGGGAAACCGTGTTCACCATCGGCAATGGCTACCTAGGCACAAGGGGTAGCTTGGAAGAAGGATATCCCCAAGACTGTAGAGCTACGCTCATTCATGGGGTCTTTGATGATGTGCCCATTGTCTATACAGAGCTTGCCAACTGTCCAGACTGGCTGCCGCTGACCCTCAGCATTAACGGCGAAGCCTTTCGTCTGGATCAGGGGACGGTGCTGAAGTATCAGCGTCAGCTTGATTTGCAGCAGGGGATTTTGAGCCGAACCGTGCGCTGGTGCAGTCCCAATGGACGCACGGTGGATCTGCACTTTGAACGATGGGCCAGTCTGGATGACCCTCACGTTTTAGCGGTGCGGTGCGAGATTACACCCGTGGACTTTGATGGGTTTGTGGAAGTTCAGGCAAGCCTCAATGGCTACCCTGAGAATCAAGGCTTTAACCATTGGGAACTGATCCAGCAGGGCAAGCAAGAGCATGCCGTCTGGCTTTCTTCTCGTACCCGTAGCACTCGGATTCAGTTAGGCATGACGGCCCAGCTCAATCTTGTGGGTGTGGATACGGTTCCCCAAGCGACCAATGTTCCTGGCTACCCCACGCTTTCTGCCACGTTTTTGGTCAATGCGGGGGAAACCTATGGGGTCGAAAAAATCGTGACGGTGTTTACCTCCCGTGATGTGGAAGATCCCCTGGCAGCGGCATTGGAGAAGTTAGCGACCCTGCCCGATTACAAAACCCTCCGCGCTGCCCATCATGCCGCCTGGGCGCACCGTTGGGTCTATAGTGATGTTGATATTGAAGGGGATTTACGGGCGCAGATTGCCATTCGGTACAACCTGTTTCAGTTGCTCATTTGCGGTTCCTCCACCGATGATCGGGTCAGTATTGCTGCCAAGACTCTGTCAGGGTTTGGCTATAGAGGCCATGTGTTTTGGGACACTGAGATTTTTATTCTGCCGTTTTTTACCTTTACCCAACCCGAAACAGCCCGACGGCTATTGAGCTACCGCTATCACACCCTGGATGGAGCAAGGCGGAAGGCGCTTCACTACGGCTATAAGGGCGCGATGTATTCCTGGGAAAGTGCCGATACAGGGGATGAAGTGACGCCCCGCTGGGCCTTACCCAATCAACCCTACGCCGAAGACATTCGGATCTGGTGCCGTGATCAGGAAATTCACATTAGTGCCGATGTGCCCTACGCCATCTGGCAGTATTGGCAGGCCACCGGCGACGATGCCTGGATGCGGGATTACGGGGCCGAGATTGTGCTAGATACCGCTATCTTTTGGAGCAGCCGAGTAGATCTTAATATTAAATCTGAGCGCTACGAAATTCATCAGGTGATTGGGGCCGACGAGTACCACGAACATGTGAGTAACAACGCCTTCACCAATCGCATGGCGCAATGGCACCTGGAGAAGGCGCTTTATATCTACGATTGGCTCCAGGCAAATCATCCCGAACAGGCGGCGGCTTTACATGCCAAACTGAACTTGTCCCAGGAACGGCGATCGCGCTGGAAGGACATCGTCCAGTGCATCTGGATTCCCTTTGATCCTGCCACGGGACTGATCGAAGAATTTGAGGGTTTCTTTAAGCTTAAGGACATTAACCTCGCAGAATACGAACCGCGCACCCAGTCCATGCAGGCGCTATTGGGCATTGAGGGGGCTAACCAGCACCAAGTGCTAAAGCAGCCCGATGTGTTGATGCTGATCTACCTGATGCGGTTTACCAAAGCCTTTCCCTACAATGAAGAATGGCTGAGAACCAACTGGGACTACTACGCACCCCGCACCGATATTACCTACGGGTCTTCTCTTGGGCCTGCTATTCACGCCATTCTGGCTTCAGATCTAAACAAGGTCTCTGAAGCCTATGAACGCTTCATGCAGGCGGCGATGGTGGATCTAGAAGACGTTCGGGATAACGCATCCGATGGCATTCATGGCGCGTCGGCGGGTGGGCTGTGGCAGGCTGTCGTCTTTGGCTTTGGCGGCATCCAGCTCCGAGAGGACGGTGGCCCTAAAGCTACACCCCATCTACCCCCAGGCTGGACAAGGCTGCGTTTTAAGATGCATTGGCGTGGAGAGTGGTACAACTTTGACCTTAAGCCGCCGGAATCGGATCAGCAAAACTTGCCCGATATTCGCGGGGTAATTTTTGACTTAGACGGCGTGCTGACCGATACTGCCGAGTATCATTACCGCTCTTGGCAAAAGCTGGCTGATGAAGAGGATTTGTTCTTTACCCGTCAGGCCAATGAGGCGCTGCGTGGGGTCGGACGCCGAGATTCTTTGCTGCGGATTTTGGGCGATCGCACGGTCTCTGAGGAAAAACTTGAAGAAATGATGGAGCGCAAAAACCGCTACTACATCAGCTTTATCCAAGATATTTCCCCCAAGGATTTGCTGCCGGGGGCGCTGTCGCTGTTGCAGGATCTGCGTAAACACAATCTGCGAATCTCCTTGGGTTCTGCTAGCAAAAATGCCCAAGGTGTAATTGAACGACTGGGCATTGCGGAGTATATGGACGTGATTGCCGATGGATTTAGCGTCGAAAAATCAAAGCCTGCCCCCGATTTATTTTTATTTGCAGCGGAGCAGTTGGGGCTAGAACCAAAGCATTGCGTGGTGATTGAAGATGCCGCCTCTGGCATTGATGCGGCCTTGGCAGCGGATATGTGGGCGGTGGGCTTAGGGCCAACGGAGCGCGTGGGGAAAGCCCATTTGGGCCTATCTGGTTTGGCTGGACTGAGCTGGAATGAACTCCTGGGTAAATTGAATGAGGTGAAAGAGCAGGGCGTTGCTGTCCCTCAGTAAAATGGGAATCGCGGTATTGTGATGGGTGATCTTGATAATAATATTTGGTTAAACCCAGTACACACGGTAGGGGCGCAAGGCCTTGCGCCCCTACAAGATTTTGAGTTCCATCCAAACACGCACTGCGATATCTAGTGCAGGGGACTGGCAATGGTTCAAACCTGGCTGATACATAACCCGCTTTTAAGTTGGGTTTTTGAGCACCCCGTGGGGGGAATCGTTGCTGTGGTGATTTTGGTTTTGTTGTTTGGAGGGCTGGTGCGGGCGATCGCCCAGCTCACTGAGCAATTATGGGTTCGACTCCTGCAAATGCCCATGCGAGCAGGTCAATGGGTCTTCACCCAGTTGCTTCATCTCTTGAGACTGAAGCCTCGCAACCCAGATCATGCTTCAGCATTGTCCCCGACTCAATCTCTGCCGCCAACATTAAATCGTTCTGCCCCCTTACCCACGTCTTCTGAACAGCAGCTCTGTGAAATCATGAGCCGTTTAGAACGCCTTCAGCAGGAGCAAACCCTCTTACTGCAGGACATCAAAACATTATTGGTCGTCCAGCAAGAATCTAAGGGCATGGGCAAGGGAAACCAATACAGCCGGAAATAGACGTTCTGAGGCAGGGGATGATAGCGTTAGAAGACATCCATCTTTGCTAAGAAAGCGTACAACACCCCAAGGAACAGTAAACACTGCCTGACGGTCGTTGAATTCATAGATTCGGTTTTTGCTGAATGTCCAAGATTTATGCTTATTAATGGTCGCTATCAGATTCTGCATCCGCTTCAAGAGGGCGGCTTTGGTCATACCTACTTGGCAGAAGATACCCAACTTCCCTCCAGACGAAGATGCGTCATTAAGCAACTGAAGCCAATTCAGAATAACCCTGAATTTTATAAGCTGATTCAAGATCGCTTTCAGCGAGAAGCCGCCATTCAAGAAACCTTGGGGGAAGTGTGTCAGCAGATCCCAAAACTTTACGCCTATTTTTCTGAAAACGATCATTTCTACCTGGTTGAAGAATGGGTGGATGGCGATACCCTGCGCCAGCGAATGGCAGCCACCGGAAAATTTTCAGAAGCAGCCGTGCGGGAACTGCTCAACCAAATTCTCCCCATTATTGAAACCGTTCATCAATATCAGATTATTCATCGCGATATTAAGCCAGACAACATAATTCTGCGAAAACGAGATGGGAAGCCTGTCCTGATTGACTTTGGTGCGGTTAAAGAATCAATGGCAACGGTCATTAATTCCCAAGGCCAAACCGCACGCTCCATTGTGATAGGCACCGCTGGATACATGGCTCCAGAACAATCAGCGGGTCGCCCTGTCTATTCCAGCGATCTTTACAGCCTTGGGCTAACGGCCATTTACCTCCTGACGGGCAAAACCCCCGCCGAACTCAATACCGATCCGTTAACTGGACGGATTGACTGGCGATCGCAGGTTCCCCACGTCAGTGATGCCTTTGCCAAAGTGATTGACACCGCCACCCACATGCACCCTGGCGAGCGATATGCCAGCGCAGGTGCCATGCTTGCGGCCCTTCAGATGTCTGCTCCCTCAGGCCCTGGTTACGAAGAAACCGTGATCTCCGGATCTCAACCCGTCGTCGTCCCCGCCGTCCAGATTCCCGCTCAAGCCCCTGTCCAAGCCTCTATTCGCATCCCCACCCACGGCTCCGGCGGCGTTCCCACTCAAGTTTCTGCCGGAAACCCCACCCAAGTGGTGTCCCCTGCGCCTACCTTTGCTCAAACTCAACCCGCTATTTCCTCGTCCAAAACTGACTGGCTCAAACCGCTCTTAATTGGTGGCGGCATTGGCAGCGTCCTACTTCTGGGCTTTATCTTTTTGAGAGGCCAGCCCACCCCCGTTGTAACCGAACCCACCCCCGTTGTCGCCTCCAGTGCTTCGCCCAGCCCAACGGCATCCGCGACAACAGCGGCTAGCAGTAGCGAACCTAAGCCAGAACCCTCCCCCTCAGAAGCCCCCATCACCGCCGAGGCAACCTGTGGTGATCCCAACGATAAAGGCCAAGATTGGTACCCTGTGTTTATCAACAATGCCGACCTGCGACAAGTGAGGCGCAAATATTGCCAAGATGCGATCGCCAAAACCCGTGATGACGGCACCCCAACCGTCCAAGTCGCCAGCTTCACCGATCGCAATCGCGCCGTCACCTTCGCTCAAAAAGTAGGCGGAGACGTTGGACTCCCTTACAAAACCGGAACCACTGCGTCCCCCTCCCCCTCTCCCTCTCCTGCCGCTTCCCCCTCTCCCTCATCTCCCCCCACCGCAGACGGCACCAACGCGGTCATCGTTGGCAACAAAGGCGAAACCAACATCCGCAAAGGCCCTGGCACCAACTTTGGCGTCCAGCACATTGCCTTCCCTGGCGATCGCGTTAAAATTCTTGCCAGTGACCAAGACAGTGGCGGCTTTATTTGGTATAAGATTTATTTCCCCACATCCGGTGCCTCAGGCTGGATTGCTGGCCAACTCCTTCAGCCAGATTAGGGAAAGAACGCCATGAAACTACTGCGTGCCTTAGGCGATCGCTGGCCCTTTATTGCCCTTACCCTCACCACCATGCTCATCGTGGTATGGGTTGGACTCACCCTTCAATCTGTATTTGCACCCCAGGCCATCCGCCCCTCATCAAGTACTCCCAACCGCAATCCCATTCCTAACCCCACCCTCATTCCCAGCTTGGCGAATACCACGCCCTTAGTCGCCCCCACCCTCCCCACAGCGCCTATTGCCCCACAGCCCAACTCCTCAGTGCCCAATGTCTCAGGAGTCCCTATCCCTCCGGGGCAAAAAGCCCCTAGCACCGCAACTCGGATTAATCCCCTACCCCAAAGCCGCTACGGTCACTTACCCTACGCGGAAGATCCATCAGATCGGCTTGTGAGTGTGGGAAGCTATGGGACTGGAGCCAATCAGCGCACAGAGGCTTTAGATAAAGACGCCGCTGCCACCTTTGCCCAAATGAAAACCGATGCTGCCTCAGCGGGGGTGAGACTGGTGGCTATCTCTGGATTTCGCTCCATTGCCGATCAAGAAAAATTGTTCGAGCGCCAAATTCAACGACAGGGCAGTGCGGCGGCTGCGGCTCGGCTGAGTGCCCCTGCGGGCTATAGTGAGCACCATACGGGCTTTGCCTTAGATATTGGGGACGGCTCCCGCCCAGAGACCGATGTTAAGTTTGAGTTTGAAAATACCAAAGCCTATCAATGGCTGCAAACCAATGGTCGTCGCTATGGGGTTGAATTATCGTTTCCCAACAATAATATCCAAGGCGTGAGTTTTGAACCCTGGCACTGGCGATTTACCAGTTCTCCCTATGCAACGGCTGTGTTTTCAGTAGCCCATACTTTAATTGCACAGCCGACGGATTCAGGGACACAATAATGATGCGATCGCTGCGATATTATGGCGACGCTCAATGGAATAAGGCTCAGCATTTTGTAGGGGCGCAATGCCTTGCGCCCTTCCGGTATGTGTTAAAAGTTTGGAGAATATCCTAAGCTAACAGTGTGACCATAGCCACCGAAATTCTCTACTGAGATTGGGTTCCCCATGATTGGCAAAACAGAACTGCTAGAAAAAATTTCTGGTGTAAATCGGGGTCTCTTGACCAACGAGACGGAGCGGCTGGCCATTGGTGCGGCGATCGCCCAGCTCGAAGATCGCAACCCGAACCCACGCCCATTGGAATCCCCAAACCTGTTGGAAGGCGATTGGCGGTTGCTCTATACCACCAGTTCAGATCTATTGGGATTAGGGCGTTTTCCCCTTGTGCAGCTGGGGCAAATCTACCAATGCATCCGTATGCGGGAAGCAACGTTGTACAACATTGCAGAACTTCAAGGACTCCCGTGGTTAGAGAGTATTGTGACCGTCAGCGCTCAGTTTAAACCCATTACCGAAAAGCGTGTACAGGTTACGTTCCAACGCTCTATTCTGGGGCTACAGCGGGTTCTGGGGTATCAGTCCCCTGCGCAATGGATTGACCAGATCAAGATTCAGCCTAAACTAAAGGCCATTGACTTTACCATTGACTCCCAAAGAACACCCGGTTGGCTTGATATTACCTACCTGGATGGGGATCTCCGCATTGGACGGGGGAGTGAAGGTAGTTTATTTGTATTGACTAAAGTGCTGGGGTAGATAATGGGCCGTCCAAGTTTGTATGTTGCCATTACAAATCATGGTTTTGGGCACGTCACTCGAACGGCATCGGTGTTGGCAGAGCTTCAGCATCGTTGCCCAGAACTGCGCCTGATTGTTGTCACCACAGCGCCCCGCTGGCTCCTAGAGGCGTATCTCACCGGAGATTTTATCCATCGCCCGCGCCAATTAGATATTGGGGTGATTCAAAGCGATAGTTTAACCCTAGACCCGCCTGCAACCCTAGCGGCCCTGGAGCAACTCCGATCAACGGCATCAGAACTCATTGATGCAGAATCGCGCTTTATCAAAGAACAAGGGATAGGGCTTGTTTTTGCAGATATTCCGCCTCTCGCCACTCAAATTGCCAAGGCTGCGGGGGTTCCCTGCTGGATGATGAGCAATTTTGGCTGGGATCTCATCTATCAGCAGTGGGGCGAAAAATTTGAGGGCGTAGTGGACTGGATTCAGGATTGCTTTGCCGACTGCGATCGCCTCTTCCGTCTGCCGTTTCATGCCCCCATGTCAGGTTTTCCCGTCATTGAAGAGACGGGGCTAACGGGTGGAACACCTCGGTATTCTGCGGCAGAGATCCGCACCAAGCTCAAGCTGACGGCTGCTAAAGAGCAGATCGTGCTGTTAACCTTTGGCGGGTTAGGGCTGAATGATATTCCCTACCATCGCCTGGAGTATTTTCCTGATTGGCAGTTTATTACCCTTGATCGCAATGCTCCCGACCATTGGCCCAACCTCATTAAAGTGAACGGTCAAGTCTATCGTCCAGTGGACTTGATGCCCGCCTGTGGCCTGATGGTGAGTAAACCGGGGTATGGCACCTTTGCCGAAGGGTGCCGTGTGGGGATTCCCATCGTGTCTTTACCCCGCGCTAATTTTGCCGAAGCCCAATACCTCTTGGCTGGGTTGCAGCAATATTGCCATCACCAGATTTTAGGGGTAGGGGAATTTACAACATCAAGCTGGGAATTTCTCCAGAGACCCATGCATCCTCCCCTTGGCACAGAAAAACTTGCATCGAACGGCAACGAAGTCATTGCGTCTGCAATTCTCCAATTTTTTGGGCTGTAAATCAGTCTAATTCTCCGGCGTCAATGCGCTCCCATCAGCCAAATAGGCGAGCAAGTATGCGAGAAAATAGGCCCTTTTTGGTTTTTGACTGGAGCCTCTGGAGTTCCTGCTGTAGGTCTTGATACTCAGACCATTCCACTTTTGACTCAGCCACCGTCTGCCACTCGCTCAGATCCCGCTGAAGCTGAACCATTTCCCGTTTTGTTTCCTCCCCTTGAGCAGCTTGCTCCGACAGGGTTTGTTCAAGGGCTTGATACTTGGCGGCATCTACCTTTCGGGATGCAACTGCAACTGCATCCTGTAACTGCTGCTCTTGTTGCTGAATACGCTGCTCTAGCTCTTGAATATGGTTTGTTTTAGTATGGAGCTGTTGTTGGATCTGGGCATATTCCTCGGGATCAATCCACTGCTCAGCCTTTCTTTCCCAGGACTTCACATGGCCTTCTGCTTGGGCGAGTTGGGCTTCAATCTGCTGTAGGTGAAGTGTCTGTTGCGCAAACTGAGCTTGGAGTTCCTCAAGCGGTTGAGAATCGACTTTAGTGGCCACAGTGCCTTGTAAAAATGAAATCTGATCCTCAAAAACTGTCACCTGACGCTCTAGCTCATGGATATGGTTAGATTGCAGGGCCAGTTGTGCTTTGAGGTTGTTGGCTTCTTGTTCTATGTCAACCTGGGCTGTTATGGCAGTCGTTTTTAGGGCTTCCAGTTCCTGTATCTGAGCAGACTGCTGCGCAGACTGTTCAGCAAGTTGCCCTCTAAGATTGTTGGCTTCTTGTTCTGTGGCAGCCTGGGCTGTTATGGCAGAGGCTTTTAATGCTTCAAGCTCTTGAGCCTGGGCTGTTTGTTGAGCAGTTTGTTGAATTGTTTGTTGGGCTATTTGTACTCTGAGAGCGTTGATTTCTTGCTTCAATGCCTCTTGCTCCGCGACTGAATTTTCCGTTACCAAGGAGACAGGCTCTGGTGCTGGAGGTTGCTGAGCATGATGGAGGCGCGATCTCTCGACGGTTGCTTGGAGGTTGGGATCAATAGACTGCAAGCGATAGGCATCTAGTGGAATGCTGTGGATGGGTTCTAACGCGTTATGCGCTCCATTATCTAAAGTGATGACACGATAAAGATTCCCTACCTCATCGACATGGTAGGTTTCGGCAGCAGTGGCGTAATAACCTGAGTCTAAATTTCGTTCTTCTTGTAGAAAAACCGGAAACTGCGACAACACTTGTTTAACCGCATCGCATTCCGATTTTGATCCCCAGAAAATACATCCTTGACCAAATTCATCCCATCGGTTTGATTCAAGGGTTGGGAGTCCGGCAGTTTGAATGGCGATCGCGATTTCTTCTAGCGCTGTAGGCTCTGAAGATTCTTCTTGGGCGCTACTGTTCAACTCAAAATCAAAGCCGATGGCGAAAGCGTACTGTTCTAAAGTAGTTTGATTCATTGGGTATAAATACAGCTTTAATGGCAGACTTGTGCGCTTTTATCGCTTGAACTATAGCTTACGTCTAATTTTTTTGCATTGCAGTATGAACTACTACGATTAATCTATGTAGGCATTAACGCTTAGCTGATCTTCCTTTCTAGGAGACACCTACAGGGATTTTAATGATGTGTATTCAGTGTACTTCAGCATGTTCACACAGGGTGTTCTGGTTGGAAAGGTTTATGCCTTAGAGCATCGCACCCAATCAACGATAGGATCAGCTTCAATGTACCCATTTGTTTCACTTAACTTCCCCTTTCACTTCAGGACTTTAGATCGAAATATGAGCGATTCTGCCACAACCACCAATCCCTTAATGACGTGGGGCACACCCCTACAATCAAAAGCAAAACGAATGCTGCTCTTAGGTTCTGGTGAACTGGGTCGAGAGGTGGCCCTAGAAGCCATGCGTCTGGGGATTGAGGTGATAGCGGTGGATTCTTATGCCGATGCCCCAGCGATGCAAATTGCCCATCGATCCCATGTGATCCCGATGACGGATGGTGAGAAGTTACGGGCGATCGTGTTGGCGGAGAAGCCGGATTTGATTGTGCCTGAGGTGGAGGCGATCGCCACTACAACTCTCCTAGACCTTGAATCCGAAGGTTGGCGGGTGATCCCCACAGCACGGGCGACAAACCTCACCATGAATCGTGAAGGGATCCGATGTTTGGCGGCAGAAGAATTAGGGTTACTCACTTCACCCTATCGATTTGCGAGTACAGAGGCGGAGTATCGAGGGGCGATCGCAGACCTGGGTCTCCCGGCAGTGGTGAAACCCATCATGAGTTCTTCGGGTAAAGGGCAAAGCACGCTCCGGTCTGAGGATCAAATTGGCCCTGGCTGGAACTATGCCCAAGCAGGCGGACGCACTCAAGGGCAACGGGTGATTGTGGAGGGGTTTGTTCCCTTTGACACTGAAATTACGTTATTGACGGTGCGGGCGGTGGATGGGACGCATTTTTGTCCTCCCATTGGGCATATTCAAATTGATGGCGATTACCGCGAGTCTTGGCAGCCCTGTGAGATCACGGCGCAAACGTTGGAGAAATGTGAGGCGATCGCCGAAGCCGTCACGTCAGCCTTAGGTGGATGGGGACTTTTTGGTGTGGAGTTGTTCATCCAGGGCGATCCGAGCGGTGAACAAACCGTGTATTTCAGTGAAGTGAGTCCCCGCCCCCACGATACGGGGATGGTGACGATGGTGAGCCAAACCATGTCTGAGTTTGAGCTACATGTGCGGGCCATTTTAGGGTTGCCGATTGGAAGTATTGACATGATTCAAGCAGGTGCCTCAGCCGTTATTTTGGCATCCGAAGCAGGTCGCAATCCATCCTTTACGGGCATGGAAACCGCGCTGCAAGTGCCGACGAGTAAAATCCGTCTATTTGGAAAACCCACCTGCCGCAAAAATCGACGAATGGGGGTGGCGCTTGCCTTGGGCGATACGACGGATCAGGCTAGGTTACGAGCAAAAGACTGCGCATCAAAGGTTGCGATCAGGGTTGAAGCCTAAACTAAAGGGTTGAGTTTCCTCCCCAAGAGATAACAAAAATGATTGATTCAGCGCCATCTCAACTTATGGATGGAGGGACTTGGGCGATTTTATTTGTCATATAGTGTCTGTTCAGTGAACTATTCAGATATGTCGGCCCAGAATTTCCATCGGGCCATTCACACTCCCACTCAAAAACTGTTGAAGATGTGCATTATTGGCGTTATCCAAATCATCTACAGAGCCTTGCCACTGCACCTTGCCTTGATAAAGCAAAATCAATCGCTGACCTGTGCGACGAATGGTGCTGTGCTGGTGACTCACGATCACATAGGTTTCGCAGCCTGACGTTTTCTGAAGCCGCACAATCAAATCCTCAATCACCGTAGAAGCAATGGGATCTAGTCCAGCGGTGGGTTCGTCATATAGCAAAATTTGAGGACCATCCGTAGCATCCTCTGGATCATCTAGAATCGCCCTCGCAAAGCTAACCCGTTTTCGCATTCCGCCGGACAATTCCGATGGATAGAGCTTCGCAATCCCTGGCAACCCTACCAGCTCAAGCTTTTCCTCCACCAGCTCCCGAATCCGACGGCGGGGCAGCTTTGAATGTTGATAAAGATAAAAGCCCACGTTCTCCGCCACATTGAGCGAATCAAACAACGCCGCCTGTTGAAATACCATGCTCATTCGCACAGGCCGATTGGGATCATCGATCGCCGTTTGACTGAGTATCCCATTCAGATAGATCTCCCCAGCATCGGGGGCCAGTAACCCCGCCATAATCCGTAACAGCGAGGATTTACCCGTCCCAGAGGGTCCCAGAATTGTCAAGGAATCTCCTGGGTAGATCTGGAGATCTACCCCATTTAAAATAACGCTGTCTCCAAAGCGTTTAGAAATGCCTTTGAATTCAATGAGAGGTGTTGTCATAGGTCTAAGCAGAGCGTGACAGAAAAGTAGACAATCCTTCTTTTGACTCGATTAAATCATGTTTCAGAGGTGTGCCATTCCATTTTGGGCAGACTAAGATTGAACTGAGCTGATTAGAAATCAAAATCAAAGTAAACCACAAAAATCAAATATTCATATCTTGTTGTGATTTAGATCACAAGATTGAGAGGCCCTCGACACAGGCGTACTAGGAGAGATATGAAACACTGAGTGAGGGTGAGAAATGATTCAGTTTTTAACTGCCGTTCTGTGAGGTAGAGCCATGATGAATCGAACATTGACGACGTTGGGAAGCACGGTAGTTTTAAGTGGCGCGTTACTTTTATTGTGTGGTTTGAGCGCGGCTCAGGCCACACCAGCGGGGTTTAAGATTGCCAGCATTAATGCCCAAGATTACACAGACATAATGCGGGTTGCGCCAAAGACGGCGGAAGATTATTACAACCAAGGATTGGCCCTGCACGGGCAAGGTCAGTTTGCGGCGGCGATTGAAAAACTGAATCGAGCGGTCGATCTAGAGCCAGAGAATCCTGATTATTATTTCAGCCGAGGGCTGGCCTATGCGGATTTAGGCAACCAAACCTTGGCAATTCAGGACTACGGTCAGGCGATCGCCCTCGATAACCAGCTCGCCTCTGCCTACTACAACCGAGGCCGTGCAAGGTTTGCTCTGCGGCAGACGGATCTGGCGATCGCAGATTTCTCTGAAGCCCTGGCGATCGATTCTAGTTTTGTGGCGGCCTACTATGGACGCGGCATGGCTTACTACGACAAAGGGGATGTGAAAATGGCCCAAAAAGACTACGGTCAAGCCAAGTATCTCAACCCTCAACTCGCTGAAGCCTTCTACGATCAAGGGTTTACCCGTCCGCTGGTGGGGGGCGATACCAACCCTCGTTAAGCAATGCTAGGGCGCTGGCCTGTCAAACGGTAGTGGCGATAGTCTTCTAAAATCTGCTGATGGTCAAAGCAAAGTGGAGTGGGCAAGGCCGCAAGGTCAAATAGCCCCACGGCCTTGGCATCATCGGCGGATTGGGGAGTGCCGCTGGCCTCGGCAATAAAAACGACGCTGATGGTGTGCAGTCTTGCATCCCGCGTGGGGTCTGAGTACATATAAAACTGCTCCAGCAAGCGAACGTTGAGGCAGGTTTCTTCTGCTGCTTCGCGAATGGCAGCGGTCTCTACGGTTTCGCCATAGTCTACAAAGCCGCCTGGAAGTGCCCAGCCGTAGGGTTCGTTGAGACGTTCGATCAGGACAATGCGATCGTTGAGTTCAATGATGATATCGACGGTGGGAACGGGGTTGCGGTAGGCCATTATTGAGTCTGTGACACATGATTTGAATTGTGTGGCGTGTGAATTTTGTATGTCAATACAAACGCTTCTGCTTCCTTGAGGGTGCTGGGATATTGAACGAACCGCCCATCTTCAGTTTGGATAGATTGATACCTAAGCCCAGCCTGTACAACGTACTCCACCACAGTCCATGAATGAACATCATTTTTCTTGGGTGGTTTGAATTTTCTGCTGAGCTGAATCATAGGTGCTCCACAGTCTGGGCATGACCTTGCCGTCTCTCTTTGAGTCTTTTTAAAAGCATTACGACACTGAAAGCAGGCATGAGGAAAAAGATAGCTGTGAGTACGATGATCTTTTTGGAAATAGCTGTGGTGTCTGAACTTGTCCATGTCTTATTAGCATTTGAGTGTATTCAAGAAGTCTTGAATGCATTGCCTTAGCTCCCCAATCCACCAATTCTGGCTACGGTGTACACACAAGCTGGACTTTCTCTAAACACCCTGCATTACCCCCCTCAATCCCCCCTTGGTAAGGGGGGAAGAAGATGGACTGGCGCCCTCCCCTTACCAAGGGGAGGGCTGGGGTGGGGTAATGCAGGGTGCTCAAACTTAGACTCCCTTTCAAAATCCTACTCATCCGCAAAGATATAGCGATGCAGCTCACTGGGATCTGGTTCAGGGCTTTGCTCTGCAAACTCAACCGCATCCTCAACCAAAGCCTGAATCTTCTGGTCGATCGCTTTCAACTCTTCAGCACTGGCAAGCTGATTGGCCAGCATATATCGCTCAAACTGCTTGATTGGATCCCGTGCCAGCCACTCTTCCTTCTCATCCTTCGAGCGCAGTTCATCGGGATCTGCCAAAGAATGCCCTCGAAATCGATAGGTGAGGCACTCAATCAGCGTAGGGCCTTCCCCTGCACGGGCACGAGCAACGGCTTCTTGGGCGATCGCCCTCACCGCTAACACATCCATCCCATCCACCTCATAACCGGGCATGCCAAACACATTGGCCTTTTTGTAAATCTCAGTTTGCGATGAAGCCCGTTCGTGGGCCATCCCGATCGCCCATTTGTTGTTCTCTACGACGTATAGGATGGGGAGCTTCCAGAGCGCCGCCATATTCAAGCATTCAAAGAACTGACCATTATTGGTGGTACCATCGCCAAAAAAGGCTGCCGTCACTTGGTCTGCGGTTGGGTCGCCCAAGGCGTGGCGACGATAGTGGGTTTGGAACGCGGCCCCCGTTGCGATAGGAATTCCTTCCCCAATAAAGGCAAACCCGCCCAGTAAATTATGTTCTGCGGAAAACATGTGCATTGAGCCACCTCGGCCCTTGCTGCATCCGGTTTCTTTGCCAAACAGCTCTGCCATCACCTGACGGGCAGGCACCCCTGCGCTGAGGGCATGAACGTGGTCACGGTAAGTGCTGCACGTATAGTCATCGGGGCGCATCGCCTTTAGCACACCCGTTGAGACCGCCTCTTGACCGTTGTAAAGGTGAACAAACCCAAACATCTTGCCGCGATAGTACATCTCCGCGCACTTGTCTTCAAAGCCTCGGCCTAGCACCATGTCTTCGTACAGCACAAGACCTTCCTCCCGTGTCACTTGGGCGGAAGGAGCAGGCATTTTGGGGAGAACGCGATCTTGAACCATGAATTATCCTTCGTAGGGCGTCTTACGAGACATAACGTGAAAACTCAATGCAAACCATAAAAAAAGCCCATAGGAACAGGCCGCTCAAGGCTGCGTTTTAATTTTTTACACCGGCTACAGCCGTCAAAAGCGCCAGTTTTCGACTAACTTCTTTTAGAGTATACGGTTGGTTAGGACTTGCAGGTTATGATATTCCCAAATTGTTTTTTGTAAGCTGTACCCAGTTCTTACTTTAAATTTAGAAATAAGTTAAGGCTTCTACGTAAGAACGCCTGATGTTTACCCCTCTATTGTTTGCTGCCAAGGACTTCAATTGTGCAAATTTCCTTAGACTTCTACCGAATTCTAGGTGTGCCGACTCGGGCAACGCCCGAACAACTTCAACAGGCGTTTGAAGATCGGTTGCAGCAGTTGCCTCGGCAAGAGTATTCCAGCGCGGCGATCGCCGCCCGAAAGCAGCTTCTTGAAGAAGCCTTTGTTGTCTTGGCCGATCCTCAAAAGCGAGAAGCCTACGACAAGCAGTGGGTTGATCTCGAAAACCCAGCCAACCCAGCCAATGGCCTGGGGCTAATGCTAGACATTACCGATGCCAAGCTAGCGGGAGCCATGCTGCTGCTCCAAGAAGTGGGAGCCTATCAGCAAATTTTGGATATTGGAGCCGCCTATCTACAGCGGCCCATTGATCTAACCCAGGTGCCAACCCATGCTGGCGCATTAGAAGACGATGTGATTTTGGCCTTAGCCCTGGCTCACTTAGAGCTAGGCCGTGAGCAATGGCAACAAAGTCAGTTTGAGGCGGCGGGGGACTCTCTCCAAAAAGGACTCACCCTTCTCCAAAAAGAGCAGCGTTTTGCAGAGGTTCAGACCGACATTAAGGGGGATCTCTACAAACTCCGGCCTTACCGCATTCTAGAGCTGCTCAATGACCCCGAAACCGACTCTGCCTCACGGGCCGAGGGTTTGGCCCTATTGCAGGCGATGCTAGATGACCGTGACGGCATTGATGGCAATCAAGATGACCAGTCTGGCTTAAGCGTTAACGACTTTTTGCGGTTTATTCAGCAGCTCCGTGAATACATGACCGTCGAAGAGCAGCAGACATTGTTTGAGCGAGAAGCGGCTCGCCCATCGGCAGTGGCATCCTACCTGGCGGTCTACGGCCTCATTGCCAGGGGCGTTTCAGAAGGGAACCCCAACTTTGTGGAGCGGGCCAAGACGTTGTTAACGCAACTGGGCGATCGCCAAGACATTGCGATCGAGGAAGGGATGTGTTGGCTTCTTCTCGGTCAACCTGATGCAGCCAATCAGAGCATCGCCCTCAGTCAAGATCAAGAGTCCTTGGACTTCATGGAGCAATATTCTGAGGGTTCTCCTGACCTGATTCCTGGGCTGTACCTTTACACCGAAAATTGGCTCCAGCAGGAAGTTTACCCTTACTTTAGAGATCTTGCAGGCCAGTCAGTATCTTTACGGCACTACTTCAATGACCCTGCCATCCAAGATGTTCTCAGTGATCTAGAGACACCCGACAGTGGTGTAACGCTGACAGGCATAAGTCCAGGAACCGCAGTTCAGGTCGCAACGGAAACGGCATTTCCGCTCAACGCACCTAAAGCCTCGCCAGAGAGAGCTTCCAGCTCGCCAGAATCTTTTTCTAGTCTATTCCCTGAGGATTCACTCCAGGGTGGATTCCCTGCTTCAGCACCGTCCTCCGTGCCAGTCCCCAAAACCAAACCCCGTCGTTCCGCGCCAAAACAAAAGAAACCGTCCTCCAAAGAAAGAGGCACCCGTCGTCCCGACGCTCAACGCAATGGCAAACCTTCAGCGGATGAGGCAAGGTTAGGCATCCGCTGGGCACCCTGGGCCATTGCCCTATTAGGCGTGGGCTTTGTGACGGGTGCACTGGCCTTGGCACGTCTCTTTAACACCCCTCAGCCTGCACCCAATGCCGTTGAATCAACAGTCCCCAATAGCACGGTGGTCAATGGTTCTAGTCCCACACCAATTACCCCCCCTAAAACAGGAAAGTCTCCCAATCCCACTACTTCTCCGGCTGTAGCATCCGCTTCGGGAAGCAGCCCCACGCCCACGGTAACGCCTTCCCCCTCGGCAACCCCTGGAGTGCTTTCAAAACCAGAAGCGGATCAGCTTGTGAAGTCCTGGCAAACTGCAAAAGCGGAAGCCATGAGTGAGCAGTACGACACCGCTAACCTTCAGTCCGTTTTGTTGGAGCCTGCACTCTCAGAGTGGAAAAATAAAGTGGCGCAAAATAAGGCGGCGAAAGGGTACTGGAAATATACCCTCGACCAGCTTGAAATTCAAAACGTAGACTCCCTCGGCAAAGGCCGCTCGGCCATTAAGGCCAACGTGAAGGAGACTGCCCAGTATTTTGAGGGCGGCAAACTGGTGAAGTCCCAGTCCTACGCCGGAACCTATCCGGTGAAGTATACAGCGGTGCAAAAAGATTCCCAGTGGCATATCCAGGATATGCAGGTGCAGTGATTAATGGCCCTGTAGACTTTAAAGCTTTGGTGCAGCACCTTGGCCTTGTTGAGACGCATACGAGTTTGGCGCTTCAGCCGTCTCTCAATCCAACCGTGATGGGGGTGGCGGCTATTGCCGAAGCGACCGTCGCCACGGTTTCCTTTATTGAAAGTGCAGCCTTAGCCCACGAATTGGCAACCACCCAGGCCAGCGTGGTCATTCTGCCCCAACAGCCTGAATCCCTCCACCAAGCCGCCACCGAACGGGGGATTGCCTGGATTGCCGCTGTCCATCCGCGTTTGCTCTTTGCTCAGACCTTGGCCCTGTTTTACCAACCCTGGAAGCCAGACCCTAAAATTCATCCCACGGCGGTCATTGACCCTACTGTAACCTTGAGCGCTGGCGTGGCTGTGGGTGCCCATGTTGTGATTGAGAAAGGCTGCACCATTGGGGATCAGGTCTGCATTCATGGCAATGTGGTGGTCTATCCTGACGTTGAAATTGGCGATCGCACCATTCTCCACGCCAACTGTGTCATCCATGAGCGGGCGGTGATCGGTCAAGATTGCATGATTCACAGTGGGGCTGTGATTGGTTCTGAGGGGTTTGGCTTTGTGCCCACAGCCACAGGCTGGTACAAAATGCAGCAGTCTGGGCGGGTTGTTCTCGAAGACGGCGTTGAGGTGGGCTGCAATAGCACCATTGATCGTCCTTCCGTGGGGGAAACCCGCGTCGGCAAAGGCACTAAAATTGATAACCTGGTTCAGATTGCCCACGGCTGTCAGATTGGTCAGCATTGCGTGTTAGTCAGCCAAGTGGGCCTTGCCGGAGCTGTGGAGTTGGGCGATGGCGTGGTGATTGCGGGGCAGTCGGGGGTGATTGAAAAGATTAAGATTGGGGCTAGGGCGATCGTGACGGCTAAAACCGCTGTGTTTCAAGATGTAGACGCAGGTCAAACGGTTTCGGGCATCCCGGCGATGCCCAATAAGCTTTGGCTGCGTACTACTGTTTTAGTTCGTCGCCTGCCGGAGCTTTTTCGTAAATCTGTTTAGTTAAATGATTAACATCCTGCATTACCCCCCTCAGTCCCCCCTTATAAAGGGGGGAAGAATATGGACTGGCTCCCTCCCCTAGCTCTTTCAGAGTGGCTACGCCAAGGGTAAGAGGAGGGCTGGGGTGGGGTAGTGCAATATAAAAGTACTTTTTCAAACCACTATGAATGCTGATACCCCCTTGGACAATCTGACTGCGATCGCCCATCAATTCGCCGCCACTCCATCTCCCCCCCAGATCCAATCCTTCGGTAACGGCAACATCAACGACACCTTCCTTATCACCGCCGATACTAATTCTCGGTTTGTCCTACAGCGGATTAACAACCAAGTTTTTCGCGAACCCAAACTGGTAATGCAAAACATGCGTATCTTCACAGAGCATGTTAACGATCGCCTCCTTTGCAACCCCCTTAACCCAGACTGTCGTTGGCAGGTGCCCCAGGTGCTCCTCACCTCAGAAGGGCAAGACCATTGGATTGACGAGGCAGGTCAGTTTTGGCGGGCCATCAGCTTTATTGAAGACGCCCAAACCTTTGATACCATCCAAGACCTAGACCACGCCCAAGAGATGGGTACCGCCCTAGGCCAGTTTCATCACCTGGTCAGCGACCTCCCCCCCGAAAAATTGGTCGATACCCTCGAAGGATTTCACATCACGCCCCGTTACCTTCAGCTCTATGATGGAATATTGGCAACCCAGACCAGCTTGCCTCAGTCCGCTGAAGTGAGCTACTGCCTGCAATTTGTGGGCGATCGCCGTGGCCTTGCCTGTGTCCTCGAAGACGCGAAAGCCCTCGGCAAACTGCCGTTGCGCACCATGCATGGCGACCCCAAGGTCAACAACGTCATGTTTGACGCTGTTACCCGCAGCGCCATCAGCATCATTGACCTAGATACCGTTAAGCCGGGGCTGGTTCACTATGATATTGGCGACTGTCTGCGATCTGCCTGTAACCCGCTGGGAGAAGAAACCGATCAGTGGGAACAAGTGAAGTTTGAGACAGATTTAGGGGAAGCCATCCTGCGGGGGTATTTAACTGCGTCTGGCGATTTTCTGACTGAAAATGACCACGACTATCTGTACGATGCCATTCGCCTGATTGCTTTTGAACTAGGGCTACGGTTTTTTACCGATTACTTAGCGGGCAATGTTTACTTCAAGGTCAAATATCCCCACCACAACTTAGAGAGAGCACTCGTTCAATTCAAGCTCACCGAAAGCATTGAACGTCAAGCATCCACCCTTCGCACCCTCCTTCAGGATCTGAGATGAACGACCAGACTTTCTCCCTTGTGCCTTTTGGCAAAGACAGTACGCTCCCTGACCTAGAGGTCATTGGCACCATTTCCCGCCGTGATCCGTTTCTATTGATTCAATTCACGCTTCTGGGCGCGGTCGATCAAGTCGTCCTCCCAGCCGCCAGTGATGCGCCTCAACGCAAAGATAATCTGTGGGAATCCACCTGCTTTGAGTTTTTTCTCGGCATTAAGAATGCTCTCAGCTATTGGGAATTTAACCTTTCCCCTGGGGGAGATTGGAATATTTATCAGTTTGAGGACTATCGCCAAGGCATTGCAGAAGAGCTTGCCTATCCCGAACTGCCCTTCACCACCGAAACGGAGTCCGATGCATTTTCTCTATCTCTCAAGCTAGATCTAGATGAAATCATCCCCGTGGGGCGCGTCTTGAACGTAGGCATTAGTGCCGTCACTCAGCTCAAAGATGACAAGATCACCCACTGGGCGTTAAAGCACCTCGGCACCAAAGCCGATTTTCATCAACGCGACAGCTTTACGATCAAGCTCTAGATCCCGATTCTGCCAATTGAGGGCATGTACCTCACGCCCTCAATTGGCAGAATCAGCCCAAAAATTAATACAGTGGAGCAGGTCTAGCGATACCATAGCCTTGGGCATAGTCCAAGCCTAGTTTATTTAATTCCAACAAAATCTCATTATTCTCAACAAACTCAGCAACAGTTTGAATTTCCATCGCATGGGCAACATGGTTGATAGCGACTACAATTTCTCTGTCAACTCGATTTTGAACAATATCTTTAATAAAAATTCCATCAATTTTTAGATAATCAATCGGTAAATTCTTAAGATAACCGAATGAGGACATACCACTACCAAAATCATCCAAGGCAAAAGAACATCCTATTGCCCGCAACTTCTGAATTAACTGAGTAGCTTTAGCAAGATTTTCAATTGCCATCGTTTCAGTGATCTCAAAGCAAATTGTTTGAGGCTTAATTGAGTACAAATCAAGATTCTCTTGAACAAAATCCAAAAACTGATCATCATTTAGGCTTGCACCTGACAAATTAATCATATACATATTATTGTCCAGATTTAAATCTGGATTTATGTCTTGGCGTCTAATTTGACACATGAAATTGAATAGGCGCTGAATAACCCATCGATCAATTAAATGCATTAATCCGTATCTTTCTGCAATAGGAATAAAATTCAAAGGTAAAGTAATTTGACCCGTTTCATCTTTGAGACGCAATAATATTTCATTAATTACTTTTGGATTTTCGGTGAGAACTGGAGAGACATTTACTATAGGTTGGGAATAAAGGTGAAATTGATTTTCTTCAAGCGCTCTAAGCAATTTAGGAACCCATTGAGTTTCGCTGTGATGAGCTAATATCTCTCGATCCTTAGTCTGACAAACATGAACTCGATTTCGACCCTTACTTTTTGCTATATTGCAAGCTGAGTCGGCGGCAATGATCATTTTCGATGAACTGTTACTCTCAGAATCAAGCATTATGAGACCTGCACTAATATTAAAACTAAAAGTTTTTTCTTCCCAGGTAAATTTAAAGTTACGTATATCTTCTCGAATAAGATTAATCACATTTAAGGCATGTTCTAAGGTACATTGATGCAGGATTAGACCAAATTCATCTCCCCCCAAACGTGCTAAAGTATCCGTCTTACGAATCTGCTTCTGAATCAGTATGCTGACTTGCTTCAAAAACTCATCACCTGCGGCATGATCGAAGGTTTCATTTATAATCTTGAAGTGATCGAAATCTATATAGCAAAGGGCATGAGAAATACTTGAATTTCTTAAACTAGAGACTGCTGATTCCATACATTGCTCAAAGGATCGACGGTTTATTAATCCAGTCAGGAAATCATGATTTAATTGCCATGATAGTTGATTCGCAAGCTGGCAAGATTTACTAATATCACGAAATATCAAAGCTGCGCCGATAGCATGTTTATGATTATTTCGATAAATAGGGGATATAGAATATTCGATTAATGATGATTGGGTATTCCGAACATTCAAAATTGCATTGTCAATGGTGGATGTTTGATTTTTTTTGGTTAATATTTTTTCTAATATTTTATTGATTGATTGATGATCGTTTGCCTCATCAAATGATATGATCTCAGAAATCGGCAAAAACTGTGCATCACAAGATTTCCAACCAGTCAACTTTTCTGCCATTGAATTCAACAGCACGACAGTGCTTGAGGAGTCTATGATGATGATAGCGTCAGTTGTTAGTTGAAGCGCTGCTTGAATGAGTTCTTGATGTAATTCACAACCAATTTGGGAGGAGACCATTGGTTTCTTGTGTGTCTGAGACTCAACTAAAGGCACTAAATAGTTCTGACGTTCGCT
Source organism: Acaryochloridaceae cyanobacterium OTE_25_metabat_464 (assembly GCA_031362245.1). Classification (GTDB taxonomy): domain Bacteria; phylum Cyanobacteriota; class Cyanobacteriia; order Thermosynechococcales; family Thermosynechococcaceae; genus JAAURS01. The sequence goes on along the minus strand of JANLSD010000265.1, from coordinate 10,080 downwards.
CGAAAGCATGTAAAGCTCCAAGGGCTAAGATGAATGAATATAAACAATACTTCTTGGCATTCTTTCTGAAGAAGTTTATGTAATTTCTGAGGCAAAATCTAATAGATTAGCAAACGTTCTTGGACGTCTAAATGGAGCTTAAAGCAGATTCAAAGATAAAATCTTTCTATGCCGTTAAGTACATAGCATTTCAATGTAGAATGTATTACGACCTTTAGCTTTCGCGATGTAGAGTGCTTTGTCCGTTTCTGCAACTAAAGCATGCGCATCATGGTCGCTATTTGGGACTTGACTGCTTACTCCCAAACTTAACGTAATAAAAGAACTTACCTGCGAGTGATGATGGGCAATGGAAAGCTGCTGCATGGTGCTCTGAATTAACTGAGCGACACGAACTGCACCATCAGACGAAGTATTAGGCAGAATAATGGCAAATTCCTCGCCCCCGTACCGAGTGACCAAGTCCGCAGGGCGTTTGATGCAATTTTGAATAGCTTGAGCAACTCTTTTGAGACAAACATCTCCTGCTTGATGTCCATAGAAGTCGTTGTAACTTTTAAAGTAGTCTATATCGCAGAGGATAAGTGCTAAAGGATTTTGCTCTCTTTGTGATCGCCGCCATTCTTGATCGAGATATTCATCAAAACGACGACGATTTGCAACGGCTGTTAAGCCGTCCAAGTTGGCTAATCGGTGAAGCTCTTGATTAGCTTGCTGGAGTGCTATTGCTTGTTCCTGAACTTTTTGTGTTAAAAAGCGGAGTTCTAAGTGAACTTTAACTCGGGCTAGAACCTCCTCTTGTTGAAAAGGCTTTGTGATGTAATCGACTGCACCGACCGATAGACCTTTAACTTTCTGGTCTAAATCAGCAGAAGCGGTAATAAAGATAACCGGAATATCTCGAATTGCTGGATTTGCTTTGAGTTGGATACAAGTTTCAAATCCATCTATCCCAGGCATTTGCACATCCAGCAGAATCAATCCAGGCGGATCGACTTGCACTTGCTCAATCGCACTTACCCCATCCATCGCAACTCGTATCTTGTACCCAGCACTTTTAAGTGCCAGTGACAGAACAGACAGATTGGTTGGATTATCATCAACAATCAAAATAACTCTGTCAAAGGAGCTGCTAACAGTAACTATATTATTTTCCTGAATTCGTTCTCGGGTGATCATATTCAAAGCCAATCATTTCTTAAGTTTTGGATCAAAGAGTCTAACTAAATTTCAGCTCCAACATATTGCCGAATAAATTGTTGTAGTTGTTTCACCTGAAAGCTTTCAGCTAAGCGACATAATTCTTGAGAAAAAAGCTTAAACTTTACATCCAAAGCATTAAGTTGGCTTGCTTCTTCCAGAATGCTGTCTAAATCCCCTTTCTTAGCATGATAGTAAATTCGCTCAAGGGTATAGGCTGGCGGTAAATTCATAGGCTGCCCCCCCTCGCCCTCATTGATCTCTGAAGGAGTCTGCTGAATCGTCAAAACTTCACTTATATCCACTGATTCATAAATCCATTCCAGATCAAGAAGCGAACGAATCATCTCCAGTAAACTGTCTGCTGAGATAGGTTTGGGGAGGAATTCGTTAGCGCCAGCGGCAATACTGGCACATTGCTCAGCTTCAAAAACGCTAGCGGAAGAAGCAATAATATAAATATCTTTTAGCAATGAATCACTTCGAATTTTTCGAATAAACTCAAACCCGTCCATTACTGGCATTACTAAATCTGCAATGATTAAGTCTGGTTTGAATTCATCTGCTTTTTCCAAACCTTCTTTTCCATTCATTGCTTCTACAACTTCAAACCCAAGGGGTTGGAGCAAATTGACGGCAACGGAACGATTCTCCCAACGATCATCAACAACTAGGATTTTTCGTGGTTCGCCACTAAATCCAACCATTGTTCCCTTCTGGGAGATTCGTGCGATTTGAGACCACTCAACAACCTCTGTCAGCTCTACGTCAAACCAAAAAATACTCCCTTCACCACTTCTGCTATTTACATGGATACCGCTGTCCATTAACGCCAGAATTTTTTGGCTTATGGCAAGACCTAGTCCAGTCCCTTGGGCTTGATTATTGAGATCGCCGACTTGCTCAAAGGGCATGAAAATTTTTTCTAAGTAGTCAGAGCTAATCCCTACACCAGTATCTTCGACCTGAAACCGGACTTTTGCAATTCGTGAAGAATCAGCACTTTCTCTATGTCCATAGACTTTGACCTTGAAGGTTACTGCACCACGTTCGGTAAATTTAACCGCATTACCCAATAAATTGATAAGGACTTGTCTAAGCCGCTTTTCATCAATATGCACTCCAGTAGGTAAATCGGAATCAAATTGACAGATAAAGGCAATTTTCTTTTGCTCGGCACGAATGCTAAAAATCTCGGCTACACCCTGAAGAAAGGATGAAAAATGAAAGCTTGTTGAATACAATTCCATTTTCCGTGCTTCAATCTTTGAAAGATCTAATACATCATTAATTAGGGTCAATAAATGAGTGCCACATTGATGAATAATGTTAAGCCCTTTTCGCTCTTTGTCGGTCAAATTTTTAGAAGTTTGTAAGATTTGTGCATATCCTAAAATGCCGTTGAGCGGAGTACGTACTTCATGACTCATGTTGGCAAGAAATTCACTTTTAGCTTGATTGGCTTTTTCAGCCTCTTCCTTAGATTGCCGCAGTAAAATTTCTATTTCTTCACGCTGGTTAATCTCGCATCTAAGCAAATAATTTTGGTGTTCAAGTGTTCTAGAAAGGCTTTGTAACTTGATCTGAATCTGAACTCTAGCTAGAACTTCTTCCCGTTGAAATGGCTTTGTGATATAGTCCACCGCTCCTAAGGAGAATCCTCTAATTTTATTCTCGGTATCAGTAAGCGCCGTCATGAAAATAACGGGGATATCGCAGGTAGCAGAATTTTGCTTCAGACGTTTGCAGGTTTCGAAGCCATCAATTCCTGGCATCATAATGTCTAGCAAAATGAGTGCGGGTAAATGATACTTAACCTGCTCGATTGCACTTTCCCCATCGATCGCCACTGAAACCTGATAACCTGCTCGGCTTAAAGTTTCTGAAAGTACCTCTAAATTTGTAGGATTATCATCCACAATTAAGATTGTTTGAAGTTGTAAGCTACCAGTCATTGAAAGTTACCTTGTTGAACGTAATGATTCAAGAGAAATTGAATTTTCGTCAGAAGTTGACTCATTCTTTGAATCTTTCTGGTCTAGATATGGTTCTATAAAGATTCTAATTTTTGTTAGCTGGTAGCTTTTTACCAGTTGACGAATCTCTTTAACAAAAGGAATGAGTTGACGATCTTCTCGTTCAATCCTCTCAATTTCTTGATTCAGATTATGAATTAACCCTTTACGACTTAAGTCATAAAGTAAGTTAAGGTCTTTAATCGATGGAAGAACTAAGCCAGAACATTTAATACCTAGCGAGTTGGGATCATAAATTTGACTGGATTCTTTGGGGATTTCATAAATCCATTCCAGACCTAAAAGTTGCTGCATTGAATTCAATAAAATATCTGACTGAATCGGCTTAGGTAGAAAGAAGTTAGCACCTGCATCTATACTTTTCTGTCTATCTGTTTCAAATACACTAGCAGAGGAAACAATGATCGGGATATTTTCAAATAGCGTATTTTGACGTAATTCTTTAATCATTTCATGACCATCTAAAATGGGCATCGCTAAATCACAAATGATTAAATCAGGTTCCAGCTCGTGTGCTTTATCCAAACCTTCTTGGCCATCTTCAGATTCAATTATCTCAAAGCCAATAGGCTCAAGTAGATTGGCAATGACTGAACGATTTTCCCAGCGATCATCGACGATTAGAATTTTCTGTTTTGCTTCTTTAAACCCAATGATGCGTCCAGAAGAAGATTCTTTCGAGATATCAGTCCACTCTGATGACTCAGAAACATTAATCTCAAGCCAAAAGATACTGCCTTTCTCGAGTTGACTTTTAACATTTAATGAACCTCCCATCATGTTAGCAATTTTCTGACTAATTGCTAATCCGAGGCCTGTTCCTTCAGCTTGTTTTTGAACAGAGCCAACCTGTTCAAAGGGTAAAAAGATTTTCTCTAAATTTTCTTTTTTGATTCCGATGCCAGTATCTTCAACTTGAAAGCAAAGGCGATGAATGATTCCATCAGGTGTGTTAGTACATTCTAGTATTTGGTTTTTAACTAAAAAGGTTACACTTCCTTTCTCAGTAAACTTAATAGCATTACTGAGCAAATTAATTAGGACTTGTCTCAGACGTTTTTCATCACTCTTGATGCCAATGGGGAGTAAGCCATCTGGCTGATAAATAAACTCAATTCCTTTTTGTTCAGCCTTGATTCGACAGATCTCAGTAACACCTTCGAGAAAAGATGGAAAGTGCAACTCTGTGAAATGTAGATCCATCTTCTGAGCTTCAATTTTAGAAAGATCAAGAATATCGTTAATCAAAGTCAACAGATGTGACCCACACTGATGAATAATGTTAACTCCTTTCTGTTCTGGTTCTGCCAGTTGATTCGACTGTTTGAGGATTTGGGCATAACCTAAAATTCCATTGAGTGGAGTTCTCAATTCATGACTCATGTTCGCCAAAAATTCGCTCTTTGCATGATTTGCTGAATCTGCTAGTTCTTTAGCAGCATTGAGTTCAGATGTGCGTTCTCCAACACGAAGCTCTAATTCTTCATTGGTTCTGCCTAACTTGGCGAATGATTCTTGTAGCTGCAACGCCATTTTGTTAAATAGATAAGCAAGTCTTCCTAATTCATCTTGACGGTTTTCATCTAATTTAATATCAAGATTACCCGCAGCAATATTTTCAGTTGCCGTCATTAAATTAGTCAGAGGTGCAGATAATTGCCGATTCAAGATATAGTAAACAATACCTATTTCAATCAACAAAGAAACCAATCCGAGAACAAGAATGACCCAAGCTGTAGAAAAAGCTTTTTGTTGCAGTACAGCTTTGGGCAGAACTGTTACAAAGTACCAATCTGGGCCATCAATTTTTGTGACTGCTAAATATTCATTGTTTCTAGCATCTTCTAAAATAACTTTATTATTTTTTGTTCCATGAGATACTAAATCAAAAATCTTTCGAAGATGAGTATCTTCAGACTGTGAAATATTAAGTTTACCTTCACTTTTTTTGATTTGATCCATGAGCTTAGGATGGGCAACCAGCCGCCCATCTGCTCGAAAGATCATGTTATAAGTCCCTTCAAGAGATTCATTGATTGTACGATTCTGTAAATCGCTAATTAAAATATCGTGGCCTAAAGTAGCAATGTGACGACCATTTACATCCACGGGGGTCATGCATCCCGCCATCCAATTCTTCATCACAGCATCGTAGTAAATCCCAGTCCAAACCGTTTCTCGTTTTGGATCGTGAGTTTTATCAGTAATATAGAAAGATTCATCGGCTGTAACTCTAAAAGCTGGATCTGAAGGAGCATTTTGAGTCCAGTTATTATCGGGCATGTAAACAACAAGCCCATTCTCAGGTATTTGAATGTAAGTATTGAAGTAGCGGTTATACCAAGCAGGGCCATAGGCTTGAAGCAAATCTTGATAAGCAATGACTCGTCGTCTCATGTCAGAATCAATCTTGACGTTTGAACCGAGAAATATACCGGGTGTTTTTTTGAAGTTGAACAGCGCAGAATTATTGCGAATGCTTCCATCTTTGTGCTGTTTTAGCCGATGCCTAAAATCAACTTCAGGGTCTAGATTTCCATCAGATTTTATTCGATCTAAAAGTGCTTGCTTAAGAATTTTATGATTATCTTCAGCCATTGAAAAAATGTTGCTTTCCCGCATGGCTCTCAGTTGAACTGAGTTCTCAACTTCCTTCAGCGTTTCAGATGTAAAGCGCGATACCAATTGAAAATAGCCGATCGCCGTAGACCCAATGATGACTACCCCAATACTCAGTGCTGTTTTGATCAGAGTTTGCCGAGTCAGCGATCCCATGTGCTTAACTTGCTCGTTGTTGTTGAGCGGATCGATATTAAGTTTGTTCTGAGAAGTTCTGCCTGGGGAAGTGTCCATTTCTAAATCTAAGTACGAGTTTATGATTATTTTTAATACTTGAAATTGACTACAAGATGAAGATTAGACTTTAGAAATTGATTAAATCTTTTGAAGAACCAATGTCTCTGAAGAACAATTTGACGAAGGTAAATCTAGAAAGCTGTTTTGAACAAAGTGGGAGAGGTACGTATTTATTAATATTTTATTAATGGGTGGGCAAACAATAGTGCTTTCTTCTAGTCCTACTAGCGTATTTACACAATCCAACTCAAATGCGCCAAGGGATTTATGTATGAAAGCTTGATTTGCAAATAAAGGAGCCAATGGAATCAATTCGTTGTCTAATGGCTCATTACAAGGCAGGTGCAAGCTAGTAGCGGCCAGTTTAAGTAGCCTCGTGTACCACTCTTCATAGGGGATAAGCTGCACCGAGTAACCAAAACTGGTTATCCAACTGATGAGTACTTCCCACTTAATTGAATTGTGCCCCACCACATGGAAAACCTGACCCTCTGGCTTTTGGCGTTGAGAGAGATGAATGATGGTCTGGCAGACATAATCCACGGGGACTAAGTTTAACAGTGCGTCTATTTGAGGGGCTGCCCCCATCTGAATACAGCCCTTAAGCATTTTGGCGATGAAGTCGCTGACTTGACAAAAGCCTGTTTTACTGTGCCCCATCACGTTACTGGGTCTGTAGATAGAGACGGGTAAGCCCCTTGATGCTGCTGTCATTACTAGTTGCTCAGCAATGTATTTGCTTTGGGCATATCCATTATGAAGCGCCTTGAGCGGGCCAATGATGCCTGCCTCATTTACAGCCTTAATCTGGTTTCCTTCAAGCGTGGAAAAAACATCTACGGTTGAGATGAAATGTAAGGGCTTAATGCGGGTTTGGCTGGCAAGTCGCAACACTTCTTGTGTCCCGATGACATTTGCAGGTTTCAGTGCTGAGTATGGATAAACGATATTGACCCAAGCGCCACAGTGGTAAATGATGTCAATTTTTTCAGCCAAGCGTGCAAACTGTTCTGACTCTATGCCCATATAAGGCTGCGTCAGATCTCCCAGCACAAGTTTAATGCGGCTGCTAAAACCGTCGTTCCATAAAGCGTAGCGTTTGAGACTCGTTTGAATGCGGGCTTGTGCTTCAGCAAGGCTACTGGCTCGAACTAAACAATAAATATCGGCACGGGTTTGTTGCAATAGCTCAAAGAGGAGGTAAGTTCCCAAGAACCCTGTAGACCCTGTCAAGAAAATTTCTGGAATCGGTTCTTCTAGGATATTTTCTGGGTGAATCGTTGGGTCGAGAACTGCATCATCATTCGGATCTTCAACATGGAATGAACTAATTTTTCCGCTCTGAAGTGCATCAATGGCTTGGGCTAAAACTGAAATGGTTGGATTTTCTAAGAAACAACTGAGGGGTAATGCTAGCTGGAATGATTCGTTAATCTGATGAATGAGCTGAATGGCTAAAAGCGAATGCCCTCCCAATGAGGTAAATCGATCATGAATGCTAATCGGCGCTACGCCTAGAAACTGAGTCCAGATTTCGACCAATTGGATTTCGATAGGGGTGCTTGGTGCAACATAGTTTCCCTCTTCTTCCATGCCCCATTTGGGGATGGGAAGTGCCCGTCGATCAATTTTGCCATTTGGAGTGAGAGGTAAGGTTTCTAGGGCAACAATTGCTGAAGGTACCATGTACTCTGGCAATTTTTGTCTGAGGTAATTTCTAAGGATTTTAGTCGTAACCTGCAAGTTTTGACGTTGAAACTTTGCCGCGATTACGGCATAGGCTACGATTTGTTTATTGCCAGAAACATCTTCCCGCGTAACCACAATGACTTGGCTCACACTTGGATGCTCTGCCAACAGCGCTTCAATTTCTCCTAGCTCTACTCGAAATCCTCGAATCTTGACTTGATGATCGATTCGACCCAAAAATTCGATATTGTCATCGCTTAGATATCGGCCTAAATCTCCGGTTCGGTAGAGTCTGCCATCTGCTGATTGCCCAGTGGGGTCGTAGATAAATTTTGTGGCGTTTAGGTCTGGGCGATTGAGATATTCGCGAGCGACCCCTATGCCGCCAATGTACAGCTCTCCTACTGTCCCTACGGGAACTGTTTTAAGTTGGTCATCTAAAATGTGAAACGATTGATTTGACAGAGGCTTACCGTAGGGAATACTTTTCCAAGCTGGGTCAATTTGGTGAATGGCATAAAAAATTGACCAAATTGAGGCTTCTGTAGCACCGCCCAGGCTAATGATGTCGAGGGGGGATTCTCCTTCTGCTTTGGTTTGGCGAATTAAGTCTGGTAATGTGAGCGGAATCCAGTCTCCACTGAGGAGAACTAGTCGTAAAGAATTTGGCAGGGAATGGCTGCTTTTGACAAGATGTCCTGTCATCATTTGCATGACGGGAGGCGCAGAGTTCCAAAGGGTAATTTGCTCCCGAGTCATCAAGTCTAGCCAATGATCTAGGTCTGGGGCGATCGCAGGGTTTGGCAGCACAATGGTGCCCCCTGCGGCCAGTAATCCAAAGATGTCATACACAGAGAGATCGAAGTTAAGGGAACAAACGGCTAATACACGGTCTTGCGAACCCACCTCAAATCGCTGGTTAATGTCCAGGATGGTGTTAACCGCACCTTGGTGTTCGATTAAAACGCCTTTGGGTTTTCCAGTTGAACCAGAGGTATAAATGGCATAGGCTAGATGATGAGGCTGAACGTCACTGCAAGGATTATCTGTAGGGTATTGGGCAATTTCATCCCAAATCGCATCGACAAAAACGGTGTGTCCATTATGGGCTGGAATGCATCCCTGTAAATGTTTTTGAGCCAGTAAAATCGGAAGCTGGGCATCCTCAATCATAAACGCAATTCGTTCGGGAGGATAGCTTGGGTCGAGCGGGACATAAGCGCCACCCGCTTTAAGGATACCCAATAGGGCAATGACCATTTCTAAAGAACGCTCAATACAAACCCCTACGAAAACTTCTGGCTTGACACCCAGTTGTCTGAGATAATGGGCGACTTGGTTCGCCTTTTGATTAAGCTCTTGATAGGTTAAGGATCGATCCTGAATGATTACTGCAACTGCATTAGGTGTTTGAACGACCTGTCTTTCTACAAGCGTATGGATAGGAACTATATTGCTTAAGCCTGACATTTACGTTTCCTTAGGTTCACTTATAGAAATAGGGTTACAATTGTATTGTTCAATTACAAGATTGTTGAAATGCTGGCAGAATATTTCTGCACCATTGTAAAGATTCGAAAAATAATTTTTTCTTGCAGTACTTATTTACTGGAATTGTTGGTATTGTATTAGCTAAGCTGGCTCTAAGCTTTAATCTTGATTGGTTCGATCAAGATAAGACAAGGCAGAAGAAATTGAGACCAAAGCAATTCTGCTTCAGTTCATTTATCCTGTTCTCGAAATTTTACAAACCTAGAAAAGCTGAGTTAGGATTTCAGTCGCTATTTAAAGCCCATAAAGCTGAGGTTTTAGGTATATATTTTTACTCTACAATTCAGGTATATTCTATCTGAACACTTAGAAACATCCGTGTTTTCACTTATTTTTCTATCTAGAGAGAAAAATAGATTCTATTGTCTAGCTTTCGATGTTTCTCTAGGTTGCCCCGTTGTAGGCAAAATAGGTCACTTTCGTTTGAGTTGTTTCGGATCGCCCATCTTTTGATCGGCTCTATACTGCTTTTCCTAGCATAGGAAGCACAATGCCAAGAGCATTGATTATTGACGGTATTTTGATAATTTATCTATACAGAGATTAGCTAGACACTGGTTGACTGACAAAACTTTTCGCTTGGCGGTTGAAACCGCAGCTACAAGAACGAAATCCGCCTGCGCGGATTGCTGGAACCCTTGATATATTTAGTCTGCGTAGGCAGACTTTGTTCTTGTAGGCGCGATTTCAATCGCTGGCTTTAAAGACGAAGGAATGGGTGTTTCAGGACTTTTGTCAGTCAACCAGG
>JANLSD010000242.1:0-4955 GCA_031362245.1 Acaryochloridaceae cyanobacterium OTE_25_metabat_464 | reverse complement strand
AAATTTCTCTTTTAGAGATCGCATAATTTTTTCGTGAAATTGAATTTTGAGCGAAGAATGGAGGTTTCAGCCAGTGGGCACTCTTTTGGTTAAAGGCGTAAAGCCTTGTCGGATATAGGCTACAGGTTTTGGAGATGTCTAGTAAATCCCGTTTGCAATCTAAAGCGTCAAGGAATTCATTGCTATGAATACAACCAACGGTATTATCAGCCAGCCCAGCCCGTATGCCGTGCCTGAAACCATTGATCGCTTAGCAGCCGTTCTTCAGGCAAAAAGCATCACCATTTTTGCCCGCATCGATCAACAGGCTGAAGCCGAAAAAGTTGGGCTGAGCCTACGTCCGACGCAGTTATTGCTGTTTGGCAACCCGAAAGCCGGAACGCCGCTCATGGTAGCAGAACCGACGATCGCCCTGGATTTACCCCTCAAAGCACTGGCATGGGAAGCGGCTGACGGCAAGATCTGGCTAAGTTACAACGATCCCATCTACTTACAACAGCGGTTCTCTCTCTCCGATGAGTTGGTGAAGAACATCGCGGTCATTGCACCTTTAATTCAGCAAGCACTCCTCTAAGCAAATCACTCTACAGACGAATGATGGAGTTACATGATCGGTTGATTGAATCCCAATTCGCCCGCTTGCCGTGTCACTTCCCATCGGGTTTGTTTGCCCTCACGCCAGAAGCGCAAGTCAACTTTCGCCTTGCCAATCTCCAAATTCGTTAACGCAAGATCCGGCAACCAGTCTGGTAAGACAGGGTGTAGCTGTAGTTGTCTCTTAGGGGCATCTGCTTCAAGACCCAGCATCGTGCGGATGAGAAAGAAAATAGACCCTGCTGCCCAAGCTTGGGGAATATTGGCATCCGGGTAGGGAACTGGGAATCCTTCTTTCTCCCTCTCAATTCCCGCAAACAGTTCTGGCATCCGTCCTGCCTCGAAATAACTTGCAGCCGCGAAGGTTGCTTCAGCAATGCGATTGGCTTCTTCATGAAACCCGTAGCGCTTCAGCCCAGCGGCAATAAAGGAATTATCATGGGGCCAAACGCTACCGAGCTGATAACTAATCGGGTTATAGGCAGGATTGAGTGAGGAGAGGGTTCGTACCCCCCAACCGCACCACAGGTCAGGCTGGAATAGACGTTCTACCATTCGCTTTGCTCGATCTGTCGGCACAATGCCAGCCCAGAGTAGGTGTCCCTGATTCGAGGCGATGGAGCGAATTTGCTGCTTGTGGTTATCCAACCCCAGACAGTAAAAGCCATCCTCTTCCATCCAAAAGTGATCGTTGAATCGTTGATAGAGGTCATCGGCTTTCTGACGCAGTTCCTGCGATCGCTTCGGGTTTCCCCAGAGTTCATAGATTTCTGCGGCGCGCTTCCAGGCATCGTAGACATAGCCCTGTACTTCGCAAAGGGCGATAGGTGGCTCAACCTGACTCCCATCAGGGTAAACGATCGAGTCACCGGAATCTTTCCAGCCTTGGTTACGTAACCCATCTTTAGAACGGGTCAGGTATTCCACATATCCATCGCCGTCAAAGTCGCCGTATTGGTCAATCCAGGTCAGTGCTCGATCCAGCGCGACCTGACAATCCTTGAGCATTGCCGCATCGGCATTCCAACGGTAGGCTTCCGCCAGAGTAATAATCCAGAGAATGGTTGCTTCTACGGTGCCGTAGTAGGGCGTATGAGGCACCTCATGGAGTTGTGCTAATTCGCCCCGCCGAATTTCGTGCAGAATTTTACCAGGTTGGGCATCTCGCCAATCATCCACCTCTGTCGCCTGAAGCTGTGCCAGTCGCATCAGCGTTCCCCTAGCAAACTCAGGATTCACAGCCATCGTTTGTAACCCTGCAATAATCGAGTCACGACCAAACACCGCTACAAACCAGGGCAACCCTGCCGCAGGCATCCAGTAAGATTTTCCGTTTTCTTCAAAGGCAATTCGTAGCGCACCCATGTCGATCAGGGCTTGCCGATAGGTACTAGCGACTTCTCCATTAGAGGAGTGGAGCTGCGTTGAAATATCTAGGAAGTTAGCCAGCACCTTACCTGCCTCGGTCACATCGATATCGGCACTGGTATGACGGGGAACCAATACATCACCATCGGCTAGAGCAATATGGTTGATACAAGCGCCCCACGTCTGACCGGGTTCGAGGGCAACGTCGAAGATCAATCGACCATTGGCATAATGGGGCGGCGAGTCAGAATGCTCCATCGCAGTAATTAAACCCCTATGGAAAGAGCCATTCTGGTAGTTGGTGCTCAGCTTGCCCTCTTCCCAATCCGTTTGCATTTGCCCCCGCGCCAATAGCTGTTTTCCTTTAACTTGGAAAATATCTGCAAAATCGGAGCGTAGAGCCAGCATGAGCTGCAATTCGACCCGCTGCATGTGGTGATTGGTAATGTGAATATCTTCATGGAGTCCGCCCACAACATCACGCCGCAAGCTCACAATCAGGCGACCTTCTGGCAATTTGCCACTTACGGTTCGCAGTTCTGGGTTGGTGAATTGATACAGTGCAACTCGATGGGTCAAGATACTAGAGGCCAGCAGTCTTAAGGGCGTTCGGTTGAGCGAAATCTCGTAGTATGAAATGAGCCGAGTATCGCGGACAAAGAACCCCTGAGGAAGCTGGTCATTAATGGAGCCATTACGAGCAGTGACCAGAAAGGAAGACCCATCGCTGATGGCGATTTGTTCGGTGTTGACAGCAACTTTAGCGGGCATAGCTGATTTCTCCTAAACGAGGGAATAGAGGAGTTCAGGAGATCCCCAAAGACCAAACCTGTTCTATCTCCGTAACTCTGACAACTGTTAAAGTGCCCCCTGCAAAGCTTTGACAACATAAACATCTAAATTACTGCATCTAACTGAGTGAAGAAAATTACCGCATACTGGGCAATACAACGATTTTTCCTGTTTTGTTAAATCACCGCTATCAGTTTCCTGAACCTTGAGCTGTTTCTGGCAGCGCTGGCAAGTGACCTCACTGGAGCAGTCGAAAACAGCCGCATCGGGGAGAGGGGAGACTTCTGGGCTGGCGATCGCGGTTTCATCCGCCAAAAGCACTTCTAAGTCAGTGACACTCATACCGTCGGAGAAAACTGTCACCGGACCATCGCTCGAAACGACGAAGATAATGCCTTGAGGAAAATCATAGGAGAAACGTTGGGCTGACGTGTGGCGGGTGCCTGTATGTGGCTGAATCAGTAGTTTACTTGCCTCAGAATATTTTAGCGCCTACGCCGATCGCGCGTGCCTGATCATCAAGAATGGCTGCCCCGTCGGTGTAGGTTAAAAGATGACGCAAAACGGCAACGGAGCGATCGCTGCCCACGCTGGTTTCAATTTGCTGTAATACAAAGTTAGGGTTCATGTTTTCTAACTCTGTAGCGCTGGGTTCCACTAAGCACCAAACCAGCGTGGCACCAATTTTACGGGAACTCAGGTCATGAAAACAGAACTCCAATAAATTCCTGAGTGTTGCCTTGAGTTTGGACTAACAGACTCATGCTCCGAAGGCTAGCAGCAAGATCTTTCGTTACTTCAAGATTTGTCTTACCGATTTATTGAGGGTTTGCTTGCAGATGCAGTTTTACCCAAAACCCTTCAATAAATCCTGTGATTGCCTCCTACATACCATTATTCATTGATTTTCCTCATATTACCGCTGTGAATTATAGTCTGAAATGACTGCAAATAAAGCAATCTAAGGATTTCAGCGCTAAACCTTAATATCTGCTTTTCTCAACAATGCGACCAACTCCAGTTCACTTGGCTTAGACCGTGCTTTCCTCTGCGATGCCTTCGCTTTAGTGATCGCAGACTCCCGACCTAACTTCGGCTTTGCTGCCTTAGCTTTCGTTGCGGGAGCTTTCGTAACTTCAGCCACAGGCTCAGGCTTCGGTTCCTTGCTTGGGTCAGGTTTGCGCCCTGGACGCTTCGGCTTTGCACCTGCTGCTGTGGTCTTTATGAAATAGCTGGAAGGTTCAAATGCTTTTTGCCATTTCTCATCTTTCACGCCGGTCAGCAATGCCGTCTTAATCCTGACTCGTTCCTCTTTGAGTTCTTCAGGGCTAAGGTCGCCATAGAGCATTTGGATAATGGTGTCCTGGTGCAATACTTCACCGGATGCCGCTGTAAGAACTTGGGCGATCGCCTCTCGTTTTGTCAGTTCAGCATAGGCAGGCAACAGCGTCAGTGACTTTCGCTTAGCGGCGGTCGGGGTTGGAGCTTTGGCTTTCGTGGCGGGGGCTTTGGGCATGGGTAGAGCATTCTCGCTGGCGGTGGGTGCGCCAATCGTGAAGGTGCTGGGGGCGGTGCCCTTTTGCCATAGCTTTTGGCTTTGACCTTTGTACAGTTGGGTGTTTAGGCTTTTGCGCTCTGCTTTATGGTCTGCGGCGCTTAACTTGCCAAACAGTCCCTCACTGATTTGATCTGCGGTTATATCTTGCCCTGGGGTGGCTTGCAATAGCTGGGCGATCGCTTCCAATCGCGTCAACCCCCGATAAGCTGGCAGCAGTAGACGGGGGTCGCGTTTGCCTTCAGTGATCGGTTCTGGTGCGGGCGCTGCTTTAGGTTTGCGAGTGCTGACTTTAGGCTTGGGGTGATCGCTTGCGGGGGATTCAGCTAGAGATGGGGCGATCGCCTCAACAACCGGAACATCTGCTGCACTCTGAGTCAATTGGGGCATCGCTTCATCGCCCTGCAATAGCTGATTCAGTAGCAAAGCATTGACGTGCGAAAGCTGTTCTCGGAGGTGGCTGGCTTTCGTGTTGGCTTGGGTGAGCGCTTGTTCAAGCTGGGTCTTGAGGGTGATGAGGGAGTCGGTGAGGGATAGTGTAGGGGTGGATGGGGGCATTATGCGTGAATTTCTGTCAATAGAACTTCACTTAATCATATTTCGTTTTCTTGGCAAAGAGATTGATAATGCTCAACTGTAGGAAATG
>JANLSD010000227.1:0-3712 GCA_031362245.1 Acaryochloridaceae cyanobacterium OTE_25_metabat_464 | reverse complement strand
GCTCAACAATCTGCTTTAACTGCTGCAGGATTGTCTTCTGCGGACCTTGCTTCTGGTGATGTATCAGATTATCTTGTTTTGACAAAACTTTTACAAACGGTTCCTGCTCAGCTTATTACTCCTGAACTTATTGAGATTGTGCGTGATGAAGCGGCATGGTCGATTCAGCTTCGCTTTATGTTTTAGGGATGCAATGTCTCTACGCAGGATGTAATCGCCTCAACACAGGAAGAAACCATCTCTTCACATTCAGGAATATGGGATAGACCAACAACATGATATTCAGTCGGAATATTAATATTTTCCAAACCAGAAAGTGAAGAGGCTGACTCAGCAGGTCGGCGATTTAGCGCCGCGCAAGTCAAAAATTCAAGAAGTTTTCCAATACTCCATAGGGCAACGCTGAAAGCCAAGGCAATCATCACCAATAGCCAAAGGGGCTGGGAGCCAGTGCCAACCCAGTGACCACCACTGATTATGAAATAAGACCTTGGTAAATCAGCCATCATGCTTTCCATAGATGCTTGCCCTCCTTGCCCTGAATGCATTCTAGCCCAGAGGTTGTCTAAGGAACAAACCAACAATTTTGATCTTGTTATGATAAAAGCCGATTAAGTGTTTAGGGTGTTCTATGGCTACTACAACCGTTGTCAAATTTATGCAAAAGACCGCAGAAGACCGTCAACTGCGGGATCAGCTTGAGGCTTTGCTGGGCGTAGGTGATGGCGACATCAGCACCGAAGATGGCCTGGATGCAGAAGAATCGGCGGCACTCAAGGGCGATCGCGCTCCCGTTGTAGCTGAGTTTGCGGCTCAGTATGGTTACGAGTTTTCTGCCGATGACCTTGTGACCGTTGTCGATGCGCTAGAAAAGCACCATTCCGGTGAGCTATCGGACAAGGTGTTTACAGAAATTGTCGGAACCAAGGTTCCTAAAACCCTTAACTCGTCTCAACGGTTTTTGAAATATTTGAGTAAAACTTACCTGGGCTATTAATCCTATTTCCGAGAGGGTCATTGCGAACGACCCCGTAGGGGCGAACACGTAGGTTCGCCCCTACGGGGTCGTCTTAACGGCGGCGTAGGAGTTTGCTGACCATTTTGCGGGAGAAGCGAAAATTAATCTCGGATTTTTCGGCCCAATCTTGGAGCAGGCGATAAAACAACTGTCGGTCTTCTGCCTGAAGCACGGCAACCTGGTCAGCCGTTTCAATCACGTAGGGGTAGCCGTTGCCAATAATAATCTCGCCTCGCACATAGTCTAAGGCAACCTCCAGTAGCCCCGCCTCATACATCCAGCGCGGAAACTCCAGCCGTACAGGTGGATTGTCGTTGGCTTTGAGATAGGTAAACGTAATGCGTGTGGCATGCTCTTCGTACTCAGCCAAAATGCCTTGCCCCCAGGCATCTCCAGGGCGATCGCAGAGAAACAGCGGCGTGCGATCGCCCCACTGCATCCCTGACGCTAAAAGCTGCGAGTCATTGAGCGTTGTGGTCTCCGGCACGCTCTCTAGGCACTGCAAGGTTTGGATAATGTCACAGGCATGGGAGGTATCGATATAGCCCACGAGGGGAACGCGATACTTTTCACTGGCCCGCAGAAGGTTGACATACTGCTGGGCATAAAAAGCGCGGCACTCTAGGTCAAAGGCTTCGGCAAAGGTCGCCACCAAGGAGCCATCAAAAAAGACCAGACAATCTGAGCGCCCTGCATAACCCTCAATAAATTCAATCACCCGCTCCACTTCCATCTCAAATCGACGCATGCTCACCTGACGATCAAGGGAGCGGCCATTGCGCTGCACCTGGAGTTCAGCGGGGGTCATGATGCTGAGGCGCACGTTTTTGTCGTAGGTGCCTTCGTTGGAGTGAGGGTTTTCAAACCAGCCGACCTGCACTAAGGCAATGGGCGGCGAAACGTCTTTGGTGGGAAAAATCTGGGAGCCATCTACGGCAAAGGTGGTGATATCGGTGAGGCGATCGCGCACCCACTCTAAACTTTTCTCTCGGTTCGTCCACTTTAGTTTAGAGGGCACTACCCAGTTGGGATATTTTTTGCCCAGTGGCTCGAGCAGACGTGCGCCGGAGTGGGTACGATCTGACAAAATTTCAGCGATATCTGCGTCAGGCTGGGCCGAGACTTTGCGCAAGGCGCGGCGATAGGCTTGATAGGTAGCAGACGCGTCGTGATGAAACTGGGAAAACTCTGACTGTTTTTGATCCAGAATCTGCAAGAGTTCCGAAGGCTTTAGTGGCATAGCAAACTCAAATGACGCTGCGAACGGCTAAACACGCGTACAGAGGATATCCACCCCTTAAAGTAGCGCGTCTTCACTGGTTTTGGATTGAATAACCCCCTCAGCTTTTGCAAAAATTCGTTGCCGCTGTTAAAAATGGCTCAATCTCCCTTCGACTATACTGAAAACAGTCTTGCTGGAGCGTCCTGAAATGGTTCGTCTTGATGCCAATCCCCCCTCAGTGAGTGAGGCGATCACCTCTGTGATTGCCGACGACATTCAGTGGCCTCCCACCAATTTATACAGTGATGAGCCACCCTTGGAAACTGACTTTCACCGCAATCAAGTTGACCTGTTAATTCGCCTGCTGAAATATTGGTGGCAAGACCGCCCAGACTTTTATATTTCGGGCAATCTGACGGTTTACTACAATGAGCAGCAGCTTAAAAGGCGAGACTTTCGAGGGCCAGATGTATTTATAGTGCTGGGGGCAGAAAAAAAAGACCGGCGGAGTTGGGCCGTATGGGAAGAAGGGGGTAAGTACCCCAATGTGGTGATTGAGCTACTATCTAGCTCGACCGCAACTGTAGACCGAGGTGAAAAGAAAGACCTCTATCAAGAGGTATGGCGGGTTCCAAATTATTTCTGGTTTCATCCAGAGACGCTAGAGTTTGCAGGGTTTAATTTGGTAGATGGTCATTATGCAGCATTAACCCCTACGGATAAAGGATTGCTATGGAGTGAGCAGCTTCAGCTATTTTTGGGCATCCATGAGCGTCAGCTTCGTTGGTTTAGTGCGGAGGGGCAGCTTGTTCCGTTGCCAGAAGAAGCAGAGCGACAGGCTAAGGAGCAAGAACGGCAGGCTAAAGAGCAGGCACAACATCGAGCAGAACGGCTAGAGGCACTGTTGCGATCGCAGGGCATTGACCCAGACACTATTGCCTAGCGTGCAGAAGCTGGTGGGCGATCGCCATAGGGTTGAGTTGGGGCATGATTGACTAATAGACCTCAAAGATCCCTCCCCTCAACTCTTCTGCCGTTTGGCGGAGAATCCCTATCGCCATGTTAGACAACCATAGAACGCCATGAGAAGCATTATTCTTTTTCCGTAGAAATACGGAACTTTGCCTAAGCGTGATATGAAAATTGAAAAGGCTGGGTAAGGTAATAACGGGAGCAAACAATACATCTCAAACCTAAACTTCAAACCAAGAGAGCAAGCATAATGAACGCTAACTTCAAAGCAAAGTTTCTACAAAATTTCGTCAGCAAAAAGAAAGGTAACGAAGGGTTCACCCTCATTGAATTGTTGGTTGTTATCATCATCGTCGGTGTGTTGGCTGCGATTGCACTGCCCAGCTTCTTGAATCAAATTGGTAAAGCTCGTGGTTCTGAAGCCAAGTCTAACATCGGTACCATCAACCGTTCTCAACAAGCATACCGTTTGGAAAACAACGCGTTCTCAACCAATTTAG
>JANLSD010000206.1:0-2966 GCA_031362245.1 Acaryochloridaceae cyanobacterium OTE_25_metabat_464 | reverse complement strand
GTAGTCCTGATCCGCAGGCATCCGCAGGCAGATGGTTTTGTCCCCTGAGGTTGTTCGGGCTTTGCGCTCTTTCATCGCTTTCTGCTCCTGAACTCTGCCTTATTTTCCCATTTTAACAAGCACAAACTAATTTAGAAGCAGAAATGTTGAAACCATAGGTCATTACTTTGTGAGTCTGCCGGAATGGGTTCCCCCGGATGGTTGAGATATTGCATTAGCTCAATTGATTCATCGCCTAAGCGCAAAGACACAACGCGAATCGTAGCGTCAGGGACACCCACTAACTGGCTGTATTCCGGTGAAGTGAGGGTTGTATCCGAAACAAGTTCAAAGCCAAGCGCCTGGGTATAAAAAGCTTGGGAGCGGTCGGCATCGCTCACCGTCAACCCAATTGTACGGATCCGTTGGACTTGAGTAGGATGAGATTGAGTCATATCAATAGAACATTTCTATATGTTGAAATCGGCAAACTTTGCACATTAGCCTCCGTGGGCAAATCCTGGGTATAGCGTCATCCCACCATCAACAAATAAGGTCGTGCCAGTCACATAGTCCGAGTCGTCAGAAGCCAGCCAAACCACTGCCTTGCCAATATCATCCGGCACCCCAACTCGGCTATACGGAATCAGCTCAAGCAGTTTCGCTTTTGCCTCAGGCGTACTCCAGGTTGCCGTATTAATCGGAGTTTCAACTGCACCTGGCGCAATACTGTTAACGCGGACTTTATAGGGGGCAAGCTCTTGGGCAATACTTTTCATCATCATGTCCAATCCGCCTTTGCTAGAGGCATAGTTGGCATGCCCTGCCCAAGGAATCACCTGATGCACCGAACTCATGCAGATAATTTTACCCGCAGCACAGGAAATATGTGACTTCACACCCTGCTTCAAAAATGCTTTGGCAGCCTCCCTTACACAGAGAAATTGCCCCGTTAAATTTACGCCAATCACGGTGTTCCATTGTTCTAGCGTCATATCGACGAGTGCAGCATCTTTTTGAAGCCCTGCATTACTCACCAAAATATCAATGGTGCCAAAAGCTCGATGCATTAGCTCAAACATTGCTAGCACTTCTTCTTCTTTGGCGACATTTGCACCAATGGCGATCGCCTCTCCCCCCGCCGCACAAATATCACTAACAATCTTCTCAGCCTCCTCTTTCTCTGAGTAGTAGTTAACCACTACAGAAGCGCCTGCCTTGGCAAGATGGCGTGCTGCTGCCTCGCCGATACCCGAACTCGAACCCGTAACTAAAGCTTTTTGTCCTTTGAGTAAATAGGGAGAACTCATTAAATCCTTTCTGCCAGTGCGGGATAGTGCGAACGAGCTAACTTAAAAAAGTTAAATTACGTGCTAGAAACCTGACCACCCGTGACTTCTAAAATGGCACCCGTAACGAAGCTACTGTCCTCAGAGGCGAAGTACACGTAGGTAGGCGCGAGTTCTTCCGGTTGAGCAGCTCGCTTCATGGCGTTGTCATTATCAAAATTATCGACCTGCTCCGCAGTCATCGTGCCCGGAATACCTGGAGTCCACACAGGCCCGGGCGCAACCGCATTAACGCGGATTTTACGCTCGGCCAGATTTTGGGCTAATGCCTTTGTAAACGCATTGATTGCGCCTTTACTGGCGGAGTAGTCAACCAAAAATTCTTTGCCGATAAGACCCAAAATGCTGCTGGTATTGATCACAGCATCCCCTTCTTTCAAATGCGGCAGTGCTGCTTTGAGCATATAGAAGTAGCCAAAAACATTGGTTTCCATAGTGCGACGGAACTGTTCATCCGACAGGTCTTCTAACTTAAACTGCACCATTTGATAAGCCGCATTGTTCACCAAAATATCTAAATGCCCAAATTTGTCCACAGTCTGCTTGACCGCCTGCTTACACTGCTCGGAATCCCGCACGTCGGCTTTGATTCTGAGGCACTGCTGGCCTTTTTCTTCCACTTTGGACTGAGTTACCTTAGCGTCGTCATCGTGGACGTTGTAGAGAATCGCCACGTCTGCGCCTTCCATGGCATAGGCGATCGCCACCGCTCGGCCAATACCCGAATCCCCCCCTGTAATCAACGCCACTTTTCCCTGGAGTTTGCCAGCGGGCTTATAGTTGGACAAATCGCTATCGGGCTGCGGCACCATGTCTTCCTGACTGGCAGGATAGGGTAGCGTTTGGGCAGGAATTTGCTCGGCAGTGGGACGAAATTCTGTGGGCATCGGAGTCACCTTTAATTTTTTAGTAGAGAGCAACTGCGACAGTTTATTGGAGTCGGTCGAGCAAACGATCTGCAACTCGTAACGTATTCGCAATAATGGTCAGCGTTGGATTTGAGCCAATATTTGAAGGAAAAAAGCTGCCATCAATGACATACAGGTTATCGACGTCGTGGGTTCGGCAATCAAGATCTAGGACAGAAGTGGAGGAGTCAGTGCCAAACCGACAGGTTCCACACTGGTGTGCGACCCATCGCAACGGGAACGTGCCCTGGTAATAGCACTGTGAATCTGCCATCCAGCCTTTATCCACCTGAATAGACTTCAGCACTTCGATCCAACGATGAACCAAACGCTTAAATGACTCAGTGTTATTTTCGGTGTAGTCGATGTGAATCTTGTCTCCCTTTAGATGGACTCGGTTATGGGGATCGGGCAGATCTTCCCCCATCAGCCACCAATCCACTGAGTGAACTGCCGCTGTGCGTGGAGAGACGTTTTCCCCCAGCTTTACGGGCACATCATGCATGAACATCTCCCGATTGACTTTGCCCGAAAGCTGTACCTGCCCCATAGGGTAAGGAAAGTCTGGTTCGCTCCAGTAGAAATCATTGATAAGTAGCCGACCATAATTAATTACACACTTTGTCAAAAACCTTGTCAAACTGAAGTAGCAGCGTTAGAGATATTCTGCCCATGCAGTTAATCCGTGAGATATTCCCAGATACGCTCCAATTGCTAAGACGAATCCATC
>JANLSD010000154.1:0-1889 GCA_031362245.1 Acaryochloridaceae cyanobacterium OTE_25_metabat_464 | reverse complement strand
GGGGAGCAGTATATGCCCCGTAAGTTCAAGATTGCGGTGACGGTACCTGGGGATAATTCTGTTGATATTTATATCCAGGATATTAGCCTCATTGTCATGACCAGTCCTGATGGTGAACTCGAAGGATTCAATGTGCTAGTGGGTGGTGGTTTAGGCCGTACCCACAATAAGGAAGAAACCTTTATCCGTGCTGCCGACCCCTTTGGCTATGTTGATAAGGACGGGGTCTATGACTTGGTGAAGGCGATTGTAGCCACTCAGCGGGACTACGGCGATCGCACCCAACGGCGTCACTCCAGAATGAAGTATCTCGTCCATGACTGGGGCTTGGAGAAGTTTCGTCAAACCGTTGAGAAGTACTTTGGTCAGTCCATTTTGCCCTACAAGGCACTTCCAGAGTTCCGGTACGAGGACTTCTTGGGTTGGCATGAGCAGGGCGACGGCAAGCTGTTCTTAGGCATTTCTGTTGAGAATGGACGGGTCAAGGATGAGGGTGCATTTCAGCTCAAAACAGCCCTCAAAACCATCGTGGAGAAGTTTTCGCTCCCGATGTTGCTGACGCCCCATCAGAATGTATTGTTCTACGATATTCAACCTGAGCATCGGGCTGAAATCAATCAGATTTTGCAGCAGTCAGGCATTAAGCCTGTTGAGGCGATCGATCCGATGGTGCGCTATGCGATGGCTTGCCCAGCCTTGCCGACCTGTGGGCTTGCGGTGACGGAATCTGAACGGGCCATTCCTGCGGTGTTGGATCGGATTCGAGCGTTGCTCGATCGTCTGGGGTTAGGCCAGGATCACTTTGTGGTGCGGATGACGGGATGCCCCAATGGATGCGCTCGTCCCTACATGGCTGAGCTGGGGTTTGTAGGCATTACGCCCGAAACCTATCAGATGTGGTTGGGGGGTAGCCCAAGTCAAATTCGGTTGGCCCAAACCTACACAGAAAAGCTTCCCATTGCGGATTTAGAGACGTTTCTAGAGCCGTTGCTGATGTTTTTCAAGGAATCCAGACTAGACGGTGGAGCGCCAGAGAGTTTTGGTGATTTTTGCCATCGGGTTGGGTTTGATGCATTACGAAGCTATGCCGAAACCTATCGGCCTGCGAAGGGAAGTTCTGATCGTCATCGCTTGCGGTACCGCGTGAATTTGAAGCCTTCAGTGTTTGAGGATCTTAAGGTGGCTTCTCAAGCCCAGGGGCGCACGTTGGCGGATATTGCGTCTGATGCGATCGAGGCTTATTTGAGGCAGCAGTCTCAGCAGTCTCAAGTTGGACGAATGCCGTAGCAGATTGTTAATTAAATAAGCCCAGCGATTGAATATTTCCTACGGAAACGCTTCGCGAAATGCGGCTACAGGAACGATGTCCGCCTACGCGGACTTAAGACGAAGGCGGATTTGGTTTGCGTAGGCGGAGCGTTTCTTTGGAAACTCTACAAAATTTATGCAAAAGATTTGATTCTTTGAGCGGCTACTCGCCATGAAAATTGTCGTGATTGGGGGTGGGGCTGCTGGCTTTTTTGGGGCGATCGCCGCTGCTGAAGCTCATCCCCATACCCAAGTAACGCTACTGGAAGCCAGCTCACAGGTGCTGGCGAAGGTACGCATTTCGGGCGGGGGTCGCTGTAATGTGACCCATGCTTGCTTTGAACCAACGGCTTTGGTGCAACATTATCCCCGTGGAGGGAAAGCGTTGCGCGGGCCACTGACGCGGTTTCAGCCCCAGGATACGGTGGCATGGTTTAAGGCCCGTGGGGTCATACTCAAAACCGAATCAGATGGTCGAATGTTTCCCATCACGGATGATTCTGAAACGATTGTGGAATGCTTAGTGCGAAGTGCCCAACGGGCTGGGGTTCAGATTGTGACAGGGGCTGCGGTAACGGAAG
>JANLSD010000061.1:0-17146 GCA_031362245.1 Acaryochloridaceae cyanobacterium OTE_25_metabat_464 | reverse complement strand
GGAGGCGATCGCCACCACCCTCGAAGTCGCCAACAAAATCGAAACCTACGATATCTTCCGAGATCCCCAAAGTCCGTCCTACAAAGTGCCAGAAGGCTACACCCCCGAAACCTACATGGAGGAAATCACCTGGCTGGGACTGCTCGATCGCCTGGGGGTAAAATCTCGCACTGAGATTACAGGCGAGTACAAAGAACGTCTGGAATACGAGCTAAACATGCTCGAACAAATGGGCTACTCCACCTACTTTTTAGTGGTGTGGGACTACATCAAATACGCCCGCGACAACGGCATCGCCGTCGGGCCAGGGCGGGGTTCTGCGGCAGGTTCTCTGGTGGCTTATGCACTAGCTATCACCAACATTGACCCCGTGCATCATGGGTTGTTGTTTGAGCGCTTCCTCAATCCAGAACGAAAGTCCATGCCCGATATTGACACCGACTTCTGCATCGACCAGCGCGAAAAAATCATCGAGTACGTCACCGAAAAATACGGCGACGACCACGTTGCCCAAATCATTACCTTTAACCGCCTCACCTCCAAATCCGTCCTCAAAGACGTAGCCCGCGTGCTGGATATCCCCTATGGCGAATCCGATCGCATGGCAAAACTCATCCCCGTCGCTCGGGGGAAACCCGCAAAACTCAAGGTCATGATTTCTGACCAAACCCCCGCTCCAGAATTTAAGGAAAAATACGACACCGACCCTAAAGTGCAGCACTGGGTCGATATGGCAATCCGCATTGAAGGCACCAACAAAACCTTCGGCGTGCACGCAGCGGGCGTGGTGATTGCGGCGGAACCTATTGACCAGGTGGTGCCCCTCCAGCGCAACAACGACGGCTCGGTGATTACCCAGTACTACATGGAAGACTTGGAATCCCTCGGTCTGCTAAAGATGGACTTTTTGGGTCTCAAAAACCTCACCATGATCCAAAAAGCCGCCGAGTTAATTCAAACCAACCGTCATGAAACCATCGATGTAGATCAGTTGCCGATGGACGATGCGAAAACCTACCAGCTCCTCGCGAAGGGTGAACTCGAAGGAATCTTCCAGCTTGAATCTTCTGGGATGCGCCAAGTGGTGCGCGACCTCAAACCCTCAAACCTTGAGGATATCTCGTCGATTTTGGCGCTCTACCGTCCAGGTCCATTGGATGCGGGGCTAATTCCCAAGTTCATCAACCGTAAGCACGGGCGAGAGCAAATTGAGTATCAGCACAAAATTTTAGAGCCGATCCTCAACGAAACCTACGGCATCATGGTCTACCAAGAGCAGATCATGAAAATTGCCCAGGAGATGGCAGGCTACTCCCTCGGGCAAGCGGATTTGCTGCGTCGAGCGATGGGTAAAAAGAAAGTCTCTGAAATGCAGAAGCACAGCGAACTGTTTGTAGAAGGTGCTGCCAAAAATGGTGTGACCAAACAAGTTGCCACAGAACTCTTTGACCAAATGGTCATGTTTGCAGAATATTGCCTCAGTGCCGATACCGAAGTGCTGACGGTGGAGCATGGCTGGATGCCGATCGGGCAATTGGTTAAGCAGGCGTTAGAGGTACAGGTGTATACGGTGCATCCTGAGGGCTATGTGTATACGCAACCCATTTGGCAATGGCACCATCGTGGAGTGCAGGAGATATTTGAGTATGAGCTAGAAAATGGCGCGGTGATTCGGGCAACTGCCGAGCACCAATTTATGACCGTGGACGGTCAAATGTTGCCCATTGACCGGATTTTTGCGGAAGGGTTACTGTTGCGACAAGTTGAATTGTCTGCAACGAGCCATTGTGGCAATTATTCCGCAAAACTTTTACTCTGTCTTCCCTAAAACACTACAAACCGGATCTGCTAAGGTATACGGGAACTTAAGCATGTCGATTGGAGCAGCTTACCTTGAACGAGCCTACACCCCTACGCCGAGGTCTTCTCATCGGCATTTGGCTAATTTGGATGGGCGTTATCTTTTACTTTTCGACCAAAACCTGGGGTGGGGCAGAAACAAAATCCTGGCTCGATCGCCTGCTAACCCTCTACCTACCTCCCGTGCGGGAATTGTTGACCCCTTCGGATTTAGGAGAGATTAACCACATCATTCGTAAACTTGCGCATTTTACGGAATACGCCATCTTGACCACCCTTGGCTACTGGGGATGGGCCAAGGGCATGGGGAAAGCGCCCCATCTAGCCCTCCGTATTACCTTGGCTGTATCCATCCTGTTTGCCATTTCCGATGAGTTCCATCAGCGCTTTGTGCCAGGACGGACATCAATGTTGACCGATGTTTTTGTTGATTGTTTTGGGGCAACAGTAGCCGCCTTGATCCTGCGACAATGGGTGGTACGCATCCAGTCTAAACCTGAGGAACAGGCTGAAGCATAGGAGTAAGCCATGACCATCACCCAATTTCTCCATGCAACCCTCTTGGTTACAGATCTTGAGGCTTCACGACATTTCTATGAAGCGGTCATTGGACTTACGCCTGTACCACGGGACTTATCCTTTGCAGGGGCTTGGTATCAGCTTGGCCCTGTGCAAATTCATCTCATTGTGGCGGAGCGCGTGATTGGCGATCGCATTAACCCCGAGAAATGGGGCCGCAATCGTCACTTGGCCTTGGCAGTGACGGATGTAGAAGCCATAAAACAGCATCTTGAATCCATAGGCCAAACTTTTCAGCTCAGCGCCTCTGGACGAGCTGCACTCTTCATCGCTGACCCAGACGGAAACCTGATTGAATTGACCCAAGTTTAGTCCCCGTTAGCAATGCTACTTTCGCTGTAAGAACGCAGGGAGACGACCCTGTAACCGTTCCATAAAAAGATCAAATTCGGGAATCTTGAGCTGAGCGGCAATTAACCCAAACAGGATCAAACCCACCCCTCCCGCAAGACAGAGTTCTAGTAAAACTTCTAAAAAGCCTTGCTTAACAATCACAGACTGCATCCCAACCATCGCCCCCCAACTGCTGAGTCCCGTGACGGCACTAGCAGCGGCAAGTCCTAAAATCGGCTGAATCCAGGTTTGTAAATGTAGCCCATTCAGCCGCCGATTCAAGACAAATATCATCATCACCATCGAAAGAATGTTGACAGACACTGTGGCGAGAATCAGTCCTGGTGCGCCAAAAGGCCCAACCAAGAAAAAGTCAAAGAGCGCATTTAGAAAAATATTGATAATGCTAATGCGGAACGGTGTATCCCCATCGCCCAAGGCATAAAACACACGAACTAAAACATCCCGCCCCAAGTAGACAAACATGCCTACACTGTAGGCAATTAAAACCGCTCCCGTAATTTTGGTGGCTTCCGCATCAAAGGCGACGCGTTCATAAATCAGTTTCACAATGGGGAGTGCCAGGGCAACCAGTAGGGCACTTAAGGGCAACATGGCAACAGCCGTAATTAGCATCCCCTGCCGAATGCGGGTTTTGAGTTCTTCCCAGTTTTCAGGATCTTTCAACCGCGAAAAGACGGGTAGCAGCGGCACCAAAATCATGTTCGACAAAATCCCGAGGGGCGTTTGGACGATCAAGCTGGCGTATCCCATTGCGGAAACTGCTGCTGCTGCGCTTGGAATAAACGAGGCAAAGAATAAATCTGTCCAGACATTGATCTGCATCATCCCGGAGGAAAACGTCGCTGGGCCTAAGACCTTAATCACGTCTCGGACTTCTGGACGATTGAAATCAAACCGGGGTCGAAGCCCTCCCAGACCAGATCGCCACTGGACGGGGAGCTGAACGAACCACTGCAAAACGGCCCCAGCAAGGATAGACCAGGCAAGGATAGCGCCGCCATACATGGCATACTCTGGCGCGGTAATTTTTGACCCGAGCTGAAGGGCTAATATCCCCACGCCCACTAGAACGGTGATGCTAGAAAAGATGGGGCTAATGGAGGGCAACCAGTATTGGTCGGCGGCATTGAGGGTACCAAAGCCAATGCCAATTAGACCCGCCAATACCGCCATTGGTGCCATAATCCGAAATTGCACAATGGCGATCGCCTTGGTGTCTTGCAGTGTCTGAAAGGCAGCCTCTGACATGTGCTTGCTGAGGGCGATCGCTTTGGTGATGTACAGCCCTGGTGCAACCAGATGCATTAATGGATCGGCAAATACGATCAAGATCACGGTTAGCGCAATTAAAGCCAAAACAACCAAGGTTGTGACGGTTTCTACAATGGGGGCAATCTCCTCGCGTTTCTTTTTGGCTAGGGTGCTCACAATGGCGCTATGAAACGGCCCGTTGATACCCCCCAGCAAAATTAGTAGGAAGCCAGGGATAACGTAGGCAAAGTTGTAGGCACCCGCAGCAGGGCCAACCCCAAACACAGCGGCGATCGCCACCTGTCTACCCAATCCAGCAACTTTGCTGATGAGGGTGGCGATCGCCACAATGGCGGCAATATTGGTTAGAGAACGACGGGGAGATTTTGACGATTCACTCACAGATGGCGATGCCCAAGAACAAACATTCACCTATTTAAGCGCGTGTATTGCTCAATTGGACGTTAGATTTTTGGAAAAGCCTGGTTTTTGGGATCAATAACGAGTTTCTGGGAGCTGTGAACAGCCTTTGGCGAGAAACTCACAGGGTAAACCAGTCTGACTAGGAGGTTTAGGCCCAGAATTACAAGGTGAGCTACTCCGGCTGGCATAAGCTGTTCTCCGGCCTTCTATAATTCGTTGACCACTGCATAATAGGGTCATTTCCCCCACCTCGTCGGTTTTGGAGGCATCGCTATAGTAGGTGGTTGTGACTTCATTGGCAGGCAGTGCGATCGCATTTTGACTGGTGGCGATCGCCAGGAATGGCATAGCTGTCAAAGAAACAAGGACAGCCGTGGTGAGAAAAGATGAACTGGACATAGGACGTTCTCCAAACTCTGAGCATTAACGACTCCTATAGTGTGCTGGGGTTCAATCTAATCCGAGATGATGGGTATCACCGCAATCCTATGATCTTGATCTTCACTTCAACGCAGGATATTCAATCAACACTGGGCCGTCTGGGATAAATCGAGGTTGATACTTTGCCTTTTTACCTCGACCCGTCAAGGTTCCAATGGGGATAGGGGTTTTGAGTCGTTCTAGTTCTTGCACTTCCCAGAACACAGCCCAAGTGAGGCTATCGCTTGCGGTGGCCTGAGGCCGATAAATCGATCTGCCTGGATAACGCCCCCGACGAGAGCCGATATAACCCACATAAACGCCTCGCCAGGTGGCTTCTGGGTTGATGGGCTGTTCTCCCTTGGCATGGGAGGCATAAATCAAAACCTCTACGGTTTGGCCCATGCGTAATTTTTCAACTTCTGCCAAGGATTCAAAGGCCATGCTTCCGTAGGCCACCTTGGGTAACTCACCCACGGATAGGTCATCGGCGTCTAATTGGGCTGCGATCGCATCCAATCCAGACCACAAATGCTCCTCTGGAACGGGAGCCAACAGGGCGAAGTTACGGGTCTTTTGCATGGGTGGAATCGCGGTGGTTCAAAGAATCAGCTTTTCTAGCCTACAAGGGACGAGGGGATTTTGAGGCTAATGGATCAATTCTCGATGATGGGGCTGGCTGAAGTTCGCAATGTCTGGCCCTAAGGGAATCACTTGTCCAGGGTTCAGCGGAAATAAATTGCCGTAATAGTCTTGCTTGACGGCGCTTAGGTTACAGGTTGCAGCAACGCCAGGGAGCTGGTAGAGATCCCGCAGATAGGGACCAAGGTTGCCATAGTTTTGAATTTGGCGCAGGTTGCACTTAAATAGCCCAAAATAGACTGCATCAAAGCGAAACAGGGTTGTAAATAGCCGAACATCTGCCAGGGTAACGGAACTGCCGCAAATATATCGCTGGGTACTCAGGAGCGTGTCCAGTTCATCTAGGGTTTGAAACAGTTCTGTACAGGCTTGTTCGTAGGCAGGCTGGGTCTGGGCAAACCCACACCGATAGACGCCGTTATTGACGGTGGCGTAGATTTTCTCGTTCCATGCATCAATGTTGCCCCGCAGGGCTTCGGGGTAAAGATCCAGTTCTGGATGCTGCGCCCATTCGTTAAATTGTCCGTTGAGCATCACAATCAGGTCGGCGCTTTCGTTATTGACGATCGCCCCAGTCTGGCTATCCCAAAACATGGGTACTGTAGAGCGTCCGCTATACTTGGGCTGTGCTTTTTGGTATAGCTCCGGCAGGGTGGCGCAGTCTAGGTAGGGTGTCTCGAATTTCCAGCCGCCCGCGTTGACGTTGGGGAGGACTTTGACCACAGCGATCGCATTGTCCAGTCCCTTCAACGCCCGCACGACCAGCGTTCGATGTGCCCAAGGACAGCCTTCGCCAACGATTAAAACGTAGCGACTGGCAGCAGGTGGAAATTGGCTTTCTGCGTCAGAAGTAATCCAATGTCTAAATTCGCTTTCGGGTCGTTGGTAGGCACCGGATGAACTGCGGGGGGCTAAGCGAGACATCATAAGGTGCCACATGGAAGTCCAAATATAGCGACCAGTGCCAATAATAAGTGCGGGTGGGAGTGCCATCGTGGAACCTTCGTGGTGGTGAGCCAAATATACCGCTCTCGTTGACAATAAATCATTAAAACATCAACTTAATTTTCTTACACTTATATTGACAACGATATGAGTTGGATTCTTGATTTGATAAAGATGATGGGAAATTTCTTCAATAAAATCAATCCCTTTATCAAAAAAGATTCCATATTGATTTCCATCTACGTGCAAAATCTCTAAAATCCGTCCATGCTCAAGGCGTGAAGTTCGATTTGGATATACGCTGACTTTTAAACTCGCTTTGCTTAAGCATAATGGAGCAAATGCTTCTTCAATTTGTCGTTTATGCTCAGAGGCTGACACTGAATTGTAACGACTATCTTCCTTTGTATGAACTAGTATTTGAGTATTGGAAATAATATTTTTGTGCTGCAATAATTTAGTCAAAAATATGGCTCCAGTTTTAGATAGGTAGCGATCACTATAACTAATCTTGGCGATTTCACTACCAGCAAGACAAGCTTCTAGCCCTAGTTTTTGCTGTAAGTCTGCCAAGGTAAGGGTGCCCCAACTAGGCTCAGGAAAAATGATTTTCGTCTCAGGGTCTTCTAGCTCATGAGCGGGGATCAATCGCCCTTTCATTTGATTGAGCTTTTGCTGGACATTCTTCACGCCCTCAGACTGGCGAGTCTGTAGCCATTCATAGCCTGATTCTTTTGGATGTAGACCTAACGCACAAGATGATCCTTGGTAGGTGGAGAAGGTTAGTATGGGTAACTCATCAATATCGTTTTGATAAAGGTTGATCAGCCCATCATCGATCCATTGGGCAAGTCGCTTTCTTAGAAAACGATGGGTATCAGAATCTGGTTTTGGGAGACGATGGACAATTAAGTCCAATGGGGTTTCAGAATGTCGGGTGGCGTTGACTGCATCAGTTAAGAACCTGAGCCAAGGCATTGGGGCATTATGATTTAATTTCCATTCGTCCTGAAACTGAGGGAGATAAAGCGTTGCGGTTTGGGCGGTGCGGAAAAGGACAGGTAATTCGTCTGCTACTGCGCCTAATGTAACCCGATATGAGCCACTAGCAAAGCTTTGAAGGGTTTCATCCGGTGCAATTTTGTTTACGATGGGCTGCAAGAAATCAGCGACTAGGGTTCGATCTAGTTCTGTATGGAAAATTTGGTTGGAGTATGTGCGTAAGCAGTCATAGCAACTGGTTTGACAGCTACAGGTTGAGGTGAGCGTATAAGCTGTTTGTAAAACAGCTCGAAAGTTTTCGGCAATTCGACGGCTATAGCCTGCACCACCTGGAACGTTATCGTAGATGATAATTTCCGCTTGTCCATTGGGTGCAGGACGGAATAGACCATCGAGTTCTTCACGACGGATATCTAGCTCGTGAGCGGCAGCAGCTAAAAGCGCGTAGGTGAGGGAGTTCCAGAAACCTTTTCCTGAGATAGCGTCTGGCTGGGTGTCAGAGGAAATCGATTCAATGGTGCGATCTCCTTGAAAATGCTTGACTTCTCCAAATAGTGATGGCGGTGGTTTTGGAGTGTTACGAAATTCGATTTTCAGTAGGTCGCTTTTGAAAATATGGCCTAGATGAAGGCGATCATATCTCCCATTACATGTCTTTCCTGTTAGCGGGTGAGTATGTGGTTTAAGTTGAGGAGTTGCGCTTTTTTGTTTGCGATTACTAGTGCGTTTCTCAGCAGAGGATTGTTGCTGAACTAATTCAGTTAAATCACGCCCACAATTTTGACAAATGCAAAATGCTTGAGTGCCTTTGGTAAACGCACCTCGATTTGCTAGAAAAAATTCACCGCTGCGACTGCTAGTAAGGTTATAAATAATACCAACCCACGTTTCTGAGGGTTGACCAGGGCTAGCAAGAAAAACTTGAGAGGTTGGCTGACGCAAAGGCTTAAGGTAAGGTGTAACCTCAGGTTCTTTTGTCCAGTCTGTCATAAAAGCTTTGGGCACACGATAGGCATTAACTCCCTGATCTGTGGTTTTAGTTGGACGTTGATGACAAGTAGGGCATTCTTCAACTGTTATATCGGGATCACCATAGCGAACAAAATGGTTACAGTGTTTACATACCCAGTAATAGCGTTGTTCTAAGTCTCTGGGACGTAAGATTCCTACGCTTTGGTAGACTTGATCGTCTACAACAATGTCTTGCCCAGGGGCATACTCTGAAAGCGCAAGACGGCGATCTCTCTCTAGTCGATGCCGACCTTGAGAGGACTTAAATTCATTACTTTTGCCTGTGAGCAGCCTTACTACGTCAATAGGAAAGCCATAAATTGGCAAAATACTTGCCTGCACAAGCTGATCGTGAAGTTGTCGGCTCGCCACTTTCCTCAATTCGGCCAGTGAACCATCTCGACGTTGTTCAAGGGGCTTGCGCTCTCTAAGATTGAAACCCAGTACCTCAATCTCGCTCATAAGATTCATCAACAACTCGACCAATTCATTCCAATCGCCAAGTTGCTCACCTACAAAGCGATTTAACTCATCCAGTAGGGCATTAATTAATCCATTTGCAGGAATATTGCCCTGTAATCGTTCTAACCATTTTTGAGTTAGATTTATAGCATCGTCACTATGCAGCCATCCTATAAACTGGGCAGACATAGAGGTGCTAGATGGTTGAGAGTTGGGCAGTGTAACAGGGTTGTCAAAGTTCAATCCAAAAAAGTCGCCGATACGAACTTTCTCTGCTCCTAGCCCCTGAGTTGCCAGAAATGCTGATAGCAACTCGGCTCTGATGTGGCGCTGCTGAATTTGAACATTTTCGGGTTCAAGTCGTGGGATTTGATTGGCACCTGCAATCAAGCGTTCTGGTTGCTCAAAGTAGAACCGATCATGGGGGCGGCGTTGCCCATACATTAGCGTCACGGCCACGCCGTCCGTTCGCCGTCCGGCTCGTCCAGCTCGTTGCTGATAATTGCTGACGTGGGGCGGAAAATTTCGGAGCACTACTGCTTGTAATTCGCCAATGTCTACGCCCATTTCTAAGGTTGTGGAGCAGCTAAGGAGATTGATTTTGCCTTGACGGAAATTATTTTCTCGTTTTGCTAGCTCTTCGGTGCCTAGTTGTGCGGTATGTTCTTGCGATCGCAGTGGGAGTGGCAGACGATTTCGAATCAAATTTTGTTGATAATGCTCCTGCGATTTAGCTTGAATGTTTTCGGGTGTGTGAAGATGAAGATTTCCTTTGCAGCGATAAGCACGGCAGGCATGTAAGTGTAATGTTGGCTTCTCGATTTTAGATAGTCCAGGGACATGAATGATTTGCTGACAGCAATCACACTGGAACCAATCCGCTTCCGTTTGTGTAACATTCAGCAAATCCCAGTTCAGATGAAACCCTTTTTTTGTGGTGTTTTTCACAAGAAGATGTGAATCTTGAAGTTGTTGAAAAATTGATATCAGGTTTTCTCGACTTGGATCGACGGAGTGAAAAACTTGTGAAAGGTACCAACCTATACGGTTTTTTATATTTGAATTTTGTCCAGGCATGAAAGCAAGAGAATCTTGATCTTTCTTGTCTTCATCTGATTTTTCTAGATAAATAACCCGTTTTGATCGTCCTTGAGCATCTATCATCGTTGGACGATTATCCGCACCACCTGTCTCTGGGAAATAGCTAGATGCACCCTGAATACTGACAATGCTGGAACGTCGAATGATGTCAACTAAACTGAGTAAGAAAATTTGAGCTTCTTCATGAGAAACTTGGAAAAGCTTAGCTGTAAATTGAACGATTTCATCGTCTGCCTTAAGTTGAATATGACAGGCTAATAAAGCATAAGCTTCTAGTGAAGAACGTCGTGCATAAGGAATTGCAAATTCTCTGACTAACAGCTCCTTTGCCCTTTTCTCGGCTCGTTCTCGACAGTCGCGTTCATTCTGGGCTTCATCAATGGGATCTTTAGGGCAATAGCTTCGGTGATGAAGGATAGAGTTTCGATCGGGATGCGGAATTGAAGCTTGCAAAAACTGTTCAGTAAGCTCTTTTGTGACTTGACTAACTGAAGCTGTTGCCTCGGTATCTTTAACGTGTTGAAATGCCCGCCACACCATTTGTCGATAGAGCATTTCAGTGTGTGTGCGCTGAAAATCTGAAGCAAAAAAGGCAGCATCTTGTCGTCCATCAGAAAAAGCCAATAGCTTTCGTTTAGACGCTTCGGTCAATGGCTGCTGAGATTCTGGCAATAGCTCGAACAGGGTATCGATCATTGCTTCAAGAGGGGCATCCGTATAGGCAACAAAACGATTAATAGCCCGTGATCGATTAGAGCCACACCCGCAAGCCGCACACTTCGGCAGATAACACCCATCGCTTCCCTTATTGTCTTTACGACGATGCCAAACAAGATGAAATTGCCGCTCTTGTAAATTGACTAATGGGCTAAAACTCTGAAGCAATGGTTGCCCAATCCATCCATTGCTGAAGTTCAGCGAAAAAGTGCGAATAGTTGGATCTTCTATTCCTTCATCTTCAGGTAATTCATCTTCTTCGTCTTCAGCCTTACTACTAGGCAGTTTCAGACTCAGCGTATAGATGGAGGGATTTTCCTTGAGCGCCTGATTGGTTCGTGGCAACGGCAGCAATCGACCTGTTTTACTGTCCCACTGAGTCAGGTTATAGACTTCTCCACACTGGGCACAACTGGCCAACTCTAAGACAGGTGAATTGCAAAGATCGCAGGTGTGTTTTTCGTTCAGATAAACCTCTTGACACTCTGGATTAACGCAGCCGTAGACACCCTCTAATCCACGGAACAGAAGATGTAGACGTACAGGCAATAGCGGTAAATCATCAGAATGTTCTCGCGCTAAGGCACCCAGTTGTAGCACCCGTGACAAAGCATCTTCAGCCATTTTGACGGCTTCTGGATCGAGAGTGTCATCTAAGTGACACGGTAATTCTACCTGCCATAGCTCAAATGATTGAACAACGTCACTCCAGCGTTGAGGCTCTCGGCTCAAAATATTAATTAACCGATGTATCAATGGATGTTGCTTTAGAGCAAACCAAAGTAACCGACGAAAATCATTCTGGGATTGTAGTTCTGCATTTTCTAACTGTTCCGACGGTACCCAGTAGCTCAGTTCGCTTTTCCAGTCCTGTAATGGGGCATCAGGCTCAGGAATATGGAGAATGCTCAGGGTTTCTAAGAGATCTTGATCTTGCCAATCGGATGGTAACTCATAGGGTTGTCCTAGACGGGCGATCGCCTCTTGGCGGTTTCCGCGAATTACCTGTGCAAAATGTTCATCAAATAAATCTTCAGCAAATTTCAACACTTCTGGATCTTTTGAGCGATCACCCAAACTCGCACTGGTGGCAATACCGCGAATATGCCCCTTTTCTTGACCAAGGGCAACCTTGAAGCGCTTCAGCAGCATGGAGACTTCCGTACCCGTCGATCCATCATAGGTATGGGCTTCATCCACAACCAGAGTGTTGAATGTCTGGCTGGATGCCGCAAAAATTTCCTTTCGTTCCTTTGGACGAATCAGCATATGCTCCAACATGGAGTAGTTTGTTACTAGGATATGAGGCGGTTTCTCCCAAATCTCTTTTCGAGAGAGAGCTTGAACTTCCTGAATCTTCTCAACTGCCGCATTCACTAGGCGATCAGATGTACTCAGGTTCGACTGTTTTTGTTCGGTTTCGGTAAAAAGTGATAAGAGTTCTTTTCGATCATAGCTACTCAGTTCCGTACGCAAAGTATCTTGGGCATCCTGATCATTTGTTTCTGTACGGCTGGTGTAAAATCCAAAACGAATTAGCGGACGATTTGGATCTTGCTGACACAAAATTTGTCGTAGACGTTTTACCTGGTCATTCACCAAAGCATTCATCGGATATAAAATCAGTGTCCGTACTCCTGCTGTTGCCAGTCCGTCCTCTTCTTTCAACAGCCGATCCATCATCGGCACCAAAAAACATTCAGTTTTCCCTGAACCAGTTCCGGTGGCAACGACGATATTTTGCTGGCCTTGGACGACGGCTGCGATAGCGGCTTGCTGATGTTGATAAAGTCGTCGATTGGGAAATAGTCTGGTAATGCTAGGGTGTAGAATCCCAAGCTCAACCAGTTCCGCAAAAGATGAACCAGTTTCATAGGGCTGTGAACCCTCTAGATAAGGATGTTGCCAAACGATTCCAGGCTGATTCAGTTTTGCCTTTAGTTTGTCGCGAAGCTTTTCATCTTTAATGGGATAAGCAGTCAATAAATACCGAATAAAATCTTCGCGGGGCTGAGTTATGACTGCAATTGGGTCGAGATAGGCGTGATTCATAGCAATCCAAAAATTTTGAGGATGAATGACTAAACCAGTTCACAACCCAGACGGGTTAATGCATTTTTGGCAACTGGACGATGGACCGTAGGTACGAGGCGTGTCCGATAGTGATCTGGATCGGGGTCTGATAGTCGCCATAGCCATCTCGCATAGGTGCTGGGCAAAATAATCCCTTGTAAATTAACTCTTCCTGGGACTTCATCCCACTCAATAGTTAACGGATGACCAGCGGCTGCATCCTGGGCAAACATGGCGAGTACAGATGATTCTGGTTCTAGCTCGTAAAATTTACCATTATGAAACCAGCAATACTCTCCAGTTGGAAGCCTCAATAATGATTCTGGTGTTAATTTTTGGTCTGAATAGATAGATCGCCATCGTTCTGCCTGATTTTTTAGAGATTGTGGTGTGTATTGCTCAATTTCTATGTACGTTACGAAGGGATTTTCTTCTAAGGGCGATCGCCATACAGCTGGCTTACAAGGCAGAGGCAGCCCCTGAATGCTATCAGAAACCTCTGAAAAGCGTACACCGACCTTCTCTAACACGTCTCGAATTCGATTAAACCCAGATATTTGTGGGTGCAGCAAT
This sequence comes from Acaryochloridaceae cyanobacterium OTE_25_metabat_464, assembly GCA_031362245.1. Classification (GTDB taxonomy): domain Bacteria; phylum Cyanobacteriota; class Cyanobacteriia; order Thermosynechococcales; family Thermosynechococcaceae; genus JAAURS01. The sequence continues at coordinate 3,730 of JANLSD010000061.1, read as the reverse complement.
ATTTCATGTTGTGGTTGACCTGTTTTTAGAACCTGATGAGCTAGAGATAAATAGGCGCGATCTCCCTGAAAACGAAGGCTCTGTAAATCGTTTTTACTGAGAGCCAACACAGTCGGCGGCGCAACGCAATAACGTTTCCCCATCCCCGCTACGATTTCGCCCTGAGCCTGTAATTCTTCTAAAGCGTTTGCGGCGGATTCTTGCCAAGCAGCAAAATTGCCATTAGGAGGTGCAGCATGATTTAAAAGGCTCAGAATCTGTTGCCGAGCTAGCGTCAGTGGCTGAGATGCTTCTTGCAACTGACGATGGTTGCTAAGTAGAGCTGGAATTGCCTCTGCTAAATTCATTACTCACGCTCCTTGTATCATTCGGTTAACTTCTGCATCTGTTAATGGCTTACGAGCAATGTCTATGAAGTATTCAATATTGCGTAGAGTGATGCGTGCTTTGGTGAAACTTTGTACTTGCACTAAAACAAACGATGTGTAGTCTTTAGCTGGGCAGAGCTTAAATTCTAGAATACCTGTCTCATCTAGTTTTTTTTGAGCCAAATCCTGTTCTAAACGCTGACAGAAAATATCCCGCTTACTTGACTTCTTTGAGTCAGCTACGGTAGCTAAATACCAATTGCCTTGTATCTGATCTTTTACTTTATGTGGAGCGGGCTTTATTTCTAAAGGCTCTTTAGAAGCTTCTTTTATCTTAATTTCAGTTTCTTTCTGAAGCTCCATTAACCAACATTCTAATTTTGCCGAAATAGAATCCTTTGTTAGCCATTCTGGAAAAAATGAAGATAATTGAATGTCAGCTATCATTGAATTCAGTTTTGATTTACTCAATTTAACTTTCAAGGTTGATATCGATTGAATAAATTCACTTTCTAATTCATTTCCTAAGATAATATACCAATAGTTCTCAAGATCGCTATTCTCACTAACTTCTTCAGGAATTGGTTTGTAGCGATCTCTATAGTTACACCACCAGCCCAAACCTTTCACTCGCTGATTGTTTTGGAATATCTGTACATGATAGATGCCATCTAATAAATCTAATTTAATAATGGATTTTGATTCAGCACTAAATTCGATCTCAATTGCTACTTGGTTGGGCATTAAAAAATTCCAGCAATTGACTATATAAGTTTTGTTGGCTACCAGGCCAGAAATTTCGACGTGTTTCTCTGCCCAGGCAACAGCTAATTCAGAGTGAGCGACGGCTAACTCAATCAATGACTGTGTTTTATGACCAAGAGTTTGATATTTGAGTACGTAACATTCTGTTTTTGGCAACAGTTCATAAAATTTCGCCACAGAAATATCAAGTACCCCTGCTCGATCTGCTTGAATTGTAAAACCTTTTTCCTCTTCCCCGTTACTAAGTAATAACGTTATAAATTCCAGTGGCCATAACCCATGCATTTGCATTTCGGTTGCCCAGAATTTTGGGGCAGTCTCGACTTGAATTGGTAAATGAGTGCAGTCTTGATTATTATGGCGAATTTTGACTGTTTTTTGAGCTGGATTGGCGAAGCTAAACTTTTCTCGAATTTCAAAGCGGTATGACCAACGGTATGAAATATTCCATAATTTAATCTCATATCGCCCTGATGCTTGTAGAAATTGATTTAAGGGGAGCGATCGCCATTGGTTCGCCAAAATCTCCTCAACTCGCTTTTCAATCAATGACTTACGATTTACATCTTCAATTAGCAAATTTAATGTAATTGGCTGTGCCATCGGAGGCAACCAAAGCATAGGCGCTTCTATATAAATATGCTGTTTGCCCTGTAATCGTAACCCTTGAAGAATCGGGTCAGCATGACGTGCTTTCCATCGAATTACCTTTGGGTCTGCGGATGAATTCTGCTTCAACTTGATGGTGCTTTCCGGTGAAATCAGTTCGAGATGAACACCTCGCCAACCTCGTAAACTTGATGGAATCCCTTGATCTCTCTGCTCAATCCCTTGATCTAGCTGCACCATTATGTCTTTTGGTGTGAAGCAAAAAATCTCTGAAGCGCCAATGATCAATGGTTCAGTCTGACGGAGTGAGATGTATTCACCCGTGATTGAATCAAAGATCAGACAGGGCAAATCTGTTAAAACGTTAGCGAGTTGCCATTTCTGTAGCTCAACATCATTGTGATTGCGTAATGTGCATTCCCAAGGTTTTGTATCCGACTCCACAGATATAACTAACTCAGGAATCTCCAAATGACCCTCATGAAGCATTGTCTCTTCCCAGTCTGCTTCTTTAATTGTGCAGTTGGTTCCGCGCAAATCTTTCCATTTTGGTTGCCATAGCGTTTGTTCAGGCAGAACCAGTTGAGTATCTAAAGACTCCAAGTTCATTTCTAAAAACAGACGCTTAGGTCGAAGGCTAACCAAACGATGGCGAGTCGAAGTGCTGTCACGTAGAGTAATTATCCTTGTGAGCGTTTCCCAACTCCGCAGAAAAAAGTTTTTAGGTAAATAGGAATTCCCTAGAAAAGCTTCTCGCTCGTCTTCATTGAGTAAAATCTGTGGCGATAGCTGTTGCCGCTCCAGTTCCTGAGCAACCACAGCAACACCCTGCACCAATTGTCCAGAGATTGGATCAACTTTTTCTGTGTCAGAATTCTCGAACGAAGCACAACTTGACTTCAGAAAATGCCCTAATGTCCCCCATCCACGATGTTGAGTCTGACAAGTATCGAACAATATTTCAGCTAACGTGCTATGTTCCGCTTCAGCTAAATGCTCCCAACCATAGGTTTTCTGAAGTTCTTGCACCAGTTGAGCAAATTGATCTAAGTTTTGATGTGGAATTCCGCTCTGCAACCATAAAGTGGAAACGTAGCGGTAGCCTCCCTTAGCACGAACCAGTCCGAGCAAATCAGCGCCTCTATCCGCAACAGTTTGTAAAGCTTTCTGAGCATTTTGACTGTGGCTCAGTTCTAACCGATCACAAAAACCTTCCCAAAAGCGATCGCCTGAATAGTAGTATGCATACTCTGAAAGGGCCAACGTGACAATCTTGACCCAATTTTCCTCTGGATCGACAAAATGATCGCTAAGACGTGCCTGAGTTAGGCCACCTATTTTTCGTAGATTTTCTCCCACCAAACTTAGCAGTTCATCTGTAGCTGGCTTTTGAATTCTAAAACTGCCTAGAAAACGGCTGCCAATCGGGAAATCACGATGCTTCCAGTAGGGCAAAAGTCTTTCTTTCCAGAGCATTTCTGTGTGACTTGGTTTCGCAAAGTTGACCGATACAGATGACAATTCAGGAACCTTGGATGAGGACAACTGAGTAAACTTTGTGACTTTAGATGAGAGAGCCTTTAGGTGTGCCAAAGTCAGCTCATCAGTTTCTGTTTCAATCAAGTCGATATCTTCAGCATTCCCCGATAATTCAGAGAAAGAACCCAAAGAATCGTTTTTTTGTAAATCTGGAGCTAAATTTTGGTTTAGTTTTCGTTGAACCAAAAATTGTGTTATCTCTCGTTGTAAATCTTTCCTTTGAGAAATTTGAGCATCAATTTGAGCCGAGAGCTGCTGCTTCGCTGTTTGTAAGCGTTCTACCGTTTTAGCCAACCGCTGCTGTCGAGCTTGTTTTTGAGTTACTGAAGCATCTAGCTCAGTGTTACGCTGCTGCTGAATCAGAATCTTAGTTCTTAATTTGGCTAATTCTGACTCCTGATGCTGTTTTTCGACCAATACAGCTTGTAATCGTTCCTGCTCTCCACTAG
>JANLSD010000054.1:0-2637 GCA_031362245.1 Acaryochloridaceae cyanobacterium OTE_25_metabat_464 | reverse complement strand
TCGCTGCACTGGACAGACGGGCGATCTCTGTGGGTTTGCTTCAAAATGCATCGCGTCCGCCAGTAAGCTCGATGCCGTTATACTGTCGCGAAGAAGTAGGGTGCATTAAACAGGTTGAGGTTAGTTTCTGGCTCGAAGAATGGGCTGTGGTTCAGATTTTGGAGAGGGCCATTTATTAACATTTTGGTCGTTTCAAAAACCTCAACTCAAAGACTTAGTAAATGGCTGAAGCAGCCATCAGAAAGTGCAAGGAGCTATGGAGTTGTGAAACGTTTGGAGATTTGAGTGGGGGCGATCGCCATCACACTTTGCAGAGAGTGGTTGGTGAGGTAGAGTATAGAAAAGAAGGGTGATCGATTTCCATACGGGTTGTGCTGTATAACCACTCACTGCACTGGCGGACGCGATGCATTTTGAAGCAAACCCACAGCGATCGCCCGTCTGTCCAGTGCAGCGAGTTGTTATACAGCGCAGACCGTATGAAAAACGATCGCCCTTTTCCGTATTTTACCCCACCGAACAATCCCTGCAAAGTGGGATGGCGATCGCCTCCACCAAAATATCCAAACGTTTCACAACTCCATAGCTCCTTGCACTCTCTGATGGCTTCTTCAGCCATTTATAATGTCTTTGAGTGGAGGTTTTTGTGCTGACCAAAATGTGAATAAAAAGTCACAACCAAAATCTAAACCACAGCCGATTCTTCGAGCCAGAAACTAACCTAAAACGATGTAATGCACCCTACTTATTCGCGACGGTATAACGTTGCCCATCACCCGCCGCAGATAGCCTTTGCATCATAACTGATCAGCTTTCAGCGGTCGGTGTGCATGGGCGTTGTTAGGTGTTTTTCTCATCCAAGAACTCCTCGGCCTGTTTTGGAAACTTCCGAACAAGCCACTTTAAAAGCTCAACTTGATCTCCACCTTTTGCGCGTCTCACCTGCGCTAAAAGTTTTAGGCTCGATGGTCTTTCCAGAGTTAGATTTGAAGCCCCTTCATTACATACGGAGCAGGTTGCTCGAAGATTAGATTGATCATCAGTTCCTCCTTGAGATTTATCCACTATATGACCAATATGCAATCGCGTTTTTCTAGTTAGGTCATATGGATGTAGCTCACCCGCCACAGCACCACACATCTGACAAGTAAATCCATTTCTATCAAGAACAAATGCACGAGTTTCTTTGGATATTGCTCTTTCAAATGCAGGTATAGGCTTGGGATCTTCAAGAATGTATTGGCCGGGTTTCAAGTCATCTCTATCATTATGAGTCTGGATCTGATACCCTTCTTCTGAACGCAACTCTCTTACACGTCTTGCCCATTCCGTAATACCTCCAGCTACTTCCCTCAGTTCATCGGAATCCATAACTCTTCCGATATTCATCAGAAAGTGTTCTCTGAGTTTTAATCTTGCGCCTTTCTTTTCTGACATAAGTTAACTGCTTAACCTGCAACTGCAAATATTTTCCTATGAGTTAAGCAGTTATAAACCTGTGTTGCCACAGCCTGCGCCACTGGTGGTGGGAATGCATTACCGATTTGACGGTATACCGGAGTTTTTTTACCGGTAAAATGCCACTCATCGGGAAAGCCCTGAATTCTAGCAACCATTTCGACCGTAAGTTTGGGCATTCCTAAAAAATCTTTGTCCGGTGGTTCATTAGCTATGCCCATTCCATCTACCCCCAAGCTAGCCCATGCTTGCTTAGCACGAGTAGGGCCTAAATCCGGTCCACCATGCTTTTTAGAACCACCAACGATAGTAGGTGCAATGTCATCAGCTTGCTGTTTCCATCTCTTAACACCTTTCCACCCTCTTGATGCCATTTGATCGTATAGAAGTGTACCAACGGTTGGAGGATTTTGACTATAAGATTTCGGCCATAAAAAATATTCTGATAAATCTTTGCGTATAGCTACAATCACAACGCGGGGTCTAAGTTGCGACACTCCAAAATCAGAAGCATTTAACAATCTCCAATCGGCTTCGTATCCCATTTTTTCAAGTTGCCGTTTTAGATTACCTCGGTAATCTTCAAAGACAGCATCCAAAAAACCTCTTACGTTTTCTAGCATGACAGCACGAGGTCTACATTCGTCTATTAACCTCAATGCTTCGGGAAAAAGGTCGCGCTCATCTTCTTTCCCTAATTGCTTACCTGCTTTTGAAAATGGAGGACAAGGCACACCTCCAGCCAACAAATCAATTCCTTCAAAGGATTTACACTCAAAATCTCTAAGATCGCCTTCTATGACATTCCAATGAGGTCTATTGATCCTGAGAGTGTTACAACAAGATCCATCAATTTCAACAAGCGCTTGAGGTTCAAAGCCTGCTTGCTCAAGACCTAGGGCTTGACCACCGGCACCGGCGCAGATTTCTAGACATGTTACTTGAGCCATCAGTACTTTTCAGCCTACCTTTGCAGTTCGCAGTAAAGATTTTACATGGTTTATGACTCTGATAGCCAAGTAAAGATCTACAGACACCTAACGGCATCGAGCTTACTGGCGGACGCGATGCATTTTGAAGCAAACCCACAGCGATCGCCCGTCCGTCCAGTGCAGCGAGTTGTTATACAGCGCAGACCGTATGAAAAACGATCGCACTTTTCCGTATTTTACCCCACCG
>JANLSD010000048.1:0-2692 GCA_031362245.1 Acaryochloridaceae cyanobacterium OTE_25_metabat_464 | reverse complement strand
AACGGCCAATCACGAAACCGATCGCCTTACCCGCCTCGTGAATGACGTTTTAGACCTCTCACGACTAGAATCGGGCAAACAGTATCGCTTTGAGATGGTCGATTTTGTGCAGCCCGTAGAACAAACGCTGCGCACCTATCAACTCAATGCAAGGGACAAAGGAATTGAGTTAATTCAGGACATTGACCCCAACCTGCCTCCGATTTGGGGACATTATGATCTCCTTCTTCAGGTTTTAACGAATTTAGTGGGCAATGCCCTGAAATTCACCCTGAGCGGTGGACAAGTTGCCATTCGGGCCTATGGTCTCGCTCCGTCAGACCCAGATGGGGAGGCAACCACAGTCCGCGTTGAGGTTGCTGATACGGGCATTGGGATTTCTCAAGAGGATCAGGTGGCTGTGTTTGAGCGGTTTTACCGCGTTGAAAATCGTGTCCATACCTTGGAAGGCACAGGACTAGGGCTTTCGATTGTCCGTAATATTATGGACAAGCACCATTCTAGAATTCACCTGGTGAGCGAAGTTGGGGTAGGAACCACTTTTTGGTTTGACTTAGAGGTGCATCAGCTTATAAATCCATCGGTGTCTAACCTTGATTTTGACAAGAGTGTTAAGGCTGAAAGGGTTTAAATAGCAGTAGATTGAGCATATTTTGATAATGCTTAATGCCATGAGATGTCGGCTCAAATCAAAAAATCTTATTTCAAGGGAGAATGAAAATTTTCAAGGCTAGCCTTGAAATGGAGCGTGAGAGGCTGATGCATTCATTCCGTTTAGAATATATCAATCTCGAAACATTTCTGAGCTGATTTGATTTTAGAACCCTTATTCTCCTTGGAGGGTTAAATCTTGCTAAAGAGATACTTGGTTTTGAGCGTTGTGGGGTTATCTTAAAAGAAATTAAAACGCTTTTTTGCTGAGGTTTCGTTATGAAATGGCTAACCAGAATTTTAGTGGCATCAGCATTAACCATGGTTGCTTCCTTGCCCGCGTTGGCTGACCCCATGATGTCCAGTCTGTCGTCTGGAAAGGAAGTGAGAGGCCAAGTTGAGTCTGTGGATGGGTCCATCCTCAAGGTTAAAACCTCAGCAGGCGATACAAAAATTTATCAAGTAGATTCTGGACTCGTTTCAAGTTTGAACTTAGCGACGGGTTCCAATGTCGTGATTGATGAAACCAGGCTACAGTCTGGCGTTGTGACCTATTTGACACCCTATAACGCTTCGGTCGCACTGGATGGGAGTGGTGGAGAGAAGGATTATTATCTGACCAATGTCACGCGTCGTTATCTGTCTTTGGGCGATCGCGTTGTCATCACACCCGATTCACGGATTGTCCGTGAAGACATGTACAAACTGAGCGCTGCCGACATGAGATTACAGTCTGTCTCGATGGCAAGCAGCAGCAGCACAAGCAGCAGCTACACCTCTAGCAGTGTGAGCACCAGACCTGTCCAGCAGCCAGTGAACACGGGGGGTGGGACTATCGTTTCTGCTCCAGCAACTGATCCTGTGGAAGCACCTGTTCGCGGCCTTTGGTAGGCTCTAAGTTACTGCATAATTCCTAAGAAGCAGGGTTGAAATGGTTCTCAATCCTGCTTCTTGCACACTAAAGTTTGCAATGGCCTCTGCGTCATTTAATGTTGGCGGCATTGCGGTGGCGATTGCAAAAAGTAGTCAAGCCTCTAGTGGAGCTGTCACAATGAAAGGACTGAAACCTTACATACGTTCAGACCTATGGCAGACTACATCGGCATGACCCCCACGGTCATTATCGGATTGGGCGGAACAGGCAAAGAAGTTTTGATTAAAATTCGGCGGATGATTGTCGAAGCCTATGGGTCTTTGGATAATCTTCCGATTGTGTCCTTTCTGCATATCGACACAGAGCAGAATGCCAAGGCGACTGAACCCCAGGTGGTGCTGAAGCAAGATATTTCCCTACGCCCCGTAGAACAGGTCTGGGCCAAGGTTGAAAACGCCAAGGCCATTCTCAATAATTTATCCTCCTATCCCTATCTGTCTGAATGGTTTCCGCCCCAGCTCAAGGGGACAGATTCTATTTTGGCGGGCGCTGGACAAGTCCGTGCCCTCGGTAAGTTTGCCTTCACCGTCAATTTTCCGCAGATTAAGGCGGCGTTCCAAGATGCCAAGCGGCGGATTGTCGGGCAAGAAAAATTTATGCTCGACAAGTGGAAGGTTGAGCTAGACAAAGGCATCAACATTTTTGTGATCACCTCCTTCTCTGGCGGCACGGGTTCTGGCATGTTCCTAGACCTAGCCTATAACGTGCGCGATTGGGTGCCTGCTTCCGAGATTCCCCAGACCTCGGCCTACATGCTTTTGCCAGGGGCGTTTTCGGGGTTGGGCGATCGCGTCATCGCAAACGCCTATGCGGGACTACTCGAACTCAACCATTACTCCCGTAGCGACACGCGGTTTGAAGCCCAGTACAGCACCAGTGGGAGCGATCGCATTACCCCCAACAGCGGCAGAGACACCCCCTTCAGCTTTTGTTATCTGGTGGGCAACAGCAATGATAAAGTCACCTTGCCCAGCGTGGGTTCTGTGCTAGAAATGGTAGCGCAGAACGTGTTTTTGGATTTCAGCTCCGGCTTTAGCCAATATAAAAAGCTGGTGCGCGACAACATTCGGATGCACTGGTCTAGTCCAGACCCCTTGGGCTTTCCAC
>JANLSD010000147.1:0-7353 GCA_031362245.1 Acaryochloridaceae cyanobacterium OTE_25_metabat_464 | reverse complement strand
CGGAGGCATTGCTCTGGCTCCATCCTGCATCAAAGATTTTGAGATGAAGTGCTGGGGACTGTCTCTACCTTGATCGCTAGTTTGAGCTTTTTTCGCAGAACACCCAAAATAGAGGTCAGGTTATCCATTGTCGGATTTCCTTTCGCTGACAGCATTCGATGAAGACTCTTGCTCGGTTTCGATGTCGCTAGCGCTAGTTCTTCAAACCCTACGGTTGAATTTATCAGCTCCCGCAAAATAACCCTGGCTGTTTCTGGTTCTCCATTCAAAAACAACGTGACTGCTTCATCCAATAGCGCGGCTGCAAATTCTGGCTCTCGTTCTGTTCTGCTACGAATAGTTTCTTTGAAATCTTTGGTTAAGGTCATTTTCTAATCTTTTCTCCCTTTTTTACGCTTATCTTCTGCTTTTTTACTTTTAGCTTCAGCTTTTTTCCGGTTTTGATACTCCTGATGCAATTCTTTCGCTCTTTCAATATCTCGTTGCTGGCTCCTTTTTGTCCCTCCCCCATACAAAATAATGAGCTGTTTCCCTTCTTGCGCTAGGTAGACGCGATACCCTGCTCCCCAGTCAATTCGGTATTCGCCTATTCCATCGAACCATTTGATGTTTGACGTATTCCCCAACTCCATTCGCGTTTTTGCTACGCTCACTTTTGCGGCGGCGATCGCATCCAAACTATCAAACCACTCTTGATACGGGCTTGATTCATCCTCCTTGATGTACTCTTCTACTCTCATCCTAAAATATAAATAGTAACTTATATGTTACTTATTCTAGCTCATCAAGCGGCTGATAGACACAATCCGTCAATTCATGGCTAGGGATGCTCACACGATCGCATTCTATTCCTTCGCCAAAGCCCATGAACCACTGCCCGAATTTCCGGCGCTCTGTCCGGCTGCTGTACCGCTGGCGCTGCCCTCGATGCTGCTACCGATGGCTCCTCCCGCTCCTGAAGTTCTGGACGATGTGGCTCCGGCGCTGGCGCTCTGCCCTTCTGTAGTGCCCTTGGAATTGAGTCTATGTTCTCAATCCCGTTCACTCTATTCGTAGCTGGCTGACCTCGGCGCTGCCCCTGGTGCTGGCTCTTTGGGTCACTGAGGCTCTGACTGTTCCGGTAAGTCCGTCAGTCGCTACTGTGATTACTGAGTCCGCTCCAGTGCTGAAAAAGGCTCGGAAGTCTAAGGCCACGGAAGGAACGGCACAAAATAAGACTCCTCGTAAGCGATCACTAAAGACAGCAGCAGATCAGTGGAAGCGCTGAAATCTACTAGATACTTTTATTTTGGTAGGGAGTTAAGACTACGCCATATACCTATTGTGTAGTCATGAGTGTAGCCTAATACTTTTTCAGCAATCGCTAATGCTTCTTGATATATGTGTTTAGCTTCACTATAGCGTTTCTGATTTTGATAGAGTACACCTAGATTCCATTTTGAAATAGCAATATCTGAGTGCTGATCGCCAAATATCTTCAATCGTAATTCTAGCGCTTGAAGATACAGAGGTTCTGCCTTTTTATACAGTCTTTGTGTATTATAAAATACAGCCAAATTATTAAGACTAATTGCAAAATCTGGATGCTGATTGCCCAATGTCTTGCGACGCAATTCTAGCGCTTGAAGATATAGCGGTTCTGCCTCCTTATAACGTCTTTGACTAGAATAGAGTTCTGCAAGATTATTAAGAGTCTGTGCGACATCTGGATGCTGATTGCCCAATACCTTGCGACGCAATTTGAGCGCTTGAAGATAAAGCGATTCTGCTTCCTCAAAGCGTCCTTGACTGGAGTATAAAAATGCTAAGCTATTAAGACTAATGGCGAAATCTGGATGATGGTCGCCCAATGCATCTTCACGCAATTTGAGCGCTTGAAGAAGCAACGGTTCCACCTCTTCATACCTTCCTTGATTAAATCGAAGTAATGCAAGATTATTGAGACTGGTGGCGACTGAAGGGTGATCATTACCCAAAACATTTCGAAATAATTCAAGCGCTTGAAGATATAGCGATTCTGCCTCCTCATAACGCCCTTGAATATCGTAGAGTCCTGCCAGGTTATTGAGCGTTTCTGCTATATCTGGATGCTCATTACTCAAACCCTTCTGGCGTAAATTTAGCGCTTGAAGATAATGAGATTCTGCGTCCTCGAAGCGTCCTTGATTAGAATAGAATACTGCTAAGTCATTGAGCGTTTCTGCTATATCTGGATGCTCATTACTCAAAACCTTCTGGCGTAACTCTAGCACTTGAAGATAAAGAGGTTCTGCTTCCTCGAAGCGTCCTTGACTCTCATAGAGTCCTGCCAGGTTATTGAGGCTAGTTGCTACAGACGGATTTTCATTACCTAAAACCTTCATTAACTCTAGCGCTTGGAGATAAAGGGATTCTGCCTCCTTATAACGCCCTTGACTAGAGTATAGTGCTGCAAGATTATTGAGACTGGCAGCGACAAACGGGTGCTCTTGTCCAAACTGCTTCTGCGTAACTTCTAGACATTTTTTTCGCCAAGGCTCGGCAAGGCTATAGAGTCCCTGTCCCTGATAAAAACGCGCTATTCCCAAAAAAGGCCACATCAAATCTTCTTTTGCTAAACAATCTATCCATTGACTCGTGACTTCCTCAATATGCACGACCGCACGACTAAAATGAACAATCTCATCAAGAGTTGGTGCATCTTCAATTGTCTTAGCAACCTCTACCATCACATGACAGAAGTTACCTTTGATTTTTTGACCTCCATCGGAGAGAGAGTGCAGTTTAATTCGAAAATACTCCTGTAAAATTTGGTGTACTTGATAAGTATTTTTGCCCACTCGCTTCAGCAAACTTCGGGCAATTAAACCCTCATCCCTAATTTCTTCAAGATCATCAGAGTCTATTACTGTAAGACACTGTTCAATCAATGTCCAGGATATTGGAGCTACTGCAAACATTCCAAAAACGCAAGCAAGTTTTTGCTCAGCGTCGCTAAGTTCTTTCCAACTCAAGTCCAATGTTGCGGTTAGACCAAACTGAGCTGTCATACCGCTTTCAGGTACAGTCAGAAGTTTTGCAGCTAAACTTTGATCATGTAATCTTTTTTGGAGTCTATTGATTGTCCAATCGGGCTTACGTGCTAAAAATCTCCCTAATAATTCAAGCGCAAGGGGCAAGTATCCAGCCCATTTGCAAAGTACTTTAGATTCTTCTCGCTGACTTTGGATACTTTCCTTACCCGTCAAAGATTCGAGAAGTGCAATTGCACTTTCCTGATCAAGTTCTTCAATAGCAACCTTCCGAAAAGTCTTACCCAAATCCAATCGTGTCGTGATGAGCAGCTTAAATCTTGAGTTTGAGGGCGGCAAATAAGGGCTAATTGCCTCATAGTCCGTCACATCATCCAAAATTATGAGTGCTTCACCCTCTGACCAATGCTGCCAGCAAAAGCTTACTAACGCTTTGATTTCAAGCTGTTCAGGCAGACTTAAACCAAGATTAGCCTTAGCAAACGTTACAATCTGGGTCGCCATCTCCTGATCTTTGGCTTTCAGCCAACACACGCCTGCGGGATATTTCCCTTGCTTAAGCTGCGAGATCGCATACTGAAGCGCAAGCTCGGTCTTGCCAATGCCTCCCATTCCCGCTATGACTGCAATGGCATTGCGACCTTTTTTCTGGAGCAGGTCGTGGAGGTCTTTAAGAGTCTGGTCACGTCCAACAAACTCAACTACACCGCTGCGAGGAAGATTTTGTGGGATTATCGAGGACTTAGGCAAGCGATCAGGCTGAAACGTTGCGCTAGGGTCAGGCTTATAGTTGGATTTTGTAGAATAACTCCTACCAATCCAACAGCAAAAGTCAAATAGCTCTCTTAGGGCAGCAACTGAATCTTCATGAAGTATAAGTCTTTTACTATGAACAGCCTGGTTGCCTAGTCTACGAATGAGTTCAAGCTTTATATGGAGAGTGTTACCTACAAGAGATTTAAAGCTAGGGTTAGATAGATGGGCGCTGAGATCAGTTCTGTATGGTCGAGCAAGGCTGTTATCGAATTTATACAGCCATTTGACAGCAATTTCAAGAGCACGGCGGGTATGAAAGCAGGCAGTACGCGGATCAGAGTAGGCAAAGGATTCAGCCTTAGTAGCAGCTTGGTGGAGTTCAGGCCATTCCGTTTTCAGAAACTCAAAATGAATACTCATTTAAATACCTTTTAAGCTGCTATGCCCTAAGTATTCCCAGAATCGTTAAACCGTAAGCACCTTAGTGGTGCAGAAAACTTTTTAAGCCTGTTTCGAGCAGATTTACCATAAGCTGAAGCTACCTATTTCCGTTGATTTTTTGTGTATTCTCAATAATCAGCCTTATTGCGAATAACGAGTTTACTGGGGTTCAGGAGTTTTCTGCACCACTGAGCCGTAAGCACTTAGGAACTTCAAAAAGTAAATCACTCCAGCATAAACATATATGATCCAAGCTGGATATAGCGCATCTGCCTTGCATTAGAAGAATAGGTTGAGTTTGGCCTGATTATTTGTTTGCAAGACCCTTACTGAAAATTACCCCAATGTTGCCGCTTCACCGCTGACGATCTGGGCTGAACAGGCGATCGCTTTCCTCGTCATCACTCGCACCAAGCCCCCGCTCTCATCCAGTTCATAGGTGCTGAAGCGCTTACATTCTGGATTACAACACTGGTAATACAAGCCGCTCTCCACGCGCTGACCGCTTATGCAGAATGCCTGTCTCACAGTAAGGGCATGGGGGCGTTGTCCTCTTCGGCGGCGCTCCTACGGGCTGCGGGGCTTCTACAAACTGATGCCCACACTTCTTACATTTGTACCGCTGTTTTCCCCTGGCATGACCGCTTTTGATGATCTTTAGATGGGTGCATTGCGGGCACTGCATGGCGCTAATGGTGATAAGGACTCATTTATATTATATAGAATGCTAAAATCGAAACTCCAAATCGGCGGCTACATTCACGCGATCATCCTTACTTTTTACTTTATATACAATTGTCTGGATTTTTGACCTCGGTAACAATTGTCGTGAGACACAGATCAAATGGCCTAGTACAGCTTGGCGTAAGTTTACCTACCACTATTGAACCGCGAGAGTAACTATAGTCCTTGAGGTCTAACATGATCAATGGTGGGCTTACTTACGCCCTCAAGTACTAGTAGGTGATGCCAGAATAAAACCTATACTCAAAAAATGCTGCTCTAATTCTTTTTTTGGGCACTCTATCATTATGCATAAGAATGCCTAGGTACTGAGAGAGTGAGTTGTAATGAAATTCCTAGAATTATTTTTCAAAGGCGAAAAAGCTATTGTTTCTATTTGCTTAAGCTTTCTTCCAAGTACAGCGTTAGCTTCAGGCTTAATTACCCATGATCAAAGTGCTTCTAATATTAACAATAAGTTAATTTCACAGAGTTACAATCAAGAGAGTCTATGCAAAGAAAAAATTGCTAAAATAGGTAATATTCTTTCATCAAAATATAAATTAGATTTAACAAACGTTGGCCTTAGAAATATATTCTATACTCAATCACCATTCTCAGAAGATGGAAGACAATTAGATTTTACTCTTCAGGTTGGAGGTTACTCCTCAGTATATTCTAAACAAAAATCAAAAAATGCACAAAATTTTCTAAATAGTCCAAAGACACAACTCGCTCTTGCAAAATCTATTTTCGATAAATGTTCATCAATTCATGTTGTGAATTTTGGCGCGGCTAACACAGATTGGAATAACCCTTACTTTAGAATGCCATCAGGTGCAGCAATGACCGGAGTTCCCTTACCTTGTGGCCCTGAATCCGGTCAAGAATTAACTTGGGGTTATTATAAATCATGTTAATCATCCAATCTGGTGGTGACGGCGGCTAAGACTCGTAAGCCAAAGACCAGAAACAGACAGGCGGCGGGGGATGCGGCGGCTAAGTCCCTGCGCAAGCGATCACCTAAGACCAAAGCTAAAACGGCGGTGTTTCAATTGGGAAGCATACTATAAACGCTGATAGCTCTTCCTAATGCTTCTCTGTTTTCGATATAAATGGGATCATTTTTAGAAATGCCGTCACTTGGTTCCTTAACAGGACTCCAATTTGAATAGTGCATACTTCTACCAGATTCCACCGCAGTAATGACTCTAAGAGATTTCAAGTTTCCACGAGTCATCTCAAAATAAGTGTAATTCGCTCCCCAGCAAGCACCCCAAGTAGTAATGGCACCTATTTTGCCGCCTCCTAGATTCATAGTCTTAACAAGATGTACTGGTATAAGCCTTTGACAGCCCCGATCATAGAAATTATAAACCAATGGATTCTTAGACATTGATATTCTATTGTTTTTTGCAAATCTAACCAAGTCAGTCCCAGACATAGCGAAAGAAGGTAGATTTATAGTAATGAACAACGTAGAAATAGTGATGGACAAAAACTTCAACATTTATTACATTCTCTAAATTCTTTAGTGTTTCTATGAACGTGGCTGTACAGGTATGTTTTATGTTGCCCAGTAGACCTATAAGTTGAGACAGGGTGCTAAATTCTGTTCTCAGCAACGGAAGATGCGATGGCTAAAATCCGCACAAGCAATCCACTTTCAGATTTTGAAATGAACACAAGCCTGTTTGAGAGCAGAAGTCTGTCTAAATTTACCTCGCCTACTATACTCGATACACTATCAATTGGCTCTTGAATTATTCGTTATATTTGGAATCATCAATCCCTTTTTTAGATAATATATTATCTTTGCCTTTATTTTTATTTGTCAACCAATAGATACCTAAACTACCAGAACTGATGAAAACAATTAAAAGTGAGAGGTTAGTATATAATTTTTCTTGTGCCTCTTCCCGTCTAGCATTTGCAGCCCATTTACGTTCTTCAATACCAGCTTTTACCTGACCCATATCTCGTTGTCTGCTTCTAATTTCCATGTCTAGCAGACGATCACCTGTTTGAGCTAAAACTGAAACAGGTGATAAACAGACTACAAATATCAAGATAAGTTTTCTTGACGTTTCAATAATATTGCTTCTTACAGTTGTCATAAATGGCTTAACTGATATGGAGATCAAGGACACAACATAAGGGTGCCCAATCTCAAGATAAATCGCCCTCGATGCCTTCGCCAAAACTCATGAACCCCTACCCGAATTTCCGGCACTCCCTCATACGGCTGTACCGCTGGCGCGGCCCTCGATGGCGTTGCCGATGGCTCACGCTCCTGAAGCCCTGGGAATGAATAACGATGCAGATCCGGTGCTGACGCTCTACCCTGCGGTTGTGCCAATGGCCTTCAGTCAATTTCTAGCCCACGATGATTCGGTTCGTAGCTGGCTGACCGCTGCCTTGC
>JANLSD010000007.1:0-23247 GCA_031362245.1 Acaryochloridaceae cyanobacterium OTE_25_metabat_464 | reverse complement strand
TCTAGCTTGTCAATGCCGCCACTGGTTAACGCAACTTCAATCGCTAAGTCTGGAAATTCCTTGAGCTGATTGATGCAATAGCTTTCATCGGCCTCCAGCCCACGCTCCTTTGCCTGTTTTTGGTAAGTTGTTGAACCACAGGCATAAAGCCTTGTATTGGTTTCAATCGAAAATAGCTCAATCAAACGCCCCAAAATCGATTTACGCTGCTCATGCTCTGCCGATGGCATAAAAAATTCTAGGCATCCTTGCAAATAGGTCAAACGCAGCCCAGGTATACTGTCTAACGTCGAACGCAGGGTTTCGTACTGTTGCCAAGCAATATCGCTCAAAACAAAACGCTGCTCTGAATCTATTGATGGCGTTTTTGGGGACGTAATCATAGGTTTTGCATCACTGCAACAACTCATCCTATTAATTCTTAACCTTTCTAACTAGCCTAAACGATGGGCTGGCAAATGGGTTAAAAACCCAAGTCTTTAAGGAGTGCTCGATGTTTGTGGAGTGGGGCGATCGCATTGGCCGCAATCATGCCGCTCGCCGCCACCGCAGGCAGCCCAATCCCAGGAAAACTAGAGTCTCCACAGCAAAATAAGCCCCGCAATGGTGTCTTTGGCCCTGGCAAAATCCCCTGGCCTGCCCACACCCCAGGCCCATAGGTACCATTATGGCGGCGTAAAAATCGCTTATGGGTGAGGGGTGTGCCCACCAGCGTCACCTCACATCGGGAACGGATATCTGGGATGATGCGCTCCAACGCTTTCCACATGACTTCAGCTCTTTCTACCTTTAGCTTGGCGTAAGCTTCACTGCTGCGATCTAGCCCCTTCCACAAGCTGTAGGGTTCTGTCGCAGGGGTGTAGACGTGGATGGTGTGTTTTCCAGGTGGCGCTAAGGCTGGATCTAGCAACGATGGAATGGAAATTGCGATCACGTTTTGAGGGGCGGTGACGCCCACCTCCCAATCATTGACCACAATGTAGTGGCACTCCAAATCCGGTGGTAAGTTGGCTCTATCAATGCCCAAATGTAAGTGCATAAAGCTTTCGCACTCAGGCGTTGCTTCACCCTTCCCCGCATAGGATTTTGGCACCGCCCCCTCCGGCAGCAGCTTGAGCGTATCCCAAATCACGGCGTTAGACACTACAGCCCGTCGCGCCCGAATCTCTTCACCGTTGCGAAGCTTCACGCCTACTGCACGGTTGCCTTCTACTAAGATTTGCTCTACATGGGCGTTGAGCTTAAGCTTGCCTCCGCGCCGCTGGAGTCCGCGCACCAGCGCATTCACCAAAGCGCCACTGCCGCCGACGGGATAATCTAGCACCACCCCTGGTCGGTACCAATCGGCAAACATAAAGGCAATTTCGGCAGTGATGGTGCCCTTGGCAGGCAAGCCCGACAGCATAAAGCACAGTAAATCAAGCCAGTTGCGGATAAACGGATCGCTGACCACACTATCCAAGATGTTACTGAACGGGCCAGTTAGCTTAGAAAGACTCGCGACCTGTTGCAGTAGCGCCGTACCAAAGGGTGCCATCGTCAGCACAGCCCCTAGGTCAGACCGGATGGCGGCAGGGGGGACGGCGATCGCCGCTTTCCCTAACGGCTCCATCACGGCTTGGAGCAATCGCCACTCTTCCACCGCTTTAGCTCCCCGTAGCCTTGCCAACACCTCATAAAACGGCTCCGCACCTACCTTTGCCGAGAAATCACCTTCTGGCAACAAACATCCCCAGGCATCATAGGTTTTCCAAGGCAGATCCTCGCCAATGGCATCCAGCACATGACGCAATGGATTGGGGGAAGGGCTGTAGGACAAACCAGAGTAAAGCGAAGGCCCAGAATCGAAGGTAAATCCGTCTCGCTCAAAGGCATGGGCAGCACCCCCAGGGATAGCGTGGCTTTCACAGACCATCACCTCAAATCCATAGCGTGCCAGCAGAGCAGCACAGCTTAAGCCACCAATGCCGCTCCCAATCACAACAACATCGACGCTGTTATTTTTCACCCGTACCCCGCATCCTTACTGTCACAACAAACGATTTAGTAGTAGTCAATACAAATTTGATTAATTTAGCCTGCTATTTCTAGATTAGGGAAGCTCAAAATTTTATCTAACGTTCAAACCACCCTTAAAACCACTTATAAATCAAAACTTTTAGATCTTACAACCCAACGCTTCTAGGGTTCCGGTCTTTTTGAAATGATGCCCCTGCGCCTTTTTCACTAAGATGCTGGTCCGAGAGAAGCAAACTAGATTCCGTGAGATTTGGCTCATAACAATCTAGTTCCACGGAGGGAGAAAAGCCCGGGAGAAGTTTCAGCACGCTAAGCTGAATGCTTTTTCTAGGGCTTTTTTTATTTGGCTTACTTTTTGGATCCCAGTGTTTAGGAATAAATTTTGTTGAGAGAAAAACATGGATGAATCCAAAACAGTTTGCTAGTGTTGTGTAGCCAATGATGCAATTTGTGTCCTTTAGCTGTAATCTGAGCGCTGTCCCTCCCCTTCTGATTTTCTTAATCAAATTCCCCATTAATAAAATCTATGCAAGTACATTCTCCCTTGTCTTATGTCGCGCTATTTTGCGCTACCTTGCCCCTTATGGTGGGCTGTTCAAACCCTGCTTCTCAGATGAAAACCGGAACCGATACGGGCGCATCACCCACCGCCGCAGCCGGATCTGTGCGGTTAGGATTTAGTGCATGGCCGGGTTGGTTTCCTTGGCAGGTTGCGCAAGAAGAAGGTATTTTCAAGAAAAATAACGTTCCGGTTGAGGCGAAATGGTTTGATGGCTATTTAGAGTCCATCAGTACTCTCAACGCGGGACAAATTGATGCCAATAGCCAAACCCTGGGTGATACCGTCAGCTCCATCGCGGGCGGAGCAGAGCAGGTGATTGTGTTAGTCAATGACAACTCCACTGGCAATGACAAAATCATTGCTCGTGAAGGCATTAAATCTGTTGCCGACTTAAAAGGTAAAAAAGTTGCAGCCGAAGAAGGAACCGTCGATCACTTCTTACTGTTGCAAGGACTAAAGAAAGCGGGTCTAAGCCCCAAAGATATTAAGTTTGTGCCCCTTGAAACTGGCAAGGCCGCTGCCGCATTTGTGGGCGGTCAAGTGGATGCTGTGGCAGTGTTTGCCCCTTTTACCACTCAGGCGCTGAAGCTTAAGGGCAGCAAAGAATTGTTCAGCTCCAAAGATTTTCCTGGCTCCATTTCTGACCACCTTGTCTTCCCCCGCAAGTTTGTATCTGAGCATCCAGAAAAAGTTCAGGCAATGGTCGATTCTTGGTTTGGAACCCTCGACTACATTAAAGCGAATCCCGCTAAAGCCAATGAAATTATGGCAAAGCGAGCGGGTGTAAGTCTTGATGAATATAAAGCCTACGCCGATGGTACCAAAATTTTTACGGTTGAAGAGAATATCAAGGCGTTTGAGCCTGGTAGCACCATGACGTCTCTTCCCTTTGCGGCAAAGACCATGAGTAAGTTCCTCAATGAGGTGGGCTTGGCGAAGACCACGCCGGAAACCAGCAAAATCTTTGACGATCGCTTTGTCAAAGCCTATGCCAAAAAAGCCAAGAAATCTTAAGACGATTTCTCCAGCAACGCCTATCCGCCATTTTTGACAGAGGCACAAACCCTTGTGCCTCTGTGAGCAGATGCCCCTTACCCCACGGGATATAGTGCCATGCCCCAAGACCCAGAATCGATTCAAATATACATAAAACCTAAGACCCTCCGCCCGACATTGTTTTGGAGACTGGCTGAAGATATCCCGGCCCATCTGAATACGGTGCTGGTGGTGGCGTCTATTGGGATTCCGCTGGTGCTGTGGTGGTTAGTGACAACCTTAGGCAATGTCGATCCTAAGTTTTTGCCTTCTCCAGGGCAAGTCATTACTGCCTTTGAACGACTCTGGAATTCAGGAGAATTACAGCAAGATACGGTGGCTAGCCTTTGGCGGGTTGGGGTGGGGTTTTGCATGGCGGCGCTGCTCTCTATCCCTGTGGGCGTGTTGATGGGCAGTTTTGCCAGTATTCGCGCTTTACTGGAGCCGCTGTTTGGACTGGTGCGCTATATGCCTGCCCCTGCGTTTATTCCGCTTCTAATTCTCTATTTGGGGATTGGCGAAGAACCTAAGATAATGCTGATTTTTATTGGCGTGTTCTTCTTTAATTCTTTGATGGTGATGGATACGGTTAAGTTTGTTCCTAAGGATCTGATTGAGTCAACTTTTATATTGGGTGGCAACCGGATCTCGACCCTGCTACAGGTGATTTTTCCCTACGTTTTACCTGGCATTTTGGATGCATGCCGCATCAATCTTGCTGCCGCTTGGCAGTTGGTGATTGTATCCGAACTAATTGCCGCTACCGAGGGCTTAGGCCGTCGCATTAGCGTTGCAGGTCGGTTCCTTAAAACCGATGAAATTTTTGTGGGCCTAATTGTGATTGGTGTAATTGGCCTCTCGTTTGATTTGCTGTTTCAGTATTTACTGCGTGTGTCCTGTAAATGGGCCAGCCAAAAACGATAGTTTGGCAAGCGGTGTCCTGCTCTTAATCAATGTCCCCAATCTATAATGCCCCCATTTTATTCAGAGGTAACATCCAATGTATCTAAAAATTAATTCTCTAAACAAAAACTTTGCGACCAAGCATGGCCCGTTGGTGGTCTTAAAAGATATCAATATGGAGATTGAACAGGGGGAGTTTATCTGCGCGGTGGGTGCTTCAGGGTCTGGCAAGTCTACGTTACTGCGGCAGATTGCGGGACTGGATCGGCCTACCTCTGGGGAGGTAAGAATTGATAACAAGGTCATTACGGGGCCTGGGCCAGACCGTGGCATGGTGTTTCAGCACTATACGCTCTACCCCTGGATGAACGTGCAGCAAAATACGGAGTTTGGACTGAAGCTGTTGGGTGTGCCTAAGAAGGTGCGACGGGAGCAGGCGAGCTATTACCTGAGTGTGGTGGGCTTAACCCAGTTTGCGAAGGCTTTGCCCAAGCAGCTTTCGGGGGGGATGAAGCAACGGGTGGCGATCGCCCGTGCCCTTGCCTCGGAACCCAAGGTGCTACTGATGGACGAACCCTTTGGGGCGCTAGATATCCACACCAAGGAATCGATGCATGAATTTATGCTGGACTTGTGGAACCGCACCAACATCACGATTTTTATGATCACCCATGATGTGGAGGAAGCGATTTTTCTCGCCAATCGGATTTATGCTTTAGGTGCTCGTCCTGGCACCGTGCGCAAAGAGATGACGATTAGTCTGCCGAATCGCAATAGCAGCGTCAAGCGCCACTCTAGCTTTCATAACTACCGCGATGAACTGATGGATCTTATGCGTCAGCACGGGAAAGAGGCACTGGCTGCGGTTTAGATTTATTCTTGAGGATAGGTTTAATTCACTTGAAGGCTTTCAAGTATTGTGTACCTTATGAATAACTTAGGATTGCGCTCTGGATTGGCGATTACTGTAGTGGTGTTTGGCACTATTTTGCATCCACTTCAGGCTATGGCTTGGGATAGCCAACACTGGAATCCAACCCATAGCTACCTGACTGAATGGGCGATCGATCAGCTCAAAGCGCAAACGCCAGAACTACAGCAGTACAGAACCCAGATTGTGGAAGGTGCGAATACTGAACTCCATGAACTTCCGGTTTCTGGCACACAGTACGGCGTTGACCTAAATGCTAAGCGAATCCAGCATAAAGGCACCAATGCAGGCTGCGATGATATTCAGGGATGGTGGCAAGATAGTTTATTGGCCTATCAACAGGGCAATAAAAATCAGGCTTACTTTGTGACGGGCATTATGCTTCACATGATTGAAGATATGGGGGTTCCTGCCCATGCGAATAATGTGATTCACCAAGGCAATTTGACAGAATTTGATAATTTTGAATTTATGGGGCTTTCTAACTGGAAGCCCAGTTTTTCTAATATCAATCGTCAAGATCCTGGTTTTCCAGACCCTTCTCAATACTATGCATTGAGCAAAGATTGGGCACATGTCGATGCGCCCAATTACAACAACCGCAATTCATTTTCTAAGACCTGGACTTTTGCCAGTCGTTCTGAGCGGCAATTATTGAGCGATCGCCAGGGGAGAACCAGTACCGTTGTGAAATGGGCACTGGCTTCAGCCGTCCAAGCATTTGGGAAATAGATTGCTCTAGAAGCTTGGCAATAGTGAGTACAGCGTCTCATGACTTCTTCCTCCGTACCGTCAAAGACCTATTGGCAGCCTGTACTGGCGATGGCGCTCATGCAAGGTGCCATTATCCTGTGTTGGATTGTGTATCGTCTCTATATTCCTGACCTTCTGGGACAGTTTGGCTTTCCCAAAGGGGCAGCGATTATTATTTTGGCGATCGAAGGGTTTTTGGCGGTTTTGGTTGAGCCACTCTTTGGCAGTTTGTCAGATCGTCTCAAGACTTTATGGGGATTACGAGCGCCCTTTGTCACCATTGGCGTACTGATTGCTTCGGCACTTTTTCTGCTGCTGCCAGGTATCGTTCTACTGAGAAGCCCTGAAAGCTTTATCCGGTGGGTATTTGTGTCAGTCGTTGTTCTGTGGGCGATCGCGATGGCGATGTTCCGCTCACCCATGCTCGCCCGATTGGGTGAATTTGCCTGTCAACAGGACTGGCCCTATGCAGCAAGCGTATTAACGCTGGTCGGTACCATCGCGGGAACCCTAGCATTACCAGCGTCTAAAGAAATTATGAAAGGGCTGGGTGCAGGGCCAGCGTTTGCCATTAGCTCTATTATTTTGCTGCTCTCAGCAACGGTATTGAATTGGAGTCAACCCGCTCAGGTCAAGTTCTTGGCGATCGCCTCAGACAAACAGAAACCGTCTCCGCAAAACCTGGGCTTAATTGCCCTGACCGGAAGCACGATTACCCTCGGCGTTATTTTGACGCAGCAGATGATTGGCCTAATTGGGAAGGAGCAAGCGCCTTTGCTGTTGACCTTGTTTTTAGGGGTACAACTGGTGACGGTGTTACCCATTGGCTGGGCGGCACAGCGCTGGGGCAATATCAAAACCATGATGCTGGGCTTAGGGGTTTTAAGTTTAGGCTTTGGTTTGTTAATGGTACCTTTGCAGATGGTACGCTTTGCCGCAATCCTGCTGTTAGGGCTAGGGATGAGCGGAATTGGCGTTGGAACAATTCCCTTTGCGTTGAATATGGTGCCCCTTTCTAGAGGGGGTTTAGGGATTGGGTTTTACTTTGGTGGCGCTGCACTGGCTGGTGCGCTGTTTAATATATATATCTCTGTTGCAATCCAAGTCCCTCTATTTCCAGGGTGGGTTGTGGGGTTAATGTCTTTGATGAGTGCGATCGCAGTGCTAGGGTTCAGCAAATCTCGCATCAATCCCATTAGCCGCAGCGATCAGGTGCTCAATATCCAGATATAAAAGTCAAAATAAGTAATGGGTCTGTGCAAATGTTCGCTTAAAATCAATGCTCACAGGGGCTGAAAAGTGTTTGGATATTGTGAATGATGGTACCAATAACCGTCTGGTGATGGCTCAATGTGGTAATTTCTCAGGTCAATTCTGGAAAATCACAAAGCCCCCCTAACCAAAGTAGGGTTAGGGGGAGTAGTGGTGAAAAAACGACACTCTAAATCGCCTGAATCCAAGGATGAATTTCGTACTTTGTCCAGATCCCATTTTGCCAATAGGGGTCGCCCTCAATCAGCTCCCGCACGATCGCCTCATTCTCTGCTTCATAAATACCAAACACGAGCTTGAGGTCTTGGGTCGGGCCAATGGTGACGAGGGTTCCGGCTGCTTTTTGCGCGGCGAGTCCATCCAAGTGCGCTTGGCGATAGGGGGCGCGTTTTTCGACCACATCTTCGCAATATTCGCCCCACAGTACATACTTCGCCATTTTGCTGCTCCCTCAAAATTCAACCCAGTGCATCCCGATTATACCGATCGCCGTCTACCCCGTCTGATCGGGTAAAATGCCTGAGTGACGTGCCGTGGCTTCCCAATGACCCTACAGGATTTTCAAGTTTGTGATCGTGACATAACCGCCGATCAGCTCCAGGCGTATTTTCAGACAGACAAACTGGCAGTGGATACCGAAACCATGGGGTTATTGCCCCACCGCGATCGCCTTTGCCTCGTCCAGCTTTGCAATGCAGCCGGACAAATCACGGTGGTTCGCATTAAGCGTGGGCAAACCGAAGCCCCCAATCTTAAAGCGCTTTTTGAAGCAGAATCTGTCGAGAAAATCTTTCACTTTGCTCGGTTTGATATTGCGACGCTCAAGCATCACCTGGGCATTCAGACCCAGCCCTTTTTCTGTACCAAAATTGCCAGCAAGCTGATCCGCACCTACAGCCCGCGCCACGGTCTTAAGGAACTTGTTAAAGAGTTGGAGGGTATCGAACTGGATAAATCTGCCCAAAGTTCGGACTGGGGCAACCCCAAAAACCTGAGCGATGAACAACTGAGCTATGCTGCCAATGATGTGCGTTACCTCATTCCAGTCCAGAAGACTTTGATTGAAATGCTCAAGCGTGAAGAGCGTTGGGAATTGGCGCAATCTTGCTTAAGGTGCTTGCCCACAATAGTTGATCTAGATTTAATGCTCTACGAGAACGTATTTGAGCATTAAAGGTGTACCTAGAGCAGCTCCATCTTCAAAACTTCCGCAACTATCAAGACCAATTTGTGGTCTTGGGTGCCCCTAAAACCATTTTAGTGGGTGCCAACGCCCAAGGAAAATCCAACCTCCTCGAAGCCGTCGAACTCCTGTCCACCCTACGATCGCACCGCACCAACCGTGATCGCGACCTGATCCTAGACGGCGAATCCGTCGGACAAATCAGCGCCCAGCTCATGAGAGACAGCGGGACAGTAGATCTGCGGCTCACCCTCCACGACACCGGACGGCGCAACGCAATGGTGCACAGCGAAACCGTCAAACGCCAGCTTGATTTTTTAGGCTATATCAACACCGTCCAGTTTTCGTCTCTCGACCTAGACCTCGTGCGCGGTGGCCCAGGCGAACGTCGTGACTGGCTCGATGCGGTACTCATTCAGCTAGAACCCGTCTACGCCCACCTGCTTCAGCAGTATCAGCAGGTACTCAAACAACGTAACGCCTTCCTCAAACGCCTGCGTGCCATCGAAAACCCCAACACAGACCCCCAACAGTTACTGATTTGGAACCAACAGTTAGCCACCCTCGGCGCACGGGTGATTCAGCGGCGACACCGCATGTTAGGACGACTCGAACCCCTCGCCCAATCCTGGCACCAAGCCATCAGCGGCAAAACCGAACACCTCGCCCTAGAGTACTCCCCGAATGTTTGTCATGACCTTACCCAGCCCGAACAGCTCTTTCCTGAGTTTTTGGGGCAGATGGAGGGGAAGGCGATCGCCGAATATCACCAAGCCACCTCCCTGGTTGGCCCTCATCGGGACGAGGTACACCTCACCATCAATCAAACCCCAGCCCGTCAGTACGGATCCCAAGGCCAACAGCGCACCTTAGTATTAGCCCTCAAGCTCGCCGAACTTCAGCTCATCGAAGAAGTCATCGGGGAACCGCCCATTCTATTGCTAGATGACGTGTTAGCGGAACTCGACCTCAATCGCCAAAATCAGCTCCTAGATGCAATACAAGATCGGTTCCAGACCCTGATTACCACCACTCACCTCGGAGCCTTCGATGCAAAATGGCTCCAATCCGCCGAGATTTTTTCAGTTGAGTCAGGGCAGCTCATTGAGACACAACAGAGACCCAGCTAGGGCGACTTCAGCACACCATCAGGCACGACAGGAGAGTTCAATGGCTCTGGACTTTGAGTTGCAGCGCCGCTAGGAGTGGTCTGCATTTTGAGGGATGGGTTCTGTGAAGATTCCTGTTGTGGCGTTTTGCCCTCAAGCTGCCGTAAAAAGTCTTCTTTTGAAGTGGCTTTCCGCGCAGAAGGGCTAGGTGTCGATCTGGGCTTTGTTGGAGTACCTGTAGGGCTTGGGCTAATCGTGGTGGAGGGGGCAGGGCTACTGCCTGGATTACACGCCGTATCAGAGTAAGGAATATCAACCGTGAAGGTTAATGCCTGATACAGTCCAGTGGGGAGCGGGACACGATAGTTTTCCACCTCGGCGATCGCCGCATTATTCAGCGTTTGTGATTCAGCAGAATTCAGAACCTGAACGGCAGTATCCCTCGAAATTGATCCATCTGGACCAAATATGGCTGCAAGCAGGGCAGAACCCTGAGCTTTACTACTACAGGCTGTGATTGGATATGCGGCGGTGAGTCTTGGGCCAGTTTGAGTACTGATCGATTGTTTATAAAATTGGGCGCGTTCCTGGAGAAATGCAACATAGGTATCTCGCACTGGAGCGGCAGCACCGCCGGATAGAGGCGCAGGACGCGGGGAGGCAATTGCGATTGGTGACGGAGAGGGGCTTGGAAGGGGGAATCCATTTACAGATTCATTGGTGCCTGCGGGAAGATTTGGCAGATTGGGATTGGGGTTAGTGCCTGGATAGGGATTATTCGGCTGCGCCTGAGGTTTCCCCGAAGGATTTTGACCACCCTGTGATGGGGTTGAATTTTTGGATGCCGTGCTAGGACGATTGGGCACAGACACCTTAACTACACCTTGACTGCCTAGAACCGATTTCTGAGGGGTATCTGTCGTTTGCAAGCCACCAAGGCCAGCATTGAATGGATTGGAGCTAGAGCCAATGAAGGGCGAGCCTTTAGAGATATCGATCGCATTAGGTCCCTGAGGGACATCACCATTATTGATGGGGGGCAACCCATTGGGGACGGGTAAACCATTGGAGGCTAAAAGCCCATTCAGATTGGTTGTGCTACTGCCGGGGTCAAGACTGATCACACTGAGGGGTGGGGGTAGACTCTCGGCGGGCTTGAGTCCTGAAAACAGCACCAACACACCATGAATGCCTGCGGAGCCGATCATGGCTAGAATGCTGGGGTTACGTAAAAATGCCTCAAAGGCTTGAGAGCTAGTAGTCCGCATCGCTTTTCTCTTTCACAGAACCATCAAATCGGTCGGCACAACACCGTCTCTATCCTAGTCCACTCGCGAAAGGGGCGGACTGGAGCATTATGACAAAGTGCTTTAAACCATGCTACGGGAAGACGCGCAAGAGTCGGTATTCGTTTCGATTATGGTAACGCTCCCCAGAAACCCGACTTAAAATTCAGGTTCGGCGTTCCCTTCGCTCCGGTTCCTTAGTAGGATGAAGACATTAAAGTCTAGATTTTTCCATAACATCATCCATCCTTAAGGAGTTTTGAAGTGGTAGAGCCATTATTGTCTGGAATTGTGTTGGGGTTGATTCCCATTACGTTGGCAGGGCTATTTGTCGCCGCGTATCTACAGTACAAACGCGGGAATGAGCTGGAATTGTAAGTTTTTTTAAGCCCCTGGCAGTTGAAACCGCAGCTACATAGACAAAGTCCGCACTTCGACAAGCTCCCCTCGACTTCGCTCAGGACACAGCAGCGACCTCCTACGCGGACTAATGCAATACATGGACTAACCCGCGTAGGCGGGTTTTGTTCTTGTAGCCGCGATTTTAATCGCTAGGCGTTTCTGCAAAAACATAATCGCCCTGCCCTAACGGCGATCGCCCCCCATTCTTCCCAATCCCCCTCTACAGTAACCCTAGCTCCATCTCCTCGATCGCCTGCAATCCACTGGGATCACCGAGCTTGAGTAGAGCACTCTTGGCATCTTCCTGCACGCCTAGGTCTGGATCAGACAGCGCTTCAATTAAAGCGGAGATCGCCCCACGGTACAGTCTCGTGACAGGAACGGCCTGACAAAGCTGACCAATCGACCACGCGCAGTTGCTGCGAACGGCTGGCAACGAATCTTCAATCAACGCCTTTGCCACTGCCGGAAGGGCTTCTGCGGCGGTTTGCGCATCCACATCTGCCATTTGCCCGAGAGAACTGGCAGCCCAGAGCCGTACCGCTGAAATGTCGGTCTGAAGGGCTTCAATGAGAGGGGCGAGAGAACGGCGATCACGGCAGTTGCCTAAGGCCCACACGACGCCTTTGCGGACGTAGCCATTCCAGTCGTGATGATATTGCTCAATTAAAGGTTCTACGGCGTCTAGGCTAGGGTTACGGCCTAGGGCATAGGCGGCGCTCACCCGTACTAGGGGGCAGCCATCCAGCAGTAGATGAATGAGCTGTGGCGTTGCCCGTTCATCTTGGAGTTCACAAAAGGCCCGTGCTGCGGCCATGCGCTGGGGCACTTCCACCGAGGTCAACAGACCTAGCATTTCTTCTACATCGGGCTTGTTCGCCTCAGCCGCTGGGTCATCAATCGGCGCAAGGCGGTCTAGCGGACTTTCGAGTGTGTCGTCCGCGTTGAGCAGGTTTAGGTCGTCTTCATCATACATATCTGTAACTTTACAGCAGAGTGCAGGCGGGTTTGACGCTCTACGGCAAATAAATTCTGATGGTTGAGTAGAGTTTAAGGGATAGTCCGAGGGGATTAATGGGGAATATCTACGGTTTCGGGATAAGGTCAAGGAACGCAGTTAAAAAATTTGGGAGACATGGGCATGGGTACAACAGCGTTTATTCAAGATGAGGCTGAGTTGGATTCACTGTTGCAAACCGAAGCTGTGGTGGTGGTGGACTGTACAGCAACCTGGTGCGGGCCTTGCAAGCTGGTGGCCCCTTTGATCGATCAACTGGCAGCGGAATATGGCGATCGCGCCAAAATCCTCAAGCTCGACATTGATGCCAATAAGCCTGTGGCTAAACGCTTTGGTCTCAAAAGTATCCCTGCGGTGCTGTACTTTAAGCAGGGTGAGTTGGTTGAAACGATTGTTGGCGTTAAACCCTATGAAGAGTTCAGTAACGCTGTGGAGCGATTTGTCTAGGAAAAACGCAGCATAAAAGTATTGGAGCACAGGGGCACTAGTGATTGAAATCGCGGTAACAATGACATCCGCATTTCGATAAAGTTTAGTGCCCCATTGTGCTGATTAAGTGTGGTTTCAATCGCTTGATTTTATTGAATCTATAAAATTTGCTCTAACCAAGTCTTAAGAAGAGGAAACACTCTCTTTCTTGGGAGAAGAACCAAATCTAATCCGAAACTTTCGAACGATGTATCCAGGGCGAGTAATAGAGTCAGTCAACAATCTGCGTAATTTCGCAAGATATTCGCCAAGGTTGTATTGCGCAGCAACCAACCTAATTAAAAGATAGTTAAAAACCGGAATTCCTTCGGGCCTAAAATAAACTACGTCCCCATGCCAAGGAGCGAATGTTAATCTCACAAAACCAGCTTCTTTGAGGAAAGCATCAAGTTCATGAAATAGTGCTCCTCCTTCATAAAAGTCCTGTTTGCTGACCTCAAGATCTATAATTTGAGTTGACTGAAGGACTTGCTTACCTCCTAACAAAACTTCCATTTCGGCTCCCTGTACATCTATAACCAGAGCCGATGGAATAATGCTATTTTGAGCCGCCAAATTATCAAGAGAAATTGAGTCAAGCTCTAAGGATTCACCTGTATATTCAACCTCGCAAAAAACATCATTAAAATTTTGCGTAGGTAAATAGATGGAACTACTTGCGCCTTCATTGGAAAATCGATAGAACTTAACAGCCTGACTGCTTGAGGCAGTCACTAGTGCATTGACTAAAATGTGTTGAGTTTTATTGAATTGTGAAAGATGTTGTTGTAGGGTCGGAAAGATCCCTGGGTCGGCTTCTACCCACAAAACAGTTTTAAAGCCATGAGCTTCATAGCTTTCAGCTTCGTAACCATAATGTGCCCCGATATGAATGAGACTTTCTCGTACTTGAGAAGGAAAGAGATTTATGAATTTGGATATTAGCATTGAGTATAGTAATTGTCAACGATAGGTTAATAATGATAAGCCATTAACATATCATGCCTGAAAAAGTTGTAAATTACTAGGCATTAGATGTTGTCCTAGTAAATTCCATTTCTTAAAAAATAGGACTTAAGCATGGTTAAATTCTCGACGTTTTCAACGAAAACGAAGACGTTTGAGCGATCCTAAAAAAATGTTGTTTCCGTGCTTCAAAGGCAGAAAATCGTTCTAAAGAAGGGGTGGATAGTATCTTTGGCTACAAAAAGTCTATTGCCAACGTTTTGATTTTCTGTCAATGCGTAAGTCCTGTAAGCTATAGGATTGCACTAAATATTCGCCAAACTCTAAGGAAGCAATGCGGCTATCTCAAATGCTTTTCGTGACCCTGCGCGAAGACCCCGCAGAGGCAGAAATCCCAAGCCATAAGCTATTGCTAAGGGCAGGCTACATCCGCCGCATTGGAAGCGGAGTCTATGCGTATCTGCCCCTAATGTGGCGCGTCCTTAAAAAAGTGACCCAGATTGTCCGCGAAGAAATGGACGCGACGGGGGCGCAAGAATGTCTGCTGCCTCAGCTTCAGCCTGCCGAATTATGGCAAGAATCTGGCCGTTGGGACACCTACACCAAGGCCGAAGGCATTATGTTTGCCCTTAAAGATCGCCAGGGCCGCGAACAGGGCTTAGGGCCAACCCACGAAGAAGTGATCACCGCCGTTGCCCGCGATATGGTGCGCTCCTATCGCCAATTGCCGCTGCATTTATACCAAGTCCAAACCAAGTTCCGTGACGAAATTCGCCCCCGCTTCGGCCTCATGCGCGGACGCGAATTCATTATGAAGGATGGCTACTCGTTCCATACGGATGTGGAGAGCCTGAAAGAAACCTATGGGCACATGTACCAGGCGTACACCAACATTCTGCGGCGATCGGGGTTAACCTTTCGCGCTGTGGAGGCTGACTCTGGGGCGATCGGTGGATCTGGCTCCCATGAGTTTATGGTTTTAGCCGAGGCGGGTGAAGACGAGGTGCTTTATACCGAGGATGGGAAATATGCCGCCAATGTAGAAAAGGCGATCGCCCTCCCCCCAGAAGCCGTCGCATCTGCTTTTACCACTGACGAAGTAAAGGACACCCCCAACGCCAATACCATTGATGCACTTTGCCAGCAGCTCAAGTGCGATGCAACCACCATCGTCAAAAACGTGCTGTACCAAGCCACCTTTGATAACGGTCAATTGGTGTTAGTCCTGGTCAGCATTCGCGGCGACCAAGCAGTGAATGAGGTCAAGCTGGTCAACGAGTTAAGTAAAGTTGCCGCAGACTATAAAGCGAAGACCGTTTTGACTGTGACCATTGCCGATGCTGAAACCCAATCTCAATGGGCCGCAAGCGCCATCCCCGTTGGCTATATCGGCCCAGACCTTGCCGATAAATTAATCCAGGTTAAACCTAAGGTTGCCAATAAGTTTTTGCGATTGGCAGATCAAACCGTGGTGGAGTTGAAAAATTTCGTCACGGGAGCCAATACGCCCCACCAACATCGCGTGGGCGCAAACTGGTGCAAGCTAATGCCCTTGGGTAAAGCGGTGGATGTGCGGAAGGCGATGGCTGGTGATCGCGCCTCCCACGATCCCACTCAACTCCTCAAAACAGCACGGGGCATCGAAATTGGTCACATCTTCCAACTCGGCACCAAGTACTCCGCAGCACTGGGGGCAACTTTCGCCACAGAACAAGGCGAAGAATCTCCCCTGGTGATGGGCTGCTACGGCGTGGGGGTCTCTCGCTTGGCTCAGGCTGCGGTGGAACAATCCCATGACAAAGATGGGATTATTTGGCCCATGGCGATCGCCCCCTACCATGCGATCGTCGTCATCCCCAATGTCAAAGAAGCCACCCAAGTCGAAGCGGCTGAAAAAATCTACGCGGAACTGAACGCAGCAGGCATTGAAACCCTGCTAGACGATCGCGATGAACGGCCTGGGGTGAAGTTCAAAGACTCGGAACTCATTGGGATTCCGTATCGAGTGGTGACAGGGCGATCGCTGGCCCAAGGCAAAGTAGAAGTGGTCAAACGAGCGGACAAAATTGCAGTGGAGGTTCCCATTGCAGAGCTGGTGGATACCCTCAAAACCTGGATCGCCGAAGCGCTACAGTAGGGCTGGAACTCCAAAGCTGCTTCAACAGTCCGGTGAAGTGGAGGAGTATCCTTAGAATGAGAGCTGGAGTGGAGGAGTACGTAGATCTATGGTGAATTCTCGAATGCGCATGGTGGGGATGCTCTCTGGCATCATCCTTGTGGCTTTGCCGTTCGGGCTGAGTGGCTGTTTTAAGACGGAACCGCCCAAGACAGGGGCTTCGCCGACTGCTTCTGTGGCACCTTCCGCTGAACCCACGCCAGCGGTCTCTCCCGCTAGTGAACCTACGCCTAGTTCAGTGGCTCAAGCTGAGGCTAGGGTGTATTGGCTGCGAAGTACGGGCAAAAAACTAGAGCTTGCACCCGTCAAAATTGCAGTGGAAGGCGGCAATTCCGCTAGCGAGCTTAAGTCTTTACTGGAAAGATTGCTTAAAGGGCCTGCAAACAGTGATGTCACCAGCTCGATTCCCCAAGGGACAAAGCTGAATTCTGTCAAAGTTGCCAAAGATGGAGTGCATGTCGATTTGAGTAAATCCTTTACCAGTGGGGGTGGCAGTACCTCCATGCAGGGACGACTGGGGCAGGTCATTTATACCGCCAGTAGCCTCAATCCCTCAGATTCTGTATGGATTTCTGTCGAGGGTGAACCGTTGAGGGTTTTGGGCGGTGAAGGCTTGGAGGTTTCCCAGCCCATGACACGAACGGACTTTAAGAAGGGATTTTCACTCTAGCGTGCGCATTCGGGGTGCGGAGCGATCGCCGATGAGTCAGCTATTTCGGGGTTTCATTCTTGGCGTTTTGACTTTAGCGCTCAGCTTTAGCATCCTGCTGCCTGCAACCAGCCAGCTTTCGGTTTCACCCCCCAGTACAGGCGGATCCTTTGTGCCCTCCAAGGTTTCGCGCTTTGGCAATATTGAGGTCACTTCTGTTCCCTCTGGGCTAACGGGAAAGTCGCTCTTCGAGATTGCATCTCCAACGGTGTTGAATCGTAACGATCCAGGCGATAAAGTTTCGGTTGAGGTGAGGGCAGCCCAAATTGTGGGCACGATTGAGCGAACCGTCGCCTATTTTGCGCGAACCAAAGAAGCACCTCAAGTATTGATCAGTCCGCTTAATGGTGCCCTTGTGCTGGTTGCCAATAGCAAAGCGCGCCAGTTTCAGCTTGCCACCGTGACTGACCTAGATGCTTACTATGAAGGGCAATCTCAAGCAGAGGTGGCGGCGCAATGGCAGAAAAATCTTCAGCAAGAACTGACCCAAGCGGTGCGGCTTACGTCGCCAATGGTGTTTTTAGCGTATCTTTTCACGGCGTTCAAGCTGTTTTTAGTCATTCTGTTGGTCAGCGGATTGCTCTGGTTCCTTCAGCGATCGCTCCGTCTTCAATGGAAAACCCTAAAAGCGCAGCAGAAAACCCAAGAACGCCATGCCAGAGCCAATCTCGAAGGGGCTGAGACTTCAGATTTGCAGGAAGATACCGTGGTTCAACTGCGATCACAGTTTTTGCTAACGCTACAAGGCTTTCTGAGTCTCAAACGGCGGCTATGGCTATACTCATCCCTGCGATGGCTTGTGTTTTGGGCGCAGGTATTGCTGTGGTACTTTGGAACGTTTGTCATCATTTCCCAAATTCCATACCTCATGCGCTACCGAGACTGGCTTTGGGGCACGCCTATCCAGATTTTGCTGATCTGGTTTGCCACAGGGCTGAGTATTCGGATTAGCCATACCCTGATCGATCGCTTTAGCCAAAATTGGAACAACAGTCATTTTTTAGCCCAGACATTAGGGGACTCCCAGCGTCGGCTGCTGCGATCAGCCACCATTAAAACTGCCGCCGATGGGCTGGTCACATTTCTGCTGAGCACGACAGGCATTCTGGGCGTACTGAATGTCTTAGGCATCCCAACCGGATCGGTCTTAGCAGGGGGTGCAATTTTGGGCTTAGCAGTCTCGTTTGGGTCGCAAAGCTTAGTAAAAGATCTGGTGAATGGCTGCCTCATTTTGGCGGAGGATCAGTTTGCCGTGGGTGATGTGGTACGGCTCAACTCTTTTCAGGGCTTGGTGGAAAATCTCAATTTAAGAGTGACGCAACTGCGCAGCTCAGAGGGAAAGCTGATTACCGTGCCCAATAGTTCCATCACCGCTGTTGAGAACCTAACGCGAAGCTGGTCGCGGGTGGATTTTTCCATTGAGGTAGCCTACGAAGCGGATCTTAAAAAGGCGTTGGCGGTGCTAAAGCAGGTCGCCGAGCAACTCTACGAGGATCCTGAGTGGAAACCTAAAATCCCTGAGCCGCCAGAGGTGCTGGGGGTTGATAATTTATCCCATACGGGAATGCTGCTCAGGGTGTGGATTAAAACGGTTCCCCTAGAGCAGTGGCGGGTGGGGCGCGAGTTTCGCTATCGGGTGCGGCTGGCGTTTGAAGACCAAGATGTGCCCATTGGCAAACCGCAGTTGATTGCCTCGCCAGGGGAGGAGGCGAAGGGGCATGGGGCTTTACCGACCAACAGCAGTCCTCATGAAAAAAGTGTCTAAATTTGATATTTTTCTCTGAGAAATGACCTACGCAGACATTTCTAGAGAAAAATTTGTAGTGTCGAGGCTCAAAACTTTACCTGCTCATAAAAGATATGTTTAACGCTTTCGGCTGCGACAACATAAAGGGCAACGATCGCCCCTAACACCAGCAAAAATCTTAGGGGCAATGCCCGAAAGCCAAGAAGTTGCGCCAAGGGTGTGAAGGGAATAATTAAGGCGATCGCGACAGTGACTAAGGTGGCCCAGAACAAGTACTTTCCAGGCTTACTGTGGAAGATAGATTGACGGGTGCGCACGACCAGCACCACCATGGAAGCAGAGATTGTAGACTCCATAAACCATCCCGTTCTAAATTGTTCTGGCTGGGCGTGGAGCAGCAACAACAGCGCCCCAAACGTGAGATAGTCGAATACCGAACTGAGCAGGCCAAAAACCACCATAAAGTTGCGGATGAACTTGATGTCCATCCGACGGGGTTTGTTGACGAGTTCTGGATCTACGCGATCGCTGGCAATGGTCATCTCAGGGAAATCGGTCAGTAGATTCGTGAGTAAAATCTGACTGGGCAGCAGGGGCAAAAAGGGAATAAACAGCGAAATGCCTGCCATGCTGAACATATTTCCAAAGTTGGCGCTTGTTGCCATAAACACATATTTGAGGGTGTTGGCAAAGGTGATGCGTCCTTCCTTCACACCCTCGATTAATACGTTCAGGTCTTTTTGCATCAGCACGATATCAGCCGCTTCTTTAGCTACATCGACCGCACTTTCTACCGAAATACCTACATCCGCCGCGTGGAGTGCAGAGGCATCGTTGATGCCGTCGCCCATATAGCCCACAACGTTCCCCGCTTTTTTGAGCGCGATGATGATGCGCTCTTTTTGGTTTGGCTCCACTTCAGCAAAAACATTGATTTGCTGCACCCGATGCATCAGCGCTTCGTCGCTGAGTTGTCGCAGTTGGGGACCTGTTAAAACGTTGGTTTCTGGTAGCCCGATCTGCCGGATAATACTGATAGCAACGACTCGGCTATCGCCTGTAATCATTTTTGGAGTAATCCCCAATTGTTCGAGTTCGCGCAGTGTGTCGGCAATGCCTGCTTTGGGCGGGTCGAATAGAGCTAGATAACCCAAAAAGGTCATGTTCGTCTCGTCCGCTTTGTTAAAGGATGATTTGTCAATCACTCGATAGGCGACACCCAAGGCTCGGAATCCTTTGTTGCCCAGTTCTTCCGCCTGTTGTTGAAGCTTTTGCCTCTCTTCGGTAATGTCTACAATTTGAGCTGGGGCTGTCTCGACTGTGGAGCAGACCTCCAGAATGTTTTTAAGTGCGCCTTTGGTAATAATCAGATGGGCGTTTGCGGTTGCAAACAGAATGCTCAGGCGTTTGCGGTTGAAATCATAGGGGACTTCATCTAACTTTTGGTAGCCAGAAATATCGAAGGTTTTGTGCTGGCGAATCGCTTCGTCAATGGGGTTGACGTAGCCGGACTCGGAGGCAGCGTTAAGGTAGGCGTAGAGCAGGACGCGATCGCTCTCCTTCCCCTCTACATCCACCGCAGCATGAATTTTTACCTCCCCTTCGGTCAGCGTGCCTGTCTTGTCGGTACAAAACACGTTCATGCTGCCAAAGTTTTCGATTGCAGGCAGGCGCTTCACAATGACCTGCTTCTTCGCCATTTGCTTGGCTCCCCGCGCCAGATTGACGCTGACGATCGCAGGCAGCAATTGAGGCGTGAGGCCCACTGCCAGTGCCAGAGAGAACAGAAAAGATTCCAACACTGGACGATGGAGATAGACATTGGCGACAAAGATCAGCACGACTAAAATCAGCGTCACTTCCATCAGAAAGTAGCCGAACTTACTGAGTCCACGCTCAAATTCGGTTTCGGGCGGTCTGAGCTTCAGGCGTTCCGAGACCTTGCCAAACTCTGTCTGTTTCCCTGTATTTACCACCAGTGCTTTTGCCGAACCGCTGATAACGTGGGTGCCCATGTAGAGGGTATTCGTGCGTTGACTCAAGCCAGTTTCTTCAGGCAATACACCATTCATCTTATCTGCCGGATAAGTTTCGCCCGTCAGAGCAGCTTCATCGACCGATAAATCTTTCGACTCTAAAACAAGGCAGTCGCCAGGAATACTATTGCCCGCTGCAAGGAGCGCAATATCTCCCGGAACGACATCCTCGTGAGGAATTTCTTGAGACTCTCCCTGTCGTAAAACTGTGGCCTTCACCTGTACCAAAGCCAAGAGCTTTTCGACCGCATCCGTGGCTCCCCGCTCTTGCCAAAACCCTAAAAATCCGCTGATGAGAACGATCGCCAGAATAATAATGGCGTCTGCTGCATCCCGCAAAAAAATCGACAGCACCGCTGCAAAAATTAAAATTAAAATAATTGGGCTTTTAAACTGGTTGAGCAATAGCCCAATCGCACTTGATTTTCGCTGCTGCTTCAGACTATTTGCACCGTATTTAATCAGGCGTTGTTTGGCATCCTGAGTGCTTAAACCATTGGCTGAAGCATTTAAGGTTTCAAGGACTTGAGCCGCAGGTAGGCTCCAAAATGCGGACTGTGGATTCATCTTTTGCGACCTCGTCAAGATCCGATGTGTTGGGCAAATTCATAACTAATCTCTGTAATCTGTCCTTTAAAGTAGAGCCGAATGCCTTCTGGATACTCCCATCCCACCTCGCCTTCTAAGGGGATCAGCATCCCATTGCGAACTGAATAGTCCCCAAATCTGCCGCACCAAGGCATTGCAGTCAGCTTATCGCGATAACGAGCCTCCGCCCGAATTGTGGCGATCGCCCCTTCATCATTAAACTGAAACACGAGGGAGACCGTGGTTGCGCCATCAGTCAAAGTAGCGCGAGCGGAGGTATCATCGATTGCTTCCCAGCACACACCCTGACTCGGTAACAGCGCCGTCGGATACCAAGGCATCTCGGCAAAAAATCGCAGAAACTCGCCTTGGGCAGCTTCAGGCGTACCGCGCACATCGGCAACGGAGAAAAGACCCAGTAACGATACATGTAAGCTACCGTCTCCTAACAGATAGGCATCATGGACAAAGGCACTCATGCCTGGAGCCATCTGGATACGCGCATCCCAATCAAACCCTGGTCGTTGAGTCGTCACAACTTGAGTCGCAGTAAACGGACTCCACTTTGTTTCCGTTTCACTCATATTGAACTGCCCTTTCTGAGAAAGGCTGACCGCCACCACGACCGCTTGCCCATCTTTAAGTACTGCCCGAAAGAATCGCTGTACAGGGGCTGGCAAGTCTTCAATCTCTTTTGGGTCATAGATTTGGGGTTTAATGGTTCGTCGTCCATCTGTTAATTGAGCACGTAATTTATTAGTGTTCGACTGCCAGCGATAACTACCATAAACGGCAGCAATGCCAAGGCAGGCTATGATTAAAACCCCAATAATTACAATCCATTGAATCCACATAATATTGACCTATGTTTGTTGATTCAGAATTTGATAGAGGGTGATGATACAAACGATCGCAAAAATATTCGTATAGATTAACTTCGTATATTTAGCTAGTCAACTGGGAAGATAAATATCAAAATTGGCCTTTGTAGAGTTTGTATATTTTCGGGCAAGCAGATTGAGGGGGCAGTGGTTTTTAAACACGAGGAGAGTCAGCCCCTCTAGAAAGACGAACCCATAACCCATCCAGAGCCAGAGATCGAGCTTATTGGCGATCGCGGCATAAAGCATATAAAAAATCACAAAATTAAAGAATATCCAAATCACAGTATGGATGATTTTAATCAGTCTTAATTTAGTTTCACTTTTCATCTTGCCTCTTTATTCTCAATGTACGATTGTCCGAAAAATCTTTTTATCTCCCCGACAGATTTGCTGAATAATATTGCGTCCCGACATTGCGACCACTGGCACACTACCGCCAGGTTCGACCCACTGACCGATCAAAAAGAAATTCCGCAGTTTAGGTAATGTTTTTGGCAATCCTTTTATTGATAGTGGAAGGGTTTGCTTCGTTAGCAGCCAGCCGCAGCTCGATCCTTTCCAGTTCCCCGTGTAACGCTCGTAGGTCAAGGGAGTCGCCACATCGACAAACTCAATGTCAGCCTTAATGCCAGGATAAAATTGCTCCAGAAGATCGATGAGAATCTGCGATTCTTGAAGTTCCTCCGCGTCGTAGCTCGACCGACCGTAGATACGTTGCCAATATTCATAATTAGTCGTCAACATGACTACCAGAACCGATTTCCCCAGTGGTGCTAGCGAGGGATCGAAGCAATAGTGCTTGACTCCAATCTCATACCGCTCTTCCCCCGCAATGACTACAGGTTTATTCAGCAGATGCGTTGTCCAATGCGGTTCAGATGATAGATCTCGATTCACTCCTAGTGATACCTGAAGTTGAGAATGAATGGGCAGGTGTCCATCATAATAACTTTGGATGTTGCGAGGGACATATTGCCGATCAAGTAACCCAAAGAGCGTATTGTGTCCATCACAGGCTGAAATAACTCGATCAGCAAAGTATTTTTCATTCTCATAGAGTCGCACACCATTCGCTCGATGCTTCTGGACTAAAACCTTTTCTACTTGCGATTTATAGTGGATTTCACCTCCTAATTCCAAGTAGCGGTCAGCGATCGTTTGAGCAAATTGTAGCGATCCCCCCAGCGGAAATCCAGCATT
>JANLSD010000422.1:0-20850 GCA_031362245.1 Acaryochloridaceae cyanobacterium OTE_25_metabat_464 | reverse complement strand
AATCCGCCGTCGCGGATTGTTGGAACCCTTGATATATTTAGTCTGCGTAGGCAGACTTTGTTCTTGTAGGCGCGATTTCAATCGCTGGCCTTAAAGACGAATGAATGGGGGTTTCAGGACTTTTGTCAGTCAACCAGGCTTCACACCTCTCTGAGCAAAGTCTGCACTTCCGAATGCAAGATTTTAGCGTTGTCTTAGCTTTAGTCGCTTCCCAGGTTTTGTCTGAGGCATTAAGTTTCCGCTATGGCAATCCCTCAACCAAGCCTTGACTGCTTGAGCAACGCTGCCATCACTACTATTGCGCGGTGCAAGGGGAGGCTGATCTGCCCTGGCCGGATAGACCCCAATGGTGGAATACATCATGACGAACTGCCAGTCCTTGGGCTGCTGGGTTAAAAAGACCCAGTGGTATTCCTGAAGGTTAGAAATCCGTCCACCATCATAGCGACGCATTAATGTGGTGAAGAAAACCTGTTTTACCTCACTGGTCTGGGTTTCTAGCGGCAAAGCCGAAAGATTGAATAGCGCCAAGGGTTCAAATTCCGGTTTTGCCGCCAGCAGAATATAGCTTTTCGTGATTCCTGCACCGATGCGAACGCGATTGATATAGCTGGGCAAATCCGGCAGCATCCGGCCTATAAGGGTAGGCAAGGTACTGGGACACTCTGAGCTGAGGGGTGTCGATGCAGGGACGGACGGCTGGCTCGTGGCCAGATCTCCATAGGCCGGACTGTGGCTAAGCCCGATCGCAAACCCTAGGATTAACCCCGATTTTGCAATCCGCTGACCGACCTTAGCCCAAGACTTAAACAACGGCGGCAATTTCCTGGCAAATGGACTCAAAGGCGGCGGCGGCGTCAGGTGCTGCTGTAATGGGACGACCAATGACGAGGTGATTGGCTCCAGCGGCGATCGCCTCTCCTGGCGTGAGCGATCGCTTTTGGTCGCCCAGCGCAGCCCCCTGAGGCCGAACCCCTGGACACACCAGCAAAAAGTCATCGCCACAGATGTGTCTAAGTTGACTGGCTTCTTGGGGGGAACACACTGCACCGCCTAACCCTGATTCTTGGGCCAACAATGCCATCTGGAGGGCATACTCTGGTAGCTCTAACGGGATTTTGAGTTCAAAGGCCAGATCCCGTGCAGAGAGGCTGGTCAGCACGGTAATCGCGATGACCTTCGGTGGCTCAACGCCTGCTTCGGCAGCGCCTTCAACCACAGCGGTTTGGGCAGCTTTAAGGCAGACTCGTCCATTGGTGGCATGAACCGTCAACAAATCTACCCCATACCGTCCAGCGGCACGACAGGCTCCGGCAACGGTGTTGGGGATGTCGTGCAGCTTGAGGTCTAGAAAGATTTTTTTCTGATGCTGTTTCAGATAGTCCAGAATGCTGGGACCACTGCTGACAAATAGCTCTAGGCCCACCTTCCAAAACTGCACCTCGGGAAGGGCGCTGATGAGGGCGATCGCCGCTGCTTCAGTCGGCACGTCCAGGGGCACAATCACCCGATCAGCAACGGAATGAGAACTGACAGAAACGGAAGAAACCACAGGAAACCATCGACTCGCCAATCCAATTATGGCAGTTCTATGGGTTTATCTAAAAAAAGCGAGCATGGAGGGATTCGAACCCCCGACCCTTTGGACCGGAACCAAATGCGCTATCCACTGCGCCACATGCCCTTGGCTTCACCATCAAGGTGAACTGCCCTTATCAGCTTATCGCCTCGCTGCCTCAACCGCAAATCAACCCGACCCAGCAATTCTCACCACACCCTAGCCCCGACCAAGACCGTATCGGTGCTGATTGAGACCGTTTGCCCACGGTCAGCACCTAAAACTACCGAAATGCCGCAATTTCAGCAAAATTACTGAGTGCAAATAAGGGGAAAGTTACATATCTTAATAAAAGAGTCCTCCATCACAACGTTTGAGTCATGAGTTTAGCGCTTCAATCCCCCAGATCTGCCATCAACCGTAAGCTATTCCTTGCCCGAGAAGACTATCAAACCTGTCACATTCAGATCCAAGACACCCAGGAAAAACTGGCGGCGATCGCCATTGGTCCCGAGCTATATAGCTTTTTTAAAACACTCACCAACCGAGATAAAGCCCTCGATATCGTGGGCAGACTTTACGACAACGGCAATGATGCCCTCATTACCCAAACCTCTAAAGCCTATGCCATCTGGATTTTGGAGCCGGAGGCAGCTCGAATCAGCAAATGACAGGCTGCAAAGGACTCACTGCACCTTTGTTGCGGATTGGTGTAGAAATTGAACCATCGTTTAGGATAAGAGAGAAATTGAGCGTCAAATCTGGCGCGTAAACCAGATTAGGTGGTTATGAGTCTAAATGTCGTTAGCTTGGTAGGCCGGGTTGGAACTGAACCCGACGTGCGCTACTTTGAATCGGGCAGCGTGGTCTGCAAATTAACCCTTGCCGTAAATCGCGCCAGCCGCAATAATGACCAGCCTGACTGGTTTAATTTGGAGCTTTGGGGCAAAAATGCCGAGATTGCTGCCCAATATGTCAAAAAGGGCAGCTTAGTCGGCATCTCGGGTTCCCTCAAGTTTGACCACTGGAAAGACCGTGCCACGGGCATGGATCGCAATCAGCCCGTTGTTCGAGTTGATCGCCTCGACCTGCTGGGTTCAAAACGAGATAACGAATCTGGTGCGGCCAATGGCCCTAGCAACATGGACGAATTTTAGTAGGGGCGCACCTGCGTGTGCGCCCTCCTTCGTAATGTGTGCGCTCTTCCAAAATGGTTCGTAGTTAATAGCTAATTTGCAGCGTGACCGAAGCCTGCACATCCTGATCTCCACCTTCAACGGGAGTAGAGGCAGATCCTGCCCTCTTGTCCATGAGCTGAGCCGTCATATAGGGTCTGGGCACGGGTGGATTAGCACCATTAATTTGAATCCCCACCACATCTTTTGCTGTGAAGCCTAAGGCGCTCAAGACAGCGTTGGCTTGTTCTTGGGCATCTTGGGTCGCTTTGCGAAGGGCAATTTTTTGAGCCTCGGCGATCGCCGTATCAGTCGCCGTAAAAGAAATGCTGTCAATCCGACTGGCCCCTGCTTTGACCGCATCATCCATAATGACCCCAGCTTGGCCCGTTGGAACACGGAAACTTACAGTATTGCTCGCTTGATAGCCCGTCAGCGTCTGCTTGCCGTTGTCGTAGCTGTATTGCGGACTAAGGTTGATGCCCGTCGTTTGGAGTTTGTCTACCTTACGGGATTTGAGCAGCGCTACCACCGCAGAAGAGCGGGTTGCAACCTCCTGCTGAACCTTTTGAGCCGTTTTGCCTTGGGCTTCAACCCCAAGCTGAACTTGGGCAATGGTGGCCGCAATTTTTTCAGTACATTGTCCGGTTACGGTTAACGTTCGCAGCATTCGTTCCTGGGCGGGTTGAGAAAAACGGGATTGCGCCATGACGGGCAAGAAGGAGGTACTGCCCCCCATGATGCCTAGGGTGCATAGGGCGATTGCTATCATCCGCTTGGGCTGCCATTGAGCGGTCAGATTGCTTTGAGCACGAGCATTGCAGAGTAGTTGGTCTTCCATGAATCACTATCCTCAACCGAGATGGTTTAACTATGATTCTTTGACCATCGCATACCCCCATTGGTTGCATGGGCCGAGTTACCAAAACCGTAACCACTTTGACCGTAAAGCTTGATATAGTCCGTGGGTGCTCCAATTCACGGGGGTACATCTGCAAGTGGTGGTGGTGCAAGTGGTGGTGCAAGTCGTACCGCCAACAAAACCGTAAAATGGGGGATACAAAACTGACCGCTTTATGGGAAACATCAAGAGTGTTTATTTTGGATCTGATCAGTATCAGTCCACTAGACCTCAGTTTTTTTTAGAATTTTCGTGTGTTACGGCTGCATAAGGGCAGAGCTATGAATCGAACCAGCTATTTTCAGTGGTGGTATCAACTGACCGTTCCCGCACAGTTTTTGATGGTGGGGTTATCGGCTCCGATTTTGGTTCTAAACTTTTGGGCCATGGCATCGATCTCCAAGTTCTTTGGGGCGCTCATTGGCATTATTGTGGTGGCTTCCCTGCTGGCCTTTTTGCTCAACTACCCTGTGAACTGGTGTGTGGAGCACAACCTTAAGCGCGAACCCGCTTCCATCATTATTTTCTTGCTGGCGCTTTCGGTGCTTTTAGGGCTGGGCATTACGCTATTTCCTTTGGCCTATGCTCAGGTGCAGCAGCTAGCAGTTCGCCTGCCAGACTGGATTGAGTCCGGTCGTCAACAGCTCATTGTGCTGGGACTTGAAGCTCAAGAACGCGGTATTAATCTAAATTTAGATGTCATAACGGCTCAAATTATGGATCGGTTGCAGGGGCAAATTCAGTCCCTCACCAAAAGCTTGGTCAATCTAACCCTAGGTACCGTCAGCAGTTTATTTGAATCGGCGATCGCAATCCTCATCACCACCATTTTGACGTTCTATCTGTTGCAGCATGGGGATGAACTCTGGAAAAGCCTGATTGAGTGGCTACCAGAACCTAGACAGGAACCCATTTCTAGACTGCTTAAACTGAGTTTTCAAAACTACTTCATTGGACAGCTCATTTTAGGCATCTGCATGGCCTCAGCGCTGATTCCCACATTTTTGCTGCTCAAGGTGCCCTTTGGTCTGCTGTTTGGCCTCACCATTGGTACGATGGCCCTGATTCCCTTTGGCGGCACGGTGGGCATTATTTCCGTAACGTTCTTGGTGGCGCTCCAAAATATTTGGCTGGGGCTGAAGGTACTTGCGGCGGCGGCGATTGTGCAGCAGGTGCTAGAAAATCTTGTGGCTCCCCGTGTTTTGGGTAGCGTCACGGGTCTCAATCCGGTTTGGGTGTTTATCTCGGTTTTGGTGGGGGCAAAAACAGGGGGCTTGGTGGGCGTGGTGATTGCGGTGCCGATGGCGGTGGTGGCTAAGACAGGGCTGATGAACCTGCGATCGCAAATTGCACGTCAGGCGTCAGATTCCTCCAGTGAGACCACTATCGAAATTGTGCCAACTGCCTCACTGCCTGAAAAACTCTCTAAAGTTTCTTCTTGATAGCGGTTGACAGGGACTAATTTTTAAAAACTAATCCTTCTCTTTACGCAAAACGCTAGGGGCTTAGGCTAAATGACTCACTTAAGGTAACAATGTCTAACAAAAGTTTGCTATGATGCACAACATAGGGTAAGGCAATCAAAAATATTTCTTTGTTAAACCATGGAACAGTTCAACTTGACACTAGAGCAGCAATTTCAGATGAAATTGGTAGAA
The DNA here is from genome assembly GCA_031362245.1 of Acaryochloridaceae cyanobacterium OTE_25_metabat_464. Lineage (GTDB taxonomy): Bacteria > Cyanobacteriota > Cyanobacteriia > Thermosynechococcales > Thermosynechococcaceae > JAAURS01. The sequence continues at coordinate 15,558 of JANLSD010000422.1, read as the reverse complement.
GATTCTGTTGAGCGTATGAATCCGCAGCAGATGAAGGAGATGATTGTGCAGTTGTCTCAAATCATCATGATGAAAGACAATGCGGTCAAGGCGATGGCAAGAAGCGAAATGTTTCCTGCATAGCGTCAAAATCAGTCTGAGATCGTGTTTCTGACTCAAAAACGATTTGTATAGAAATCAAGGTTGCTGACAAGTTCAAATCAACAAGTTCAAATCAAATGGGATACAAGCTTAATCAGGCTGTTGCAGTATGATCACCAACAGAACTAAAGCGTAATGATTCTTTATCTATGAAACCTATCTCAACCCCAGACCTCTTAGATGCACTGACTTGGCGTTATGCCACCAAAAAGTTTGACCCCACCAAGGTTATCTCTGCTGAGACTTGGTCAGCGTTAGAAGATGCTCTGGTTCTTACGCCATCTTCCTATGGGTTGCAGCCTTGGAAGTTTGTGATTGTTACTGGCACAGAGCTAAAGGAAAAGCTCAGACCCCTATCTTGGAATCAGGCCCAGGTTACGGACTGCTCCCACTATGTGGTTTTTACAATCAAGAAAAATCTCACCGCTGCTGATGTGGATCGCTTTGTAGCGCGCACGGCTGAGGTACGAAGCGTTCCTGTGGAATCTATTGCAGGCTACCGCAATATGATGGTGAGCGATGTGGTGAATGGTGCCCGTAGTTTTAACGTCAATGAATGGGCGACTCGACAGGCATACATTGCACTTGGCAACTTTATGACCAGTGCTGCACTGGTGGGTGTAGACACCTGCCCGATGGAAGGAATTGAGCCTGTCAATTACGACAAGGTACTCAATCTTCCAGAAGCGGGTTATGCAACGGTGGTGGCCTGTGCAGCGGGCTATCGTGCGGAAGATGATAAGTATGCTGATTTGGCAAAGGTCAGGTTTGCCAAATCCGAGATGATAGATGTGCGTTAGAGCCTTGATTTAAGGCGATATCTTGGAAAAAGCATACCGCTGATTTCGACTCCGCTCAGCCAGCTAGATATTGCTCCCTGAGCGGAGTAGAAGGGAGCAATATCGGCGCAGACGGTAGAATCTTTGCTAGAAATGACCTAAGGACTGAGACTCTGCTCTTAAGTCATCAAAATCAGCCGTGCAGGATCTAGATAAATAGACCAAGGCAAAGGCAGGTCTTTGAGCAAAATCCAATTCTCTTTGAAGATTTCTGCCTGGATCTCATAGTCTGTGGTGCTAGCTGGAGGCGAATGTAGTTTGAGATAAAGCGTCATTCGATGGGGCGTTTCACGGGTGGCGCTCAGCCAGCAAGGAAGCACATTCGCTCGTTGAAGCGAGTCCTCAGATGCTTTAACAATGTCTAAAAACTGCACCTGATGGGCGCGAATCCCTACCTGGGTGAAGTTTTTGGGAATAATGTTCCCCACTTGCAATACGCAACCCCAGTCCTGTACTTCGATGGACTGTTCGCCACATGCTCTAGCACTGGAAAAGTTTTTACAACCCGTTAGTTTGGCAAGGCTGACGGTTTGAGGGTGCTCAAAAATTTGATGTTTAGGCGCGTGGGCGATCGCCCTCCCTCCCTCAATCACCATTAAGTTCTTACAGACGCGGTAGGCTTCTTCGAGATTATGGGTCACAAACAGCGTCACCCCTGGATATGCTGCAAGGCTCAGCAACATTTGTGATTCGATCTGATGCCGTAGATGGGTATCGAGGGCTGAAAAGGGTTCATCCAGTAAAAGTACTTCTGGTTGACTGGCTAAGGCTCTTGCTAAGGCGACCCGCTGTTGTTGTCCGCCTGAGAGTTGATGAGGATAATAATAGGCAAACTCTTCAAGCTGGATTGATGCAAGGTGAAATCCAATTTCTTGCTTTTTGGCAGCAGCGGAAAGTCCCTTGGGCAAACCAAAACCAATATTTTGCGCCACGGTCAGGTGGGGGAAGAGGGCATAGTTTTGGAAGAGAAGGGCAATGTGGCGATCGCAGCTTCTAACATTCACCCTATTCTTTGCATCAAACAACACCCGTCCATTCAACACCATCTGCCCTGAATCTGGTGTTTCAATGCCAGCAATGCAGCGCAACATCAGACTTTTCCCAGCCCCAGAAGCTCCCAATACGCCTAGGGGTTGACCTTCCGCCATAAAAGATACATCTAGAGAAAACCCTAAAAGTTGTTTTGTGATATCGACCATTAACTTAGAAGAAGATTGCGCCTTGGATGTGGGATGCCGTAGGGGCAGGTTCAGCCCTAAACCCTCGAACCTATCCAAAAACTTCCTCCAAAACCCGCCCTTCCAACCCGTATTTTTCGCTTGCCAAACATTCACCCCCACCAGCCCCGCCAAAGAAATTCCTAAAATTACCAGCGACCAAAACCATGCAACCTGCATCTCTCCTGCTTCCACGGCAAAATAGATCGCCATTGGAATAGTTTGGGTTTCGCCAGGAAGATTCCCCGCCAACATCAGCGTGGCTCCAAACTCCCCTAAGGCACGGGCAAAGGCTAAGGTAACGCCTGCTAAAACTCCAGGCAATGCTAAGGGCAATGTGATTTGCCAAAACACTTTAAGTTCATTTGCACCTAGGGTTCTAGCTGCCTGCAATAGCGTTGGGTCGATCTGCTCAAACGCGCCCAAGGTGGTTTTATACATCAAGGGAAACGCCACCACAACTCCGGTCAAGACGGCGGCATACCAAGTAAAAACAACACTTAAGCTTGACGGCAGCAGTTGACCTATAGGCCCATATTTGCCCAACAGCATCAACATCAAAAAGCCTACTACCGTCGGGGGCAATACCAGCGGCGCAACGAATATTCCCTCTAGTAGTGCCTTCCAGCGACCTTTGTAGCCCAGCATATAGTGGGCGATCGCCAGACCTAAGCAAAGCGTGATTACGGTGGCGATCATCGCTACCTTCAGCGAAATCCAGAGCGGGGAAAAATCAAAGGGCATCATAGAAGTATGTTATGCCCGATGCAACTGTTCTCGCTATTGATCGGTTTATTGCCGATGAGTTAAATGGCACAAGAGAGATAACCTTGCTTCTGAATACCTCGACAGGTAGGTTAGAAGCTAAATCAAGGGTGTTGATACGTTCGAAAGATTTCTGATGGCGAAGGAAAGGTGTCGTTAGATTGCTGAAATTTTGTAAGTTGTGTTGAAGCAATAGAATCAAAGTCCACAGGCTTGTTGATAAGCCGTATAGCTTTTGAAAAGCCGCGTAACTGGGTTGCGAGAGAGTTAGGCTATCGACTGTCTTTTCTATTTGTTGGTCAAGACTTTGAGACTTGAACGGTGTCGATAGCCCAACAGAGTTAGGTCAATGGCGGGGCAAAGATTAATACAGTGGGGCAGACTTGGAGGACCGTGATTGAAACAGCCCATAAATGTCAAGGGAAATAAATGCGAGGGAGGCTACAACAAGCAATGCGATCTTTTTATAATTCATACGGCGTAATACCCCTTACTACTGTGTCATTAGGGTTCCCACGCTAAATCCAAATGTGACACTGGGCCACACAAAAGCTTTGGAAGAATAGCAGGCCCTATAGCCAGCAGGCTTTCTGGCTAATCAAAAGTACCTTTTGGGCCGCCGCTGTCCATAAATTACTGCCATTCTTCCAAAGCTGTTACCCAGTATTGCAAGAGTGCCGTCACCTGCGATCGCCGTGCTTCAAAGGTCATGGCAATCCAAATAATCAATACACCTGGGATAAAGGCCAAAATCCAGAGCGTCTGGGATTCGTGGGCGACAAAGAGCCAGATCAACCGCAACACCTTAAACACAAAGGTCAGCGTGCCGATGTAAAGAAAGGCCCGTACCCGTAGCAGTAGACCTAATAGCACCAGCCCTAATCCCAATCCCACGGTGAGAACCCCAGACCATAGCTGGGTATCTGACTCATAGAGTGCGGTCACACTAACCAGTCCAACCGCAAAACAGCGCAGCAGATGCCGAATCTCCCGTCGGTTTGCAGGTTGGAGTTCAGGATCGATTTGGGCAATGAACAAGAGGGATAATCCGACTAGGCCCACACCCCAAATGGGGGACGTGAGGTTCAGTTCTTCGAGCAATTTCAGAGCAGCCCAATTAACCGCAGGTAGCCCAATATAGCTGAGGCGAGTAATTTGGGTCACAAATGCAATCCAGCCATAGAAGCCACCCATGAGTAGCAGGCTGGTGGTGTTGAGTTGAGAGAAGCTGAGGAGACCCACGGCGACAGGAAGGGCGATCGCCACATGGGTAAACGGTTCCTTCGCCCAACCCCAGCGTTGCCACGGGAGGCTGTAGATGGCTAAAGCGACGACACTGGCGATCGCCCCTGCCCCTGGCAACACCTGAGCCGATGGCAGATGGGTGTAGAGGGTCTGCCCTAGAGCCATGAGAACTTGAATGATTGCAGCATAAATCCAAAGTGATTGCTGTCTGCCTTGCCAAAGGGCATATCCACCCAATAGAAGAAGTTCTCCACCCCAAAGCAATTCGCCCGTTGTACTCAGATTTGGTAGTGCGAGGAGCGCAAGGAAAAACGCGCCTCCCCAATGAATGTGCCCTAAAATTGTGAGCGTCTTGGGGGGGAGATTGAAAATCAATGTTCCCCAGCGATCGCCCAGGCGATAGACCACTGCAAGACCAAGGGCTAGCGCACCTAATACGACTAGCCCGTCCCCAGGCTGACCACCCTGTGCTTTGAGGAGTGGGTACAGTAATAACTCAAAAGAACCTAGGGACAAGCCCAATATGCTCAAAATGCTGATGGGCTGTAGATTAGGCCAGCGACGGCCTACGCCCAATCCAATCATCGCCAAGGCGAAGGTAAATAACCCTGTGGTAGCAGTCCATTCTGTATGACCCAAGGGCCATCCCAAAATGCCATACCCCAAGGGAATCAGATTGTAGCTCCAGCGGTAGGGTTGCCCCGTGCGTCGAACCCAGGCTTCCCCAAGTAATACGCTCAGAAAGCCGAGGGAGAGGGTGGCGATCGCGACGGTATAAAACGGCAACTGCCAGTAGTATTTCAGGACGAACAGCAAAAGAACTTCCACGGCCCAGGCAATGGCAACCAGCCAGCCTTGAGCGGGGGCTTGCCAGTGCCGATAGATGAGGGCGACGGTGATGAGTGCGCTAGAAAGGGGATAGAGCCAGAGCTGAGGCGTTATCCCGAGTGTTGATTCTTTGGTGACGAATAGGCTGATGAGGGTGAGGGGTAAGGTGCTCCATGTGGTGAGGGCGATCGCCCAGCCATCCAGGGCCAGTTGAAACGGAAGGCTAAAACCCCACCGTTGAAAGGAAAACCCGTGACGGAGTATGACTGCACTCCACAGTAACCCCACAGAAAGGAGCAGCCAATTATAAAACTCACGGGGTAAGATTTCCCATCCGATGGCGTAGCTTAAGGTGAGACCAAACCCAACACTGAGGGCCGCTGCGAGTAAATAGGGACTCCGTGCTGTATTGAGCGCCATCAGTACCAACCCCAGGGCAAGTCCCACAAGGCGAGGAATCATGGAATCAAAGGTCAGAAACTGAACGGCAATGATACTGACAATTCCCAGCCCAGTACCAGCCTGAAACCACCGAAACTGTGGAAAAAAGATGAGAGCGGTGAGAGCGGTTGGAATAACGAGGGCGACGCTGCGGTAGGTGGCTGGCGTCAGTCCAATGGAACCTGCGAGGAGCAAATACCCACACCCTGCTAAGGCAAGCCCTAGGTACCAAGCACTTTCCTTCCAGAAGGGATTTTGTAGCAGCAGCAGCGCAATCCACTCAACAACCATGACGCTCAGGAGCGCCATACCCCATTGGTCGGTGCTGAGATGAGGTGCGAAATTATTGAGGGTTGAAAATACGGCGGCGAGTCCCAGGAGATGGGTGACGTAGACTCCAATTTGACGAATACTATGCTGACGAAGGGTGATGGCTAAGGTGATGAGTGCTAGCCATAGGGAGAGCGATCGCAGCCCTGGATTCAGAACGCTCACACCCACCACACAAACGCCCAGAGTGCCGCTCAAGAGATAGGCCACCCGAACAAGATGGGGTTGTTGAGCACGGCGTAGATAAAAGGTTAACCCTAAAAATCCCCATAGGTAGGGGAAAAGCCCTATCCCCCAAAGGGCTTCCGGTATTCCTTGTGGGCCGACCCAATGCGTCCAGATTGCCACATAGGATTCTCGTAGGGCAGGGGGACTGAGGCGTGCAAGGGTGCTGAGACTGCCTAGTCCTACGATGAAGAGTCCCATCAGATCGATGGGTTGGTGATGGTAGTGGAGGCGATCGCCCAGCAACCATAGCCCCAATCCACTGACCAATAGCGCCTGCCAAGGCACCTCAGCGGGGACGCTCACCATCCAGCCCACGAGCAGTAGCCCTAGACCACACAATGCCCAAATTCTTTGAGACGTTTGGAATCGCGTTTGTCTACACAGAAGCCAACCGCAAATGCCAAAGGCGAAGCCCAGTTGTTCTAGGGGGACTGCTGCCACCACACAGGCGCGAAAGAGCAGCAGCATGACGGCAAAAGGCAACACAATATCAGCGGCAGAAATTCTGCTCCACCAGGCTGTCTTCTGATCTGGAGGCGGTTCGGGTTGGCGCTGCCCTAACAGGATAATTGCTGTCCCGATGCATCCAACATAGGTTGCAATGACGGGAACGCCCTGCCAGCCCCAACCCCAGTGCAGCCAGCTTAGTCCTAGGACGTTTGCTGCAATCCAGCGGGTATGCTGCCGCTGGGGCATGAGGAACACCACTGCACCCGATAGCAGGAGGGCGGCAATGACTGCCACAGCTACCCCGCCAGTGCTATGGAGCAATTGAAACCCGTCCATCATCCAAAAGTTGACGGGAATGAGGAGTAAGCTTGCGACTTGGAGCATCCGCGCTGTGATTTGGAGCTGTGGCTTTGTGGCAGTCCAAAAACTGGCTCCTACAAAGGCGAGGGTGTAGGTCAATAAAATGCCGTATTGTCCTGCGGGGGTGAGGCTATTCCACTGGTTGGCAGCCATAACGGCTGAGGATGCGACGACTAGGAATACGCCCATGCACAGCAGCCAAATCACGCTGACTTCGTTGATGAGCCGTTCTAAAAACTGACTGACCCAGCCTTGGGAGCGGGGAATGGGCGGAGGGGCAGACTTTTGGGGGGTGGCAGACCTTGGAGAGGTGCTTTGGGAGAGTACCTCGGCTCTCGCTGCTGCCATCTGCTCTTCCATTGGAGGTTGCGGTGTTATAGCTGCTGTAAGGGGTGGGCTGATGGGGGTTGATGCGGTTATCTGGGGAGGGAGATCGCTGACGAGATAGCGTTGGCAGAGGATTTGAACTTCGCGATCTGTTATTAGTCCTAGTTTGAGCCAGGTGTCTAATCCTTCTAGGAGGGCTGGATGGTTGGCAAGTAGACGGAGCTGGATGGGGATGTAGCGTTCAGGTTCTGGATAGGGCATAACGCAGCAACCGACCTCGAAGGCAGAATTTCTTTAAGACTACTGTGAGGTTTCTTGGAGGGCGGCGATCGGTATGCCAATTTCTAAAGCGTTAGGATTTTGGAAATGACCAGTGCATTAATTCCATCCTGAGCGGCTGAGGTGTACACACAAGTTGGATTCTCGCTGAACACCCTGCATTACCTCCCGAAGATACCTGAGGTTGCCCCATGCTTCAGATCGACCTGAAACATTTGCCCAGCAGCGACGAATTACCAGATTCTGACGATACCCCTGTAGATAACGAAGATCAAAACTTTGTCCCCAATATTCTGCTGTTTTTGCTGGAATATTTGTGGAAAACCCGAGACGACTGGTACTTTGGCGTAGATATGGGGGTCTACCACACAACGGGGGTAAGTCCTAGGGTGCCTGTAGTCCCAGATGGATTTCTTAACCTTGGCGTAGAGCGACGCAAGGGCGGTAAATCCCGCAGAAGCTATGTGCTTTGGGAAGAGCAGAATGTAGCTCCTCTCTTGACCTTAGAAGTGGTATCGCACACCCCTGGGGGTGAGTACGACGACAAATTGGCGATTTATGCCAAGCTGGGCGTTCTGTACTACGTGATTTACAATCCCCATTTCTGGCAGCGGGATGGACATTTACCCTTTGAGGTCTACAAATTAGTGAATGGGGTCTACCAACTCCAAATCGGTGAACCCCTATGGATGCCAGAAATTAATTTAGGGATTGGGCGCTGTATGTTGCCCTCCGATCCGTTGGGGCGTGAGGTGTTGGGCTGGTTTGATAGGAAGGCCGATCACTATGCTACCGCCGAGGAACGCGCAGAACGATTGGCAGCACGGTTACGAGAACTCGGAGAAGATCCAGATTTGCTGGAGTAGGCGATCGCTAAATTAGTGATGAGCGGATTACATTGCCGGAATTTTTGAAAGCTGCGACCAAAGCTGTGCTGAAATCGCAGCAGGCGGTTCTGGAATCGTAGATTTCAAAGCAGGTAAAGGTAACTGAGGCAAACCCAACGTCTGGTCAACGGAACCTAAAAACGTTTCTTGGAGCTTCCGAAACGCCTCCACATCCCCATCATTATTCATCAGCACAAACCAAACCACCCCTTGCTGGGTTGGCAACGCCCCTGCCAAGGCACTCACCGTATCCAAGGTGCCCGATTTCAGCACAGCCTGCTTCGGCAACAGACGCTGATCTAAAACACTTTCATCCTGACCCATCACCGTAAAAATATCGGCAATGGTCATGCCTTGGGGCTGCACCAGTCGCTCAATGGCCCTAAAAATGCCGCACACCGCACGGGGTGACATGCGATTCTCCACCCCTAATCCAGAGCCAGAAATAAGATGAATTTCAGTCGGGCCAACCCCCGTTGCGGAGATCGCCCCTTTCGCCACCGTATCCGGCCCTCCCACACTATTGGCAATCATATCCGCCATCGGATTGTTACTATATCGGTTCATCTTTTTGAGTAAACTCGCCAGTGGTGGAGATTGATGTTGCAGAATCCATTGGGTACTCGCAGGAACACTTGTCGCGGAAAGAATAGCTCCTTTAATGACAACCTGCGGTTTGAGCGTTGTGGGTGGCAGCGTCTGGTACTGCTGTTGTGCTTCCAAGGGCCATTGTGCCGCGTTGATTCCCTGTCGTAGGGTTGCTCCTACCACTGCTGCCTTGGTCTCAAAATTCATATAAAACGGGCCTTGGATGACCAGATTCCCGTCAATTTGCTGGATGCCTTGCTGGGTGAGGACGTTGCCTAGGGCGATCGCATCTTCCCAAACAAAAAATGGATCCTGTCCCCCTTGAATGATTAAATCGCCTTTGAGAACACCATTCTGCACCGCGCCAGTCACACCCACCTTAGTTTGATAACGATAATTTGCACCCAAGGTTTGCAGCGCCGCCAGGGACGTCGCCGCCTTAGTTAAGGATGCAGCGGAGAGCGGGATACTACCTTGATGTTCGGCAAGCAGTGCTTGTTCACTTTGAATCCATACCCCTTGGGCATTGGACTGTGTACTTTTAGCCGTGGCAGATGCAATGAAGCTGGCAATTGCGGGCTTTAGATTGGGGGCTGTGGCTGCGAAGTTGCTTGCAATTAAGGGTGGCAGTGGTGCTGGAGTGGGTTGTGAGGGTGCTGGAGTAGAAGGGGCGATCGCCGATGGGGACTGTTTTTGACAGCTACTGGAGAGCAGGGTAAGGGATAGGGCGATCGCTGCAACTCGTCTAGAGCGTAGGATTCGCCTCACAAAACGGGCTAAATAGGGTGTGTGCATTAAACCTGTGTAAACCTACAAAAGAAAAAAGATTGTCTATGATGGATTACAGAAACACCGTAAAAATCCTCACTGTCCCATCAGCCCCTTAGTGAACCCTTGAAAATTTTGCATCCACCCCGCAAAATTTTGCATCGCTCCCCATAATAGAAGAAGCTTAGTTCAAAAGATTGAAGTCATCCCTTTTCAAAAGCAATGACCATCACTACTCGAAGCCCAAAAGGATTTGCCAAAGGATTTGTCAGATGAAGCCACAACCCCCTAATCTTCAGACTCAGTCTAAACAACACCGCATCCAATCCATTGTGATGCTTAGTGCTTGGATGGGGCTGAGCAGCCTAGGGCTAGGAGCCTTTACCAGAACCACCGCCTCAGAACTGGTCATTCCTGAATCCGCCGCACCCGCCGCTTCTAACCCTGCACCCGTATCGATTGCGCCAGAACCATTTGAACCAGAACCCCTCGCGCCTGCCCCCATACCAGAACCCGCAGCCGCTGCACCAGAGCCTGCTCCTCCTCAACAGTATTCCTCAGAACCCCTCGCGCCAGAACCCATTGCGCCCGCAGTACAGCCGCCCGCACCGCGCCCTCAAGCGTCTGACCCCTACATTGACACCAAAGACTACAGCGTGGGGGCCACAGAAACCTATTCTCCTCCCACCCAAGTGATTGTCAATGAGCGCTCCTCTGGCTGTCAGGCAACGCTATCCGGCAGTCAAGTGGTTGCCTCTAGTTTGTGTGCAGCTTCGCCAGTTCAGTCCGTCTACGCTGCCCCTGATCGGGCCAGTGAAGTACCACCTGCCTGGACAGCCAATCGCTGGGCAGCGCCATCAGCCTCTGAGAATGCAGGCGGCGGCGTCAGTGCCCAAACCATCCAAGGGGCCTTAAACTACACTGCTGTGCCACTCAAAAATGTAGCGGTTAAGCCCCTCACAGGAGCCAACCCTCTCAAGTGGATTCTCAACGGCGAACGGATGATTTTCCCCTTGGCAAATCCCGTGGATATCACCTCAATCTTTGGCTGGCGGGTACACCCCATCACCGGAGAATGGCGCTTCCACTCCGGTACCGATCTCGGCGCACCGATGGGAACCCCAGTGCTTGCGGCTTATTCCGGCAGGGTGAGTTTGGCAGAGATGCTGGGTGGCTATGGTCTCTCCATTCTGCTTGATCACAATCAGGGTAAAGAAGAAACTCGCTATGGGCACCTATCACAAGTGTTTGTCAAACCAGGGCAGTGGGTGCAGCAGGGTACCGTCATTGGTTTGGTGGGCAGTACAGGCAACTCCACTGGCCCTCACCTGCACTTTGAAACCCTTCAGGCCACCGCTGAGGGCATGACTGCCGTCGATCCTACGTTAGAGCTTCAGTCTACGATGTCTCAACTGGCAAAGGCGCTCCAAACGGCGCGTCTAACGGCCCAAAAGGCTACTGTAGAACCTGTGGCAAAACCTGCGGTTGAACCTCTGGTATTAAAGCCTAATAGCTAACGTGCATTAAGGGTTAACTGAAGTTGATTATCTTGTACCCCAAGCTGGATCTCCTGGGAGTGGCAATGGCTGTAGGCTTCAAAGTGTTGTCGTAGTCCTTCAGGCAGATCAGGGCACTCAAACACTGGATCGCCGTCGGCAATGGTTGCCCAGAAGTATCGCAGGCTGGGGGCCGCAGCAGCAGCTTCTTGGGCGTCTAGATTCAGGGGTGGTTGGGTCAGCATGTAGGTAACGAAGGGGAGACTGCGATCGCCCATCCACTCCCGCGAAAAGTGCTGTAGCTTAGGCCATTGGGCGAGTTTTTTGACCCGAGGGGACTCAATAGATAGATGGGTTTGGCCTGCATCGTGCCGTAGCTCAACCACCCGATAGGGATGGGGGTAGCTCACCAAAGATCCCGTCGTGATATCAAAAATGCCATCCCGATGGGCAATATCTTGGACATGCAGGTGTCCGGTAAACACAAGCTGAACCTGAGCATCCCGCAAAATCTTGAGCAGTGCGGGCGCATTCCGCAACATGTAGCGCTGTCCGATGGGGTGCTGCCCTTGAGTAGGGAAATGATCCAGAACATTGTGGTGAATCATCACCAAGGTCAGTTCATCTTTGCTTTGGCTTAAGGTGTCAGCGAGCCAATCCAGTTGCGGTTGATCGATGCTGCCGATTTGTTTTCCGTCAAGATCAAACTGGTTAGAGTTTAGGGCAATAATCCGAAGGCCAGAGCCAGGGCTGACGGTGTAGTACAGCGCCTGTGTCAATCCATAACCGCAATGACGGTAGTAATTCGGAAAGTCCTTCCATCCAATCGAAACGCCATCGGGTTCTAGGACGGGCACATCGTGGTTGCCAGGGATGACATAGGTGGGAAAGGGGAGTTCAGCCAGCCGTTGGGAGAGCCACTGATGGTTTTCGGGTTCGCCGTGTTGGGTGAGGTCGCCAGGGATGAGCAAAAAATCAAGGTCAAGCTGGCTAAGCTGACCCAGTACCTGTTCAAAGGCGGGGATGCTGATTTCTATGAGATGAAAGCGGGTGGGATGAGTTTGAATGGTATGGGGCAGGCCGATGTGGAGATCGCTCACAACGGCAAAACGAAACGCTAAAGTCATGGTTGCATTGCCCTGAAACTCCAAAAAATTAGGGATAAATTAAAATTTTGTAGGTATCTGGGCCAGGTTTGACGGCTTGCGCTACTGCGGCGTTTAGTTCGCTGAGGGGGTAGCGATCGCTCACCAGTGCATCGACATCAATACGTCTGTTAAACACGATATCTGCCGAAAGTTTCTGGAGCCGATAGGAGGAGCTATAGCTGCCAATGAGATCAATCTCACGGCGATAGATCACGTTGGGATTGATGGGAATCTCAAGCTCATCGGGGAATTCTGCAAAGAACAAAATTTTGCCGCCTTTACGGGTGCAGTCTAGTGCCTGGAAAAATGCCTTGTCGCTGGGGACTGCCAGCAAGCTAACGTCCACCCCTAGGCCATTGGTTGCAGCGTGTATCTTCTGGGTGAGTTCTGGATCACGGGCATCAAAGGCAGAGGCAGCCCCTATGCTGAGCGCCTTTTCGATGCGGCTGGGGAGGAGGTCGGTGGCGATCGCCCGTCCTCCCAAATAATTCACCAGCATGATAAACATGAGACCAATGGGGCCTGCACCTGTCACCAATACGGTTTGTCCGGGCTGGATCTGGGCTTTTTTGACGGCCTTCATACAGCAGTTAGTGGGTTCTACAAAGCTGGCCTGCTCGAAGGTAATACTGTCTGGGATTTCCATGAGTCCACCGTTGCGGACGATATGCCCTGGCACTTTGACGTATTCTGCAAAGCCGCCGCCGCTGGGGGTAAAGCCTGCGGTGGTGGTGATGTTTTTGTAGACGTCACACATGGAGTAGTTTTCGTTGAGGCAATAGTCGCAGTGCATGCAGGGGATGTGGTGCAGCACGATGACGCGCTGCCCGACTTGCCAGCCTTTGACTTCGGATCCTGTGGCTGAAATAACTCCAGCGGTTTCGTGTCCAAAAATGCGTGGGGGTTCGTAGAGGGGGTAGCGAATTTTTTTGATGTCGGATTGGCATAGGCCCACCACTTTGACCTGAACCATGACCTCATCCGCTGCAAGCTGAGGCATGGGCACTTCTTCGTAGCTGAGCTGATTGACGCCGCGAAAGACTTGGGCTTTCATTGGTGCTGTCTCTAGAATGGGTGGGCAATGTGAATGAATTCGCTATCAGCGTACACTGTTTTCTACGCCATTAAATCCACGATCCTAAGAAGATTTACCCATTCTCTTCAAGCTAATGCGAAATCTAAAATTACATCCTCATATTAGGGATGCGATCGCACAGCTAAAATCAATGCTCGTGAGTTCGACTTCATCGCCTTTAACAAAAGCATAAAGTTCCCATCGACCTTGCTCATTACGACGGAAACAATCGACGCTGTGTCGATCTTGCTTGACTAAAACATATTCTTGCAGTGTTTCTAAATGGCGATAGTCAGAGAACTTATTGCCGCGATCAAAGGCTTCTGTGGAGTCGGATAATACTTCGACAATGAGGCAAGGATAGCGTTTGAAATATTCGGAATTGCGATCACGAGGGTCGCAGGTGACAAGGAGATCTGGGTAGTAGTAAATATCAAGTACATCAATTTGAGCTTTCATATCCCCTGAGTAAGGAAGACAACCCTTTCCACGCAGATGAGTTTTCAAAAGGACAAGGAAATTGGTGGTAATCAAATTATGGGCATCGCTTGCCCCTGCCATTGCATAAACCTGCCCCTGAATGTACTCATGCTTGTGCAGACTTGTTTTTTCACCTTCTAAATATTCTTCTGGCGAAATATAAATATTACTTTTGCTAACGACCATGCCAATGCCCCACAACAGCTCATGCTAAACATGATAATCGGCAACCAATGACCTAAAGAAACTCCTGATCAAAACAGATTTTGGCAGGATTCTTAAATGGGGGCGGATATCCGAAGCTTCTAGGCTGGATGCTCTTTTCGTTTTCCCTCTACATTAGAAAGAATAGTAAGCATATTGAAATCCGACCAGTCCCCATCTCATTCAAAATCCTATGACTACATCTAGTGCGATCGCCCCTAACCCCCTCCTCCTCGGTCACGGTCTACCCCCCTTCGACCACATCCAGCCAGAGCACGTCGTCCCAGCCCTCACGCAGCTACTAGAAGAGCTAGAGACATCCCTCACCCAGCTAGAGCAAAGCGTCCAGCCTACCTGGGAAGGTTTGGTTGACCCGCTCCAGACCATCGAAGAACGGCTGCGTTGGAGTTGGGGCATTGTGGGGCACCTCATGGGCGTACAAAATAGCCCAGAACTGAGAGAAGCCTACGAAAGCATCCAGCCCCAGGTGGTGGAATTTTACAATCGTTTCAGCCAGAGCCGTCCCATCTACGACGCCTTTGTCACCATCCGCAACAGCGAAGGCTGGGTAAACCTCGCCCCCGCCCAACAGCGCATCGTCGAAAGCGCCATCCGTAGTGCAGAACTCTCTGGCGTGGGCTTAGACGGCGAACAAAAAGAACGATTCAACGCCATTCAGCTTGAGTCAGCCACCCTCACCACGCAGTTTTCTAACCACGTCTTAGATGCCACTAAAGCATTTAGTTTGACCTTAAAAGACCAAGACGAAATTGCCGGACTCCCCGCCAGTTTGCTAGGGTTTGCCGCCCAATGTGCCCGTGAAGAAGGAGAAGAAAACGCAACTCCCGAAGCGGGTCCCTGGCGCATTACCCTCGATTACCCCAGCTTTGGCCCCTTCATGCAGCACAGCAAATGCCGCGACTTACGGGAAAAACTCTACCGCGCTTTTATTAGCCGCGCCGCCTCTGGCGAATACGATAACTCCCAAATTATTGAACGCATCTTGACCCTCCGCCAGGAAGAAGCCCAGCTACTCGGCTACAAAAGCTTTGCCGAAGTGAGCCTTGCTAGCAAAATGGCCCCCAACGTCGCTGCTGTAGAAGCGCTGCTAGAAGACCTGCGAAAACCTGGCTATGAGGGTGCTCAGCAGGAACTAACAGAACTGAAGGCGTTTGCAGCCTCCAAAAATGTCCCTGAAGGCACTGACCTAAAACACTGGGACACAAGTTTTTGGGCAGAACGCTTCCGTGAAGAAAAGTACGCCCTCAATGACGAAGAACTGCGACCCTACTTCCCCCTGCCTCAGGTACTAGAAGGATTATTTGGCCTCGTCCATCGCATTTTTGGCATCACCGTTACCCCTGCGGACGGCACTGCTCCGATCTGGAACGAAGGTGTGCGCTATTTTCAGATTGCTGGGGAAACCGGAGAAGCGATCGCCCATTTCTACCTTGACCCCTAC
>JANLSD010000421.1:0-5692 GCA_031362245.1 Acaryochloridaceae cyanobacterium OTE_25_metabat_464 | reverse complement strand
GCAGACGCTGCTGCACGAGATGCCGCTGCGGGAGCAGATCCATTTCCATCAGGTCGCTGAACCACCAATTCCAAAACGCGGCGCTTGGCTTTGGAATCAATCCCTACAAGACGAACATATTCGCCAGGATGTTGAGCAATAATTGCGTCAAGTTCTGCAAGGGCGTCGCCATCGCGGCGAGCTGTGATGGTTTTACCACTCGTCCAAGCACTGGCGCGGAAGCGACGCTTGTCGGCATGCTCTGTGCCAATCTGATAGCCCTGAGCCAACAGGCTACGAACATGGCCTACCACATCAGCTCCAGCCGGTGCTGCACTGAGCGCAGAAGCAGGCGCGGACTGAGCCTGAGCCGCACTTGCAACGCGACGAGGAGAGGGTGCAACACCACTCTTGCCATCGGGACGTTGAATCACAAGTTCGGCCACGCGGCGCTTTGCCTTGGTGTCGATACCTACAATACGGACATAATCGCCAGCATGTTCTGCCATACAGGCTTCTAGCGCTGCCAAGACATCTGCTTCGCGGTTGCCCGTGATGGGCTTACAACTCGTCCAGGCACTGGCCCGAAATCGACGTTGGTCTGCGTGTTCTGTACCAATGCGATAACCCTGAATCAGGAGCTGGCGCACCTGTTCAACCGCATCTGCACTAAGATAATTACTTGCTATTGCCACGGCGGCAGATCCTCCATTAACGTGAGACCCATTTCCTTTTCCAGCAGGCTCATTCCGAATCGGTGCTGCTTGAGCAGTCCCTTTTTTAGGAGGGGTTTCCCGAACCGGAACAATGCACTCAATGTCGTCGGCACAGCGGTAACCTGAGCGCAAAGACTGATTAATGCCAATCACATGTTTGGCAAACTCTACATCAGCAGCCTGCACGTCGGGCAGTCGATCTGCCTGCTGCTGTGAAGTAATAATTGCTCCAGAGGGCACATATTTGCCCGCAGGAATTTCAACATCCTGAATCAAGGCATGCATCATCACAATGCAGCCTTCATTCACCCGTGCATTAAACACCGTCGAGCGAAATCCAATAAAACAGTTGTCGCCCACGTAGGCTGGCCCATGAATGAGCGCCATGTGGGTAATGGAGGTGCTACCGCCAATCCAAACTGAATAGTCTTTCCCGTCGTCCCCGAGGACACGACCTTGCTCTAGCCCATGAATGACCACACCATCCTGAATGTTCGTCCTCGCGCCGATGGAGAAGGGAGTCCCTTCATCGGCACGAATCGAAATTCCAGGGGCAATCATCACATTTTCCGCAATCCGCACGTCACCAATGACGTTGATGTCGGAATAAATGTATGCCGAGGAGTGGATTTTGGGTTTAGATAAGCTCTTAGACCAAGGTGTCGGGGGAGCCGCAAGGCCACGGACAACCATGAATAAATCTCCTAACTGAATTTGAAACTCAGTTTGTAGTAAGTGGTGGAATTCAATTGCTTTACGGCAGAAATCCACGCCGCTCTCAACGCTTAGAGGAAAATCCTCAAAATTGCCAAGATGGAAGGATCATTTGGTAAGCATTAATACTGATCTTTTTTACTGTATAGCTGACGATTATCAAGACTAACGGTGTCAATAATGCCAACCACAAGCGCATCTAAGGGGCGCTTCTCGGAGCCAGGTAACTGACGAGCGGCGCTACCGCGACTCACCAGAACCCACTCATTGACCCCTGCCCCAACGCAGTCAGCCGCAACTTCATATTGCGGAAGGGGCTGACCGTCTTCATCAATCAGCTGTACCAGTAAAAACTTAACGCCCATCAGGCTTTGGTCTTTTTGGGTACTGACTACAGTCCCTCTAACCCGAGCAATTTGCATGAAGGGTTAGGGTCTACCGATGGGGCGGATACCGCTGACGCTTTCACGGAATTGCTCAACGTCTTCGGTGTAACGGATGGGCAAGACGTACTCTAGGTTTTCGTGGGGGCGCGCAATGATGTGAGTAGACAAAACCTGTCCACCGTTCACGCGGCGCACGTTGTCAATCCCAGCAGCAACGGAAGCCTGGACTTCAGACACGTCACCCCGAACAATCACGGTCACGCGACCACTCCCAATTTTTTCGTAGCCCACCAGCGTAACGCGAGCGGCTTTCACCATCGCATCGGCGGCTTCTACAACGGCAGGAAACCCAAGGGTTTCAATCATTCCAACGGCGATCGCCATAAAACGGTTCTCCAAAAATAATCAACAAAACTGGAATTCAAACCTGGGCATCCAGAGCGTTAGCTCCTAAATTGCTCAACGTCTTCGGTGTAACGAATGGGCAGCACATACTCCAAGTTTTCGTGAGGACGCGCAATGATGTGTGTGGAAAGCACTTCGCCACCATTCACCCGCTTCGCAGACTCAACACCCGCAGCAACAGAAGCCTGCACTTCAGACACATCACCGCGAACGATAACGGTAACGCGACCACTCCCAATTTTTTCGTAGCCCACCAGCGTCACCCGCGCTGCTTTAACCATAGCGTCTGCTGCTTCTACAACAGCAGGGAAGCCTTTGGTCTCAATCATTCCAACCGCAATCGGCATAACATTCTCCTAACGTAAAATTTGATCGCTTCACCTTTGAGCAGGACTGAAGGAACCACCCTTGAATCGTTTTTACACGGGGACGCCCATCGTTCTATTTCATAAAGGCTTTTAGGGTTATGAAACTAAGAATAGAGTTGCTGTGCTCCTTTTGACAATATAAGTTTCAATGATACTTTCAAATTTGAGGCATTAGTTAAACTAATCTTCTCTTGCGAGAAGGACTGCCTCAAGCCTGACGCACTGAAACCTTCTAATGCCCCTTTATAAAAATATTATTAAACGGGTCTCATAAGTAAAAATTAGAGAATCGATTGAACATTTTTTATGGCACGTCCCTTTTCTTCGGTATCGTTGGGGTTTAAGCTGAGATTTAATCATTTGTCCGATGACGGCCAAAAACGAGGCTTAAAAAAGTACGCCAGTTTGCGAAAGTCTCTGTTTAGCATGGTGTCTGGCGATTCAGAATTTAAATGAAAGCCGTGGATAGCGCTTCGCTGCAAGTGAGTTAAAGGAAGGTTTTGAGATATTTAATCGAGACTCATAAGCGTTTGTACCTAAGGCTTATGTAGCAATTTGCGCCTTAAAATAAAAACTAAGTTTTGTAAACAATTGGGTTAGGGCTGAGATCGTAATGGAACGTTCCCATGAATGACATTCTGGTGCAAACAAGTTGGTGGGTGCCCTGTTACGGGCTGCTGGGGGCGCTGCTGACCTTGCCTTGGTCGATGGGACTGGTAAAGCAATCAGGGCCACGGCCTGCCGCCTATTTCAATTTGCTGATGACGTTTGTGGCGTTGATTCACGGCACCCTCGTTTTGCGAACAACCTTGCATCAAGAGCCGATTCAGCTTGTATTTCACTGGCTCAAAGTAGCTGACTTTGATTTAACCTTTCTGGTCGAAATCTCTTCAACCACGACTGGGATTATGGAGCTGATCACCAGTCTGAGTTTTTTAGCTCAGCTTTTTGCATTGGGCTACATGGAAAAAGACTGGGCCTTGGCGCGGTTTTTTGGGCTGATGGGCTTTTTTGAAGCAGCCATGAGTGGCCTTGCCATTAGTAATTCGCTGTTTCTCAGCTATGCCTTGCTGGAGATGCTAACGCTGTCTACCTATCTACTGGTGGGGTTTTGGTATGCCCAGCCCTTGGTTGTGACCGCAGCGCGAGATGCGTTTTTAACAAAGCGGGTGGGGGATATTTTGCTGCTGATGGGGGTGGTTGTTCTCTCTGCTTTGGCAGGAAGTCTCAATTTTCCTGATCTCTATGACTGGGCAGAGACCGCAACGTTATCTCCCCTCGTTGCGACGTTGTTGGGGCTGGCGCTGATTGCAGGGCCGTCTGGGAAATGTGCTCAATTCCCTTTTCACCTTTGGCTAGACGAGGCGATGGAGGGGCCAAACCCTGCCTCAATTTTACGAAATTCCGTGGTGGTATCCTCAGGAGCTTATTTTCTGATTAAGCTTCAGCCCGTTCTGAATCTTTCCCCTGTGGCCTTGACGGCCCTGGTGGTGATTGGCAGCATTACAGCCATTGGGGAGTCTTTGGTGGCGATCGCCCAAATTGACATCAAGCGCGCCCTCTCTCACTCCACCAGTGCATATTTGGGACTGGTGTTTATTGCTGTGGGGATGCAGTGGACAAACGTAGCCTTTTTGATTTTGTTTACCCATGCGATCGCCAAGGCCCTCATCTTCATGAGCGTCGGCGGACTCATCATCACTACCAACTCTCAAGATTTAACCGAGTATGGCGGGCTGTGGTCACGGATGCCTGCCACGACCACTTCCTATGTGGTTGGGGCCTTATCCCTGATCGGGTTATTTCCCCTGGGATGCTTTTGGGCCTTTGAACGGGGCTTAGACATCTATTGGTACGATCAGCCCGTCCTAGCCGCCATTATGCTTAGCGTTAACCTGCTCACGGCAGTAAACTTGACCCGTATTTTTCGGTTGGCATTTTTGGGTGAATCCCAACCCAAGACCCGGCGGGCACCAGAAGTGCCTTGGCCGATGGCGGTACCGATGGTGGCGATGATTGTGACGACGCTCTTGGTACCGTTACTGATGCTGCGGTTATCGCTGCTGCCTAACCTGGCTTATCTCAATAAAAGTGCTGCGGCTGCTCTGGTGCTCTCGGGGGTGATTGGCTGTTGGATTGGGGCATCCATAAAACTAAACCGCTCAATGGCGCGCCCCATTCAGAAACCTTTGCGCGTTTTGCAAGATATTTTGGCCTACGATTTTTACATTGACAAGCTCTATGGGGTCACGGTGGTATTTGTGGTGGTTTCCCTGTCGCGGATGACGGCCTGGTTTGATCGGTATGTGGTGGATGGCTTTGTTAACGCCGTGGGGTTGGTATCCGTTTTGGGTGGGGAAGGTCTGAAATACAGCGCTTCGGGACAGTCTCAGTTTTATATGCTGACGATTTTGCTTGGGGTGGGTGTGTTGGGTCTGTTTCTCACTTGGTCATTGTGGTAGGAGAAAACCCATGCTGAGCTTACTCCTTTGGATTCCGCTGTTGGGGGCGATCGCCGTGGTGCTGTGGCCAACGTCCCAATCTGGCAAGCAGGTAAAGACCGTTACCCTGGTGCTGTCCGTTCTGGCCCTGGTCTGGACGGTGGTGATTGGGTCACAGTTTGATTTTGTTACGGGTGGTTCCCAGTTTCAAGAAACCATTCCGTGGCTGGATAATTTAGGGTTGCGGTATCAGGTGGGCATTGATGGCCTATCCTATCCCTTGGTAGCCCTAAATGCTCTGCTTACCTGCATTGCCATCTATAGCTCCGATGATGAAATTGAGCGTCCGCGCTTTTACTACAGCATGCTGCTGCTGCTGAATTTTGGGGTGGTCGGCGCATTTTTAGCCGAAAATCTGCTCCTGTTTTTCCTGTTTTACGAGATTGAGCTGATTCCCCTCTACCTGCTGATTGGGATCTGGGGGGGTGCCCGTCGAGGGTACGCCGCCACAAAGTTTTTAATCTATACCTCCGTTTCTGGCATCGCCATTTTAGGCAGCTTTTTAGGTTTGGTTTGGCTGAGTGGAGCCGATAGTTTCGCCTATCAGCCTGATTTAGCCAATGCCCTCACATTGACCCAGCAGGTGGTGCTACTGAGTGGACTCCTCCTCGGGTTTGGCATCA
>JANLSD010000419.1:0-16637 GCA_031362245.1 Acaryochloridaceae cyanobacterium OTE_25_metabat_464 | reverse complement strand
AATCCGCCGTCGCGGATTGTTGGAACCCTTGATATATTTAGTCTGCGTAGGCAGACTTTGTTCTTGTAGGCGCGATTTCAATCGCTGGCCTTAAAGACGAATGAATGGGGGTTTCAGGACTTTTGTCAGTCAACCAGGCTTTTTGCTTAACCCTAAGGACGATGATAATCCCAATTGAAAGACCAATACGATCGCAATAATGGGAACCGTCACGTACATCACCACCCGCATGGCAATCGCATAGCTCAGAATGATTGCAGCCGGAATGTCATAGAGCTTCAGCAATACCTGAAGGCTGGCCTCGAATGGTCCTATATAGCCAGGAGTGGAGGGAATGGCGATCGCCAAGGCAGCCCCGCTTTGAATAAATAGCGCACCGATAAAACCAGGGCGGTAGACTTCAAGGGCCAGTAAACCCGTCCAGTAAGTGACACCATTGAGCAACCATGCACAGAGGCTTTCCAGTAGTAATCGACCCAATTGCCAAGGCTGACTCAGAGCCGTTAATCCGCCTAAAAAGTGCAGCAATCCCGTCTGAAGGCGAGTTTTGAGCTTAGGTCGTTTAATCAGCCCAAAGACTGGGTCTAGTCTTAGAATCGTGCCCTGTGGATTTCTGGCTCCGACGATGCAGAATCCCCAAACCCCCAGCAGGCCAAAGGACAGAAGCAATATAAGAGACGCATTGAGGCTAGAAAGGGAAGGGACTGCCCGAAGGCTTAAAGGTAAAACCAAAAACAACAGCACAATGCCCAAATCCAGCATCCGCTCTGCAAAAATGCTGCCTAAAGCTAACTCAATGGGGATGCGTGCCCTGCGGTTTAAAATTCCGGTTCGCAGTACTGGCCCAAAATAGGCGGGCAGAATGCTGTTGGAACCAAACCCAATAAACAGCGCCACCAGACGGGTTCCAAAGGAACTATCAAATCCCTGATGTTCTAAAATTGTGCCCCAACGCTGCGCCCGAACACCGTAGGAGAGGATATAAGTCGCTAAGCCCACCCCAAACCAACCCCAGTGCGATCGCCCTAAGCTCTCCCCCACTGAGCGCCAAGAAACATCCCGAACCACCCAAGCAACCAGCAGGATAGTGATTGCGGTGCCTAACGCTAAGGCCAGCCAACGCTTCCATTTTGCGAAAGGCTTGGCAGGAGACTCGCTCATGGGGTGGCAGCCTTAACGGCGGTAAACTGGCGCTCTGGATCTAGTACCGGAATCCGACGAGTGGCGGTGGCGATCGCCTGGGCATGTTCCTGCATTGAAACCACCCGAAAGCTTCGCTTCAAAAGGGCGATCGCCTGACTGAGCGTTGCCAGTTTTTTGTGACTGGGCAGACTCATCCCAGGAAAAAAGGATAGTTCTGGAACATCCTCACAGCCCAAGAAATCCAGGGGATGGAGGAGGAGCGAGGGCTGGGTGCCTGTGAGGCGACAGAGGAAGAGCGCTAATCGAAAGTAGAGTAGGGCTAGCGATCGCGAGAAGACGCTCAGATACAGTACGTAGCTAAAGTGAATCGGGATTTTGAAAATGGGCATGGTGGAAACGGGGATTTCGATAAGCTGGCGCTGCTCCATTGCCCAACGATAGGGTTTGAGGGGCTGAAATCCGTCCTTAAAGCTGCCAAATAAAGCCTTGCGCTTTTCTTTCTCGGCCTTACTGAGCTTGGTGGTCATGAAATAATAGGCGCGGGCCAAGGGGCCAAGAAAGGTGGGAAAGGTAGACGCATCGTACTGATAGCCCCGCCGTGCTAATACTCGCAGTACCGCAGCAGAGCAGCTATAGCCAGGGCCACGGAAGCCGATGGGCTGTTTGCCCGTCACCTGTTTTAGAATTTCCTCGGCTTGGGCAATTTCGGCTTCAATTTCGGTTTCGGAGTAAAGGTGGAGCCAAGATTCGTGTTTGAAAGAGTGATTGCCGATCTCGTGGCCTGCCGTGGCGATCGCCTTTACCGCCCCATGATTTTTTTCTAACGCCGCATCCTGCCCCACAATAAAAAACGTAATGGATAGGTTACGCTCCTCCAAAAATGCCAGCGCTCTTGGAACCACCACATCCAAGTAAGAAGGAAAGCTCTCCCACCCTGGATCGCCATGAATTTTCATGTACGACCACTGGTTGTCAAGGTCAAGAGAAAGGCTGGCGATGGGCCTCTGGCTGGGTTTCATAAATTAAAATTTTTTAACTCAAGCGGCGCGTAACGCGGTGAGGTTTGTTTGCATTTGCATCCAATCTGCCCGCACTTGGCGCATTTTTTTCTGGGTACGCCAGTATACATCTTCCATCAATAGATGAGAAAATTCACCATTGCGCCCAATACTATAAAGCCCCGTAATGCCCGTGGATTGTTCCAAGGCAACCCGATCTGCCTCATATTTGTTTAAAAAGACGGGGTAGGCAATAGGCGATCGCAGCACCTGACAGCCCAAATACTGCGATCGTGCTGCCGGAATAATGGGCCGCAGAGCATCGCAGCAAAGCTCACCGAGGGCATCATCACTCATCGTCCAGATGGCGTCACCTACCTCGCAGCCAATATCCGCCGTAATCAGCGTCTTCCTCTCAGGGGCAAGCCAGGGCATAGAGCGCGTCGTTTCCGTGAGCCGAAAAAAGGGAAACTCGGCTTCTGGCGTCCAAAGCACCGTATCCGGTAAATAGCCCCGTCCGTTGAGCCGTAGGTTCACAAATACCATCGGGCGATAGCGAAAGTTTGAAAGGGGTTGCAGTGCATCAGATCCCTTAACCAGCCGCGCCAGAGTGGGGCAAGGTGCCGTACTAATCACCGCCGAGACAGGCTGCTCCCTGTCTTTAACTCGCACCGCAACAGCCCTTTCACCTTCAACTACGATCGATTCCACAGGAGACTCAAGCTGGATCGCATCGTCTAGCCCTTCCGCAAGGTGCTGACATAGCATTCCCGTACCGCCTTCTGGATACACATGCCAAACGTTGGGATGCTCCGGTGCTTCATGGCTGTAGCCACTAGAGACCGCTCGACGGGTTAGACGGCTCGACAGCTTCAGGAATAGCGTATATCCAATGGAGTTTTGGAGTTTGTTGCCCACAGACGCAGACAGGTAAGACGCATCTACTCCCGACCAAGCCTCCAGCAGCGGCAGTGCGACTTCATTGGCTAGGGCTTTACCGTAGCTTGCGCGAAACCACTCAGCAGCGGAACTGTTGGCGCGTAGGGCATTGACTGGGGCAAGTTTGCTGGCTAATCCCCCCAGCGCAAACCGAGGCACTTGCAGTAGCCCAAAGGGATAGCCATAGGACTGACCCTGGAGCCAAACCGCTTCACCATAGTGACGAACAGTTCTGCATCTTGCGCCCACCCCTAGGGCCGCTGCCAGCCGATTGGTAATAAAGTGAGCGCCAAAATCGTAGCTAAATCCATCTGAGTTCTGAAAACTTTGGGCGAGTCCTGCAATGCGTGAACTGGCTTCATACAGCACCGTCGGAATGTTGTGACGGCGCAGCGTGGCGGCAGCGGTGAGTCCCGCAATGCCGCCACCGATAATAGCCACAGGCGCTAAGGAGGAGTCCTTCATCTTTGTTGATCCAGCGATACGATGGCAAACTAGAGCGGTCGTCTCAACGTGACGCGCAGTAATGCGCCATGTCCTAATTTTTGATGGAGTAAATCAATGAGGGTAAAAATGCCCAAGGCAAGGGGGGATTTCAACGTAAATTGCTGGATGAGCCAGCGCGGCGCACCCCAATCCACCAGGGCATTGTGAATGGAGTAAACCCAGTTGACGGGGCTAAACATGGTCGTTGATTGAATCACCTCTAAATCGACCTTGATTGCCAAGCGTCGAAGGTTTTTGGGATTAAACAAGTTCCAATGGCGCGGAAAATGGTAGCCCCCCCAATGGCGATGTTGAAACAGACGAAAGTCGAGGGTATTGGTACTGTCGGTGACGATGATGACGCGACCGCCAGGGCGAAGGAGCGATCGCACGGACTCCAACACCTGCACAGGATCGTCTACGTGCTCAAGGGTGGCGATCATAAAGGCTAGGTCATAGCTGGCTTTGGGCAAATCGAGAGATTGAACGGTCCCTTGGTGAACGGTCAACCCCTTGTTTCGGGCAGCTTGAATTGCTAAATCGTTTGGGTCAATGCCCTCAAGGTGCCAGGTGGGCTGACCAAACTGCCGCAGCAAACTGAGGTGAAAGCCATCGCCACAGCCCACATCAATGATGCGGGCGTTTTCGGGCAAGCCTTTACAAGAAGACAACAGCCGTTTTGCCTCTAGCTGCTGCCGAACTTTATAGACAAATCCAAACTGCGCTTCTGAAAAGTCGTAGGCGTAGTAATCCGAGGGATAAATGCGGGAAAGATCCTGGAGCGAAGGACGAGGGTTCAGATAGACCAGCCCGCACCCAAGACAGCGCACGGCCAGAAAAGTATCGGGACTGGTGCGGTATTCAAAGTCTTCCCCCACGGCGAGGGGTTCAGCGTTGTCATCCGTACAGATACAGCAGTGGGTCGCCACTAGGTTTAAGGGGCGATCTCCTCCATTTCGGCAGACAGCACCCCATCGATCATTCAACTCAATCTTGGTGGCTATACGGCCCATGATTTAACAAGAAGCCAGGAATGTCATGTATTGATGTAAGCAGATCAAGGTGTGAGAATACAGTCAAGCTCCTTACTTTTTATCAGAATTTAACGGAGATATGATGTGAATATCGTAAATTTATTTGTCAGAATAATTTTTGAGCAAAGTAAGAAAAAGTTATATCCCATCCCTTGTGATGAAGAACATCACTCTTCCGTGATGCCCATCACGTATCATCTTAATCACAATTGCAATACTACAGGTGGCTCAAGAAATTGAGCCATCAATGGGGAACACATCACAGGCCGACAAACTTGGTTAGTTTGTCGGTTTTTTTTGCAGCATCTTCATCTTTTGCAGCATCGCTCTATTGTGGTTAGCGTAGCTTGGCTTTGCCTGTGAGCAAATCCTAGGGCGGAGGATAAGCAAAAGCCCCGCCCTCAGTAATTCGCCTATACCTTTGCCAAAGCTTCTAAAGAAGGCATCTGAAGCATTTCTGCCAGTTGCTCAATCCCTTTTTTGATGCGTCGGGTAACAGTTACGGGGCTGACGCCAATCCGAGCTGCAACCTCTTGACGAGAGTGCTGATGGAGAAAGACAGACTCAATAATTTCGCGGGTCTTGTCTTCAAGTTGATTTAAGGCGTGCTGTAGCTCAATCCGCTCTTCTTGGTAGCCTTGGAGAAAAGACGTATGAGCGTCCATCAAGGTATCACCCAAGGTCATTGCGCCCTCTGTTTGATGACCAGACTGGATCCGAGCATCTAGGCTTGCAGGCGATCGATTGACCGTGGCCAACTTTACAGAACGCCATTCTTCTAAACTAATATTGAGTGCTGCTGCAATTTCAAGCTCATTGGGTTGACGGCCTAACTGAGCAATGAGCGTCTGAGATACTTTTGTACCTTCATTGTTCAACTGCTGCCAGCGGCGAGGAATGCGAACTGCACTGGAGCGATCGCGCAGGAAGTGAAGGATTTCGCCCTTGATATAGGGCACTGCGAAGGAGCTAAAGGCATAGCCTTGGGTTGGGTCAAAGCGTTCTACTGCAACAATCAGACCCATGCATCCAATTTGCTCTAGATCTTCAAAAGGGACAGGGCTTTGATGGGCAAAACGATGGGCGACTTTACGAACTAAACCCATGTTGGAATTCACGACACGGTTACGGAGATGCACCGATGGGTTGTGGCGATAGGCCATTAACAGTTCTAAGGTTTGAGCCTGTGCAGAAATCTTGTAAGCCATTGTCGTGTCCCCCGTTTCATTGATGAACCATTGACCCTATTATTCAGAATCTGCATGTTCAGCACATCGTTGAATACACGTAAGTTTTTCTCCCCCGTAATGCCACATCTACCCCAGTATTGCGGCGGGTTGCCCTAGACGTGGCATGTTCTAATGCAGAAATATCCAGCAAACCTCTGAGATGGCGGCATTGAAAGGGTTGCGTAAATCTACGGAGAACCGAGCGAGACATTGGGGCAAATGCGGAAGCCGCTACTGTTTTTGGAGAAGCATCCAAAACAAATCTTCAGCGGGATAGGGGATGAGCCAATGGTCTGGAATCAGTGCGATCGCCTTCATCAAGACCTCGCCTGCTGGCAACTGCTTTAGCTTGTAGCGCAATAAAGACTTGGCATGGGCACTACTGATGTACTTAGTAGGGCGACCGCTCTCAATTTTTTTAAACCCATAGCGAGCGGCAAACTGGGCGAGGCTATTGGGACTAAACCAATGCAAAACGCTGGGGGGGCTGTATTCATGCCAGTAGCTTCCTAACAGTTGCGCCATCAAGCTTTTGCGGTTCCAAGATTCAATCAGCCAAAATCCACCGGACTTGGTTTGCTGACTGGCGGCTGCGAATGCCTGCTGAATATCAAAAAAGTGACCCACCACTTGAATCATCGTCACCAAGTCAAAGGCTTCGGATGTTTGCATTTGCTCAAGGGTACCCACCTCAACGGGGAGTTGTAGCGTTTGCTGAGCATGGCGAACCATCCCAGCATTTGGCTCGATTCCCTGCCCTTGCCAACCGTTGTCGAAAAAGCCCTGCAAAATAAACCCAGCGGCAGCGCCCACATCTAGCATGGTGCCTGGTGTCATGTAGGGTGTGAGTAGCTTGGCATAACGCTGACCCCGCTGACGCAGGAGTTCTGCCTCAGCCAAGTAGTTGGGATAACCCGCTCCCCCACCATTAAAGTAATTATCGCCATAGGTGGCGGCAACGTGGTCAGGCGTCCCGCACAGGTCAGCAAAACGGTGCCCACACCCATTGCAATCCTGAATCCAGTAGCCATACTGCTGAATCCAGTGCTGACTGGATTGTCCGCAGAGTGGGCAGGGAGAGTTCATCGACTCAACCCCAAAAAATTGCTGCGACTGAATCATGGGTCTAGGGCTGAGGCGCTGTTGTGGATAGCAGCATTGCAGCAGACTGTTCTGCAAGCTGAACGGTTTCGTTGACGTTGAGGGTACCGTTGAGAATATGGGCTGAGTTGATAATGTGTAGCCCTGCCATTGAGGTTTGCATGGGTGGAAGGGTTTGAGAATAGTTGAGGGTGGGCACCGCTACAACATAGTTTACCCGCGAGACTTGAAAACTCAGCACGTCGCTCGGCTGAAAGTGAGGGTACATCCGTTCTAACGCCTGAATGAATTCTGTCCGCAGGTCTTCATCCGAGCGTTTAAAGGCCGCATCATTTGCTGGGACGTACTTGGGGAGATAGATGAGCGATCGCCCTCCAAACGCTTCAGGCTTTACCAACGTCGTCATCTCAATCACCCCCGTAAAGGGCACCCAACCCTCGGTGATGTTGGTGACGTAGTAAGTTGAGAGTGGCTGCTTGAGCAATACGGAAGCACACAGGATTCCCTGGTACTGAATGCCCTTGAGAAGGGTTTTCTCTTGAACCGAAAGCTGAGGACAAAGCTGCGCGGCAATGGGGGCAGCAGTGGTCACAATGACCTGATCAAAGGTGGCGACTTTACCGCTTTGGAATTGAAGACTGAGTTGGGCTGATGGCGTTTGGGTTACTTGGGTGATGCGATCTCCCAGCTCAATCCTCACTCCCGTCTCTGACAGCACCTCCCCAAAGCGTTTGAGAATACGGGCATAGCCCCCCGGCAGATAGCCAAACAGCTCTTTTTTAAGCCCTGTGCGACGGGCCGCGTACAGCCGCGCAATGGTAGACCAAATAAACGAAGCCGATGCGATTTTGTAGTTTTCGCCCAGCTTGGCCCGCAGCAGCGGGAGCCAGAACTTTTGAAAGGTGCGATCGCCCGACCAGCGCTTGAGCCAAGTGGTGACGGGAATTTGTTCGAGCCGTTTCCAATCTTTGATCCGTGCCCCGTAGAGAATGGTGAACCCTAGGCGCAGTTTGTCAATCAGCCGTAAAGGTGGGAACTGAAGAAACTCGATCGCATTGGACACCGAGTACAGCTTGCCCCCTGCATAGACCCCTGTTTTGGTCTCGACCCACGTCATGTCTTGTTCGAGGTTGAGTTCTTGGAGGAGCGATCGCAGGGTCAAATCCGATAGCAGCGTGACGTGGTAATGCCGATCCCAGGTCACATCATCGAGCTGCCAAGCGCTGGCTAGCCCACCCAATGCTGAAGCCCCTTCAAAGAGGGTGACTTGCTGTCCCTGTTGGGCCAGACGATAGGCCAGGGTCATCCCTAGCATGCCACCGCCTACAATTGCCCAGCTTTGCGGAGTTGAATTCATGGAGGCGTAAGTTCCGTCACGATTTGATTTTTGATGTGGTACTGCAATCCACAAGCAGAACAGGTTTGGTCTGTTTCAAACGTAGGACTTTCAGGGAACCGCATCAAGATCTGTCCACACCGACAGACGCACCCCACTGACCGCGCCGGATGTCCCAGAGCAAGGTGAAAATCTGGTACCGACTTCGTTACAAGGGTACCTATCCCCACCATCGCGAAGCGACCGATGCTGAGATCGTTACCGATGGTGCAGCCTGCGCCAATGGTGGACCCTTCTCGCACTAAAGTCGGCAGCGTCTGTTCATCGGGTTCAGAGGGTCGGAGGTGTTTGAGGTCTGGCGTGGTGGCACGGGGAAAGCGATCGTTGGTAAAAATGGTTCCGGCGCTAATCATCACGCCATCTTCGAGGGTGACGGCATTACAGATGTAGACAAAGGCATTAATTTTGCAGCGGTTGCCAATTTTGACGCCGTAGGCCACATAGGTTTTTTCGCCAATAATGCAGTCTTCGCCAATGTGTGTGGAGTGGCGGATATGGACATTGTCCCAGATAGATGTGCCTGCTCCAATCTGCACCTCTGGCTCAACATTTGCTGTGGAATGAATCCGAACATTCATAAATTTTTGTTAATTCTCAACTTTTGCAACAATAGCGGTTTCTGACGGCCTAGAAACCGCTATCACCTCCTTCCTGTGAGAACAATCACAATAGCTTAGGAGGTTAAATCACTATGCTCCAAAAGGGTTTGAGGCAATATTAGGGAGTCGAAAGAACCTGAATAGGAGATTTGAATCATGAAAAAGATAATTGTTACGCTTCTTTCACTGGCAACCCTTGGCGCTGGAATTGCAATGCCCTATCAAGCCAAAGCCGAATCAATTCACTTTGGGCCTACTGGAGTTTCTTTCGACCTCGGTCGCAAAGTCTATCGTCAATATGAAGTCTATTATCGGGATGATCGTTATGACGAATGGCGCTTTGCAGGCTCCTACCGCTATTGGGAAGATGCTGACTACGCCGCTCGTAAGCTCGAACGTCGAGGGTATATGACTCAGATTGAAACGCGGCTTGCCTCTCGTTGGTAATGTTATGGCCCCTCACCCCGAGGTCTCTGCTGGAATGCCACAACCATTAAAAATGGCACAATTACAGAAGAGACCTACGGGAATTGGAGCAATGACTATAACTAAGATTCCCTTGTTGGGGCTAAAAGCTGACCAATTCCGTCATCCCCTAGATTTAGAAGCCACTTTGGCCTTTAAGCAACTGCCTGGTTGGGACTGGGTGGTGCGCAGCATTCTTGGCTCTGTGGCTGAACAGGCACTGTACTTAGACAATATTGGGTCTGGCCTCTTGGTGGGCAAACAGCAGCTTCCAGACCTCTACCATTTGCTGACTGAAGCCTGCCAGATCCTAGACATCGTGCCCCCGCAGCTCTACATCCGCCAAAATCCAGCCCCCAACGCCTATACCCTCGCTATTCGCGGCAAGCAGCCCTTCATTGTGCTGCACACTTCCCTCATCGATCTTCTCACCCCTGCCGAAGTTCAGGCTGTCATTGCCCATGAGCTGGGCCACCTCAAATGCGATCATGGCGTGTACCTCACCCTCGCCAACATCATGGTTTTAGCGGCAGGTCAGCTCCCCTACTGGGGCGGACTCATTGCCCAAAACCTTCAGCAGCAGCTCTTGAACTGGGTGCGATGCGCTGAATTTACCTGCGATCGCGCTGGACTCCTCGTCAGCCAAGACCCCACCGTCATGATTTCTGTCCTCATGAAACTCACAGGGGGTTCCCCTACCCTTGCCCCGCAGCTTAATGTGGATGCCTTTCTGGCCCAAGCCCGCGCCTATACCCAGGCCGTCGATGATATCAGCACCCTCTGGAAAACCCTTCAGACTG
This sequence comes from Acaryochloridaceae cyanobacterium OTE_25_metabat_464, assembly GCA_031362245.1. GTDB lineage: Bacteria > Cyanobacteriota > Cyanobacteriia > Thermosynechococcales > Thermosynechococcaceae > JAAURS01. The sequence goes on along the minus strand of JANLSD010000419.1, from coordinate 6,447 downwards.
CCCAACTCACCCATCCACTCCCCGTTCTGCGCGCCAGTGCGATCGATCAATGGGCCAACAGCAAAGCCTATCAAACCCTGATCCGACGTTAAGGCTCAGCAGACCCGCCACAGCCTCGGCAGACCCGTGTATTTAGTGCGCCAGCCAGCCAGATTGCAGTTGACCCCACTAGCAGGGCATGATAAAACTATGTTCCTAGCTTTGTTTTGGTTCCCCCAACGTCAGCACCTTTAACACCCTCACTCCCTACATCCTCGCCTCACTCCAGTTCCCCCCTTAATGGCTTAGTCTGCTATGTACGCTCAGTTCAGAAGCCAATATCCAATGGGTAGCCTGACTTCAGAATTACTCAATATCCACGAGGGCAAATTTATTGTTAAGGCCAGTATTCAAGTTGGGGGATCTACCCTAGCGACGGGTCTATCCGCCGCCCCCAGTATTGAGCAAGCCGAAGATCAGGCACGGGCACGGGCGCTTGTGGTGTTAGGCATTGATGGACGCCCTTTTACCGCCCAGGCTCAAATCGTGAATGCAGAACCAGAAAGCGCTGCCATCCGAAATCGGGCCAGATTTTCCGCCCCCGCTACTGAATTTTTGCCCCTTGCCGAAGCTCCCTTCCAGCATTCTGTAGACGTGGATTGGTCGATCGCTGCGCACCAAGAGTTCGCCGACCAAGCCACCCGCTCCTTTCAAGGGCCAGAGCAGCAGCTATCATGGTTCGACCGTGAGCCAGAACCAGAGCCAGAGATGCCAAGACTTACGGAGCGATCGCAGCGTCAAGAGGCAGCCCCCGCGCCATCTCGGGCGTCCTTTGCACCCCAAAGAGACAGCCGCACCAGCCCCAGTGGGGAAAGTCGTGATCGGGCCGCACTCATGGCAGCCCCCGTTGATTTGTCGGACATCATTGCCCACACAGATGTTGAACTGAAACGCCTCGGTTGGACCAATGCCCAAGGTCGCCGTTATTTGGAGCAAACCTATGGCAAGCGATCGCGCCAACACTTGAGCGATACAGAACTGATGGAATTTTTAGACTATCTCACAACACAGCCCGTACCCAGCAAGTCCGCACGCTAGAACAAAATAGAGTCCGTCTAGCAAAACATTTAGATTTAGACGTTAATCATTCTCAACCGCTAGACTGGGGATGTCAATCATTTCCCCAACAGTAAGAAAAGTTTACGCAACTCCCAACGTATTGCTCTGGCACGATCTAAAACAATGTAAGATGCACTTCAGATCGGACATCTTAAACGATATAGGATAGCTTTAAGTACAGAAGCTTGGGATATTTAGTCATTCCGCAGAACAAGACCCATCAGTGAGGTCTCAAATCCTTAAACATTTAAGTTGGGCCTTCCATTTTCTCTATTATTCTCATTCATTTCATTCATCGATATACTTTCTCGATCATCTGGAAGGGCCATGGAAGACAAGCGCATGAGCGAACAAAATCCCTACGCAAAGCTGGAAGTCCCAGAGGATGCGTCCTTTGAGGAAATTCAGGGTGCCCGCGATCGCCTCGTTGAGCGCAACCCGAGTGATGAAAGGGCGCGGCAAGAGATTGAAATCGCCTACGACGCGATTTTGATGGATCGGCTGCGTAAGCGCCAAGAGGGCAAAATTACGGTACCAGAAGGCATCCGATTTGCTGAAAAACTAGCCGAAAAGTCTGCGAAAGCCGCCATTCAAGCCAAAAAAGCCGAGTCACCCACATGGCTTCGGCAAACCTTAGATCAGCCGAATAGAACGGATGTGTTAATCACAGCGGGCGTATTTACAGCCCTTGGAACCGTTGCTGTGCTCAATCCATCGCCTAATGTCGCCAAAATGGAAGACATGTTGGCATTTTTGCTAGCCATCGGCGTTGGTTTCACCCTATATTGGCTAAACCGCAAAGATCAACGCTTGGGTCGTGCGTTTTTATTCACCCTAGGTACTCTGGCTTTAGGAGGATTGATCAGCATTGCGCTACTGCAATTTGGCATGCCTGCCATTGGAATACCGTCCCAAACCATTGGTACCCTGATCATTTTTGTTCTGTTTTGGTTGGTCAGCTCCTTTTTGCGTTAGAGACTGTATCCGGTCTGCCCTACGGGAGGCAAGCCACTGCTCCGCTCAGCCCTCCACTCGGGATAATTCCTAAGGATCTAATCCTTGAAGAATCTAGCTGGCTGGGCGAAGCCGAAGCCAGCGGCAGGTTCTTTCCCCGAGATCACCTAAGTTGACGCAGATTATTCCGACTGAAGGTGCATGGCTTGCTTTAAGCCCTGAAGGCTGTACCAGTTGAGAAAAATTCTGGCGATTTGATAGGCCACATTGGGCTTGCCCTGGGCCATAAACCATTCCATCAACGGTTTCAAAGACCGTTCGTTGAGCAGTCCACCCAGGGAGAGACAACCCCATAAACACCAGTGCAGCGGCGTCATTTGGATCATTATTTTGACGGCCCAAGTGGGATGTTTTTTGTAAAAAACCACACCCATTTTGCCGCGCTGAAGTTCTTGGTCAATTAGGGCAGGAATCTGCTCTAGGGTGAACGCTGGATGCCAATGGTACCCCACTGCTTCAGGCACTTTGACCAGCTTTAATCCTAGGTTTTTTAAGCGGACTCCTAGCTCTAGATCTTCCCAGCCATAGAGGGAAAACTTGGGGTCAAATAGCCCCGCTTGGATTAGCCACTGTCTCGGAATCATCACATTTCCCGTGGCAAAGTAAGCCGCTGAAAAATCCGTGAGCTTGTAGGCTTCGGCGGTAGGGTTCTCAAAGTTGTTGGTGTTAATCACTGCGCCGTAGGTAAAGAGCCGATTGTGCCCTAGGGTCTGCTGGGCTTGGGCGATCGCCTCGGTATGGGCTTGCAGAAACGTATCTGTGACCACGAGATCACTATCGATAAACACAATGGTGTCTCCAGCCGCCTGCTCAACGCCAAGGTTACGGGCGGCAGCAGGACCTTGATGATTTTGTTGCAGTAACCGGACATGGGGAAAGCGTTCGGCCTGCTGCTGAAGCCAAGGAATCGTGTCATCCGTAGAGCCGTCGTCCACGACCACCACTTCATAGCTGCCGCTGTAAGTCTGCTGTTCCAGCGCCCGCAAGCATTTTTCTAAAATCGGCTGACGGTTGTAAGTTGGAATCACAATGCTGCAAAACACAGGCGCACTCCCTTGCCTTAGACGTTTCTAGTATAGAGACTCTAGCTACAGCCTTGCGGTGTTATTTGGCTTGCTATCATTGGTTCAAAAAAGATACGACTGAAATCAGCTTAATCCCTTAAGATAGGAGCCTGTTGTCATTTTGCGTGAGAAGACTATGGGGCGTGCCAAAAAGGTTGTATTGGCCTATTCGGGTGGGGTTGATACCTCGGTTTGTATTCCGTACCTGAAGCAAGAGTGGGGAGTTGAGTCTGTCATTACGCTGGCTGCTGATTTGGGACAGGGTGATGAACTCGGGCCAATCCAGAAAAAAGCGCTGGATTCTGGGGCGACAGAATCTTTGGTGGCGGATGCGACCCAAAGTTTTATCGAAGATTACGCTTTTCCTGCGATCCAGGCCAATGCCCTGTACGAAAATCGCTACCCGCTGTCTACGGCGCTAGCGCGTCCCCTCATTGCCAAGCTTTTGGTAGAAGCTGCCGATCGCTACGGCGCTGATGCAGTCGCCCACGGCTGTACAGGCAAAGGGAATGACCAAGTGCGTTTTGATGTCTCCATCACCGCTCTAAACCCCAATCTTAAGGTGCTTGCGCCTGCCCGTGAATGGGGCATGAGCCGAGAAGAAACGATCGCCTATGGAGAACGCTGCGGCATTCCGTCTCCGGTCAAAAAGTCTTCGCCCTACAGTATTGACACCAACCTGTTAGGCCGCAGTATCGAAGCAGGGCCGCTCGAAGACCCTTGGACTGAGCCATTGGAGGAAGTGTATGGGTTGACGACGGCGATCGCCAATACTCCCAATGAGCCTGAGTATGTTGAGATCGGGTTCGAGAAGGGCTTGCCCACCACCCTCAATGGTGTGGCCTTTACCCCTGTAGAGTTAGTGCGTAGCCTCAACCACACCGCAGGTCGCCACGGGGTAGGCCGCATTGACATGGTTGAAAATCGGCTTGTGGGGATTAAATCCCGCGAAATTTACGAAGCCCCTGCCCTGATTGCGCTCATTACCGCCCACCGCGATCTTGAAAGCCTCACCCTGACTGCTGACGTGAGCCACTACAAGCGCGGCATTGAAGAAAGCTATAGCCAGCTCGTCTACAACGGCCTGTGGTATAGCCCTCTCAAGCAAGCCTTAGATGCCTTTGTTAGCCAAACCCAGCAGCGGGTGACGGGCGTGGTACGGATGAAGTTCTTTAAGGGCATTGCAGCCCCTGTAGGACGAAAATCTGACTATTCCCTCTATGCCTCTGACCTTGCAACCTATGGCAGTGACGATGCCTTTGACCACAAGGCGGCAGAAGGCTTTATCTATGTTTGGGGCTTACCCACTAAGGTGTGGTCTCAAAAACTGCGGGGATAGCGACAGCTCCCAGGTCTATTTTGTTTTGTAACGGCCTGGGGCGATCGCACCACCACAAAGAAATAAACCTGTCAGAATTCCAGTCAGACCATACGAGTGGAGTTGAAGGGTAGTTCCTAAGGTTTATGGTCAAGCCTCGGCATCGATCGCGTTTTGAATGGACGGGCTTCAACATATGGAGCAAAAGGCTGTTCTCTGCTGTACTACTGGGCGGGCAGGTGCTCGTGCATCTGTTCCAGGGCAAAATCCATCGCCGGAATACCCTGGAGCAGATGGCGAGCGTGGGGCCAGAGTCTTTGATGGTGGCGCTACTAACAGCGACCTTTGTGGGGATGGTGTTCACTATTCAGGTGGCACGGGAGTTCCTTAACTTTGGCCTAGGCAGCGCTGTGGGCGGAGTTTTGGCCTTGGCCTTAACCCGTGAACTCGGGCCTGTGTTGACGGCAGTGATTTTGACGGGGCGGGTTTGCTCAGCCTTTGCCGCTGAAATTGGCACCATGCGAGTGACGGAGCAAATTGATGCGCTCCAGATGCTGAATACAGATCCAGTTGATTATCTGGTGATTCCAAGGCTGATTGCCTGTTGCGTCATGCTGCCCGTGCTGACCGTTTTTTGCCTGATGGCAGGCATTGGCGGCGGGATGGGGGTGGCCTCCTTGATGTACGGCATTCCTGCTGGGGCTTTTTTGGACTCGGTTCAATCTTTTGTTGCACTCTGGGATCTCTGGAGTGCGCTGGTAAAAGCGATGGTATTTGGAGCCATTATTGCCATTATTGGTTCAAGCTGGGGATTGACGACCACGGGCGGTGCCAAGGGTGTAGGGCAGTCAACCACGGCGGCTGTGGTGACGACTTTGATCTTTATTTTTATCAGCAATTTTGTGATGTCTTGGCTCATGTTTCAGGGAACGGGTAGCTCGGCGTTGCAGCATCTATAGGCTGGAGAGATGAGATATCTCCTCAAAAATATCTGCAATATAATGGTGAAAGCTAAAGCAGACCGTTATTCTTAGCAATAGAGGTGACTGAAATGGATGGAAAGTGTCTTTGCGGTGCAATATCTATCAGAACGCCAGACAAAAAGAGTATAGATGCCTGTCATTGTGGGATGTGTCGGCGATGGGGTGGTGGCCCTGCTTTAGGGATATCTTGCGGCACAGACGTGCAGATTGATGGTGTTGAAAAACTGAAAGTCTATCCGTCTTCGGAATGGGCAGAACGAGCATTTTGTAGTGAATGCGGTACACATATTTTCTATCGGTTATTGCCGACGAATGAATATTTTGTGCCAGCAGGTCTGTTTCAGGATGGCATAGAGTTTGAGTTCACAGAGCAAATTTTTATAGACAAGAAACCTGATTACTATGAATTTGCCAATCAAACCTTAAGGCTAACGGAAGCCGAAGTCTTTGCCAAATTTGCACCACAAGAATAAAACCCTTTCGTGTATCCAAGCACTGAGAACACAAGCATGACAAATGCAACAAATGTACTATTTGTTTGCAGTAGAAATAAGTGGCGCAGCCCCACAGGTGAAGCGGTTTGGCGTAAGCATCCAAAGGTAAATGTTCGCTCTGCTGGCACAAGCCCAAAAGCCAGAAAGACCGTCAGCTCAGACGATATTGGTTGGGCTGATGTGATTTTTGTGATGGAACAAAAACATAAGAATAGGCTAAAGGCTGATTATTCAAGACTTTTAACCCTTAAACCCATTCATGTTTTAGGCATTCCTGACGAATATCAGTATATGGATCCAGAGCTTGTCGAAATACTGAAAGAATCTGTGAGCAATTATCTAGGGCTTGCTGAAAAAGCATAGAAGATAAGAGTTTCAGTGCATCTGAGCGAAAAAGGGGTTGAAAAGTGCAAGAGAAAAGGGAGAAAATGGTCAAAACCCTTGCATATGAGACGGCATGTATCGGATTTCACCTC
>JANLSD010000409.1:0-4398 GCA_031362245.1 Acaryochloridaceae cyanobacterium OTE_25_metabat_464 | reverse complement strand
AATCTGAAGCCAGCGTTGTATCTGAGACTTCCGCCACCAAATCCGGCACCCGCCAGCAATCGAGGTCGATAAATCGAGATTCACCCATCTTAAACTGCGGCGAGCCTTCGCCAATGTAGAGCACGGCATCAGGTGCAGCCCCTTGAATACCCATTTTTTCAATTTGACATCCGCCTAAATCATCACAAATGCGATCAGGATTTGGTCTTTTTTGTGGGGGGCGATCTCTGGAACGTTTGCTAATGAGATCGATTGTTTGGGGTTGCGTGAACGGCTATATGTGGAGCTGTTCTATGGTTTGGGGGTGAGGAGCGATCGGGGTTTAATGGGGTGCTTGGGGTGGGGGGCGATCGCCTAACTTTAAGTTTCCACAAAGAAAAATGTCAAGTTATTTGACAAAAAAACTTGACATAAACATTTCTTCAAGCACAATGAAGCCCAGGCAGATTCACTATTCTCAGTCATGAAACACCATCGAATCGCAACTGCTGAGCAGATTCGCAGACAAATCGAACAAGAAGACGGTAAATATTGGCGGCAAACCGATTTCCCTGATTTGCCACCCTTCGCAGTAAGTCAAACCCTCTCTCGTCTGGTTAAAGCTGGAGCCTTAGAGCGCGTTAGTAAAGGATTATATTATCGCCCCCGCACCACTCGCTTTGGTCGCAGTCGTCCCAGCGAAGCCGAGATTCAAGCCTTACCAATCCATCAAACCGTTCTACCTGCTGGAGTAAGCGCAGCTAATCTCCTCGGCTTCACCACACAAAATGCAGCTCAAGGTGAATTTGCCACTGCTTCTGCTAGCGTGCCCCGCAAAATTATAGATACCCGTACTCGACTCCATACCCGCAGACCCGAAACCTGGAACTCACTCTCGTCCACAGAAGCCGCCCTACTGGATTTACTCAGAACAAGGGGTAAATTCAGCGAACTATCAGCCGAAGACACACAACAACGACTACTGCTTTATCTACATGAAGGCGATCGCTTTGAACACCTAGCCGCCATAGCCCACGCCGAACCACCCCGAGTTCGGGCAATGTTGGGTGCGATCGGTCAAGAACTTAAAAAGAGCACTCCTCAACTCGCCCCACTGCGTCAATCCTTAAACCCCATCTCGCGTTTTGACTTTGGCAAACTGCGAACCCTTCACTACGCAAAGGAATGGCAAGCCAAGTGAAACTGTTTGAGACACCCGACTTTTACGATGCGATCGTTGCAGCCACCGCCCACTTTACAGGTTCTGGCCTCACGGAACAGTTAATCGAAAAAGACTACTACGTCACCGAAGCCCTACGTATTATTGCAACCCAATGGCCCAACCAAGTTGTTTTCAAAGGAGGCACAAGTCTTTCTAAAGGCTGGAAACTCATCAACCGATTTTCGGAAGACCTCGACCTATTCCTGAACCAAAACTCCTTTTAGCCTCCTTTAGGCGCATTCCGCACCGATAAAACCCTCAAGCGTAGGGCCGCGTGAACCTGCCTTGAGCGAATCATCTGTCGTGCTAATGGGCACACCCTGATCCGTCGCTAGGCGATCGCCCACCCCTTCGCGATATTCTTCTAAACTCTGGTCTTTACTCTGCTCATTGACCGGATTTAATGGACTCATATATTCCTTCAAAGTAATGTTCTAAACGCTTTAATGGATGTAGAGAGCGAATCTATAGAAAACAGTGCAGCTTATTCAATGGTCTGCTCTAGCAAGCTGACTTAACCCTTGCTCGAGTGCTGCTTCTTAAAGAGTACAAATTTTACTTCTTCTAACAATAATCCAAAAAACTTAACCTCAATAATCCAAAAAACTTAACCTTTTACCTATCGAAAGACATGGGATGTGAACACTTTCTATTCCTAAGGAAATAGAAAGTGTTTTTCAAAAAAATTAAGGAGCTTATTTTATCAAAATAGCTATTAACTATTTCACTGATATAGCAGTAAATATATTGGGTTGAGACAAGAAATTTTGGTTTCGGAAAATTTGGTATAAATTAACATCTTTTTCTAGTAAGCAGGCGTGACCACTGTTGGGCAAGATGAACAGTCTTGCATCATGCAAAAAGCTGCTTAAATGCTGTGCATCTGAAATCGAAGGCAGGAGTCGATCGCTCCCGCTAGCAATTATCAAAACAGGCTGCTTAATTTGATGTAAGGGTAGAGTATCTAACCCAAAGGACTTTAGTAAAGACATTCGCCAAATTGCAGTTGCTTTATGGACTGTCTTCATTGCATATAGAAGTGCTTTACGATCTTCTGGCAAAATTCGCTCTAGAGCAGCTAAATAGGGAAGTAACCCAATCGCTGAAAACTCATAAAGAGAATCTGGAAACCACTGAATCACCTGTCCTCCCCATAGCATCCAAGGGCGACGATGAAAAGAAGAAGCTGGGTTGACGAGCACAATGTGACTAAATAAGTGAGGCGAGTGGACTGCAATCTTCAATGCCAAACAGGCCCCAAAAGACTCCCCGCATAGGTATACAGGCTGGTCTGGTGAACGACCTGCCTGCTCAGCTTTAATCAGTGCCACCACTTTTTCTGTCAACTCATCCCAGGTGGTTAAATCATCAGGTGGAATAGCAAGACATCTAATATCAAATCCAACTTCTAATCCTGCCATTTGAGTTCGCAGAAGCTGACCTGTACCATCCATCCCTGGCAGAAACATAAACAGTGGCTTTTCAGGACAAAGTGCACTAGGCGTCAGAAAACAAACCTGACTTTTGACTTTTGTCATTAGTACACGCTCTCCTGGTGCAGTAGATCAGAAATTTCTGCTTGACAGTATTCCGTTAATTGATGAGCCACCGCTTTACCTTGCTTTCCTCGATACTGTTCTCTTTGAGTAGACGTAATCCAGTAAGGCCGACCCACTACAATCTGAACTTTATGATATAGGACAAGCGGGTGCCATCCGCTTTTGTCAAACAGTGGCTCAGAGGGATCAATCAAGTGTAGCAGCGGAAGCGGGATACCAGGGTAGACGCTTTCCCCTTGCGAAATGATTGCCACGGGTAAAACAGCCAGCTTTGCAACAGGAGATCGAAAGGCTAGGTGAGCAAAGCCGCGTTGAAACTTTGCGATGTCGTAGGGCAAGGTTGCTTGAACCATCCGCTGACCTCCCTCAGGAAAAATGCCAACTAGCTGCTGGTCTTGCAAAAAGCGAGTGGCCTGCTTAAAAAAAATCTGTTGCGTTTGGTTTGGGGATTCCAACGGAAAACATCCTAATGCCTGTACCGTTTCTCGCAAAACAGGAACTTGACTCATGTAATGGTGACAGGCAAACCGAATTGGCTTGCTGAGTGCCGACACTAAGAGAGGAGCATCCATCAGGCTGCGATGATTACTTACCACCACCACTGAGCTGTTTTCAGGAATTCTATCTAAATTGACCGCTTCAACCTGTGTTCCAAAGCTGGCTATAAAAAGACGAGAAAGTTCTAATGGGTCTTGAAAAAACATATCTGTTGTTGACTTTTAAGCCTAATTGAGCAACTCAACTCGTTTTCTGCCTGTTTAATTAAGTTAATGCAACATGCTGTTTTCTATGTCTCTCTTTCTGGAACATGAGTCACGTTTCAATAATCACGTTTCAATTAACAGCATGGCGTGTCCATTAGGGTCTTTGACCAGACAGCCCTTACGATAATGCATTTCAGGGCCAAACTGTACAAGCTGCGATGCAACAAACTTCTCGCCATTGGAATGCAGTTGCTCTATGACTTGCTGAAGGTCACTGACCACTAGCTCAACCTGAAGATGGGCAATATCGCAGCTTCTCCAGCTATTCTGCATAGGACGCTCCTGCTCTGGGGTTAGATAATCAAGCAGCTCAATCCCTAGGCCACCCAGAGCAGTGCTTAGAGTGGTTATACGGACTTTTGCACCTGATAAGCCGTCGAGATGCGCCTGCGTTTTACCCTGATTTAAACTGTCGGCATCTACCTGCATTCCTAAAAGACTGCAATAAAACTGAAGGCTTTGTTGGGTATCGGCAACGGCGATCGCGCTGTGGTCAATGCCTAGAAAAAGCTGATCGGCAGGTTGATGCCACTTATCTTGTCCCTTATCAGGTGGAAACCAAATCAGTTCTAAACTGTGGCGATCTGGATCTTTGAACTTAAAAGCTTGGATGTCAGCTGCCGCCTGATTGTTAGGCGGCATGGTTTGAGGCGCATCGGAGATAGATTCTGTGAGAAACGGTTTGAGATGGGCGTAGGCATGATCCATATTGCTGACGGCGATCGCCAAATGTTGCTGCTTCTAAATTAGTTTGTGTCCAGAAAATTTGCCCATGCCTCTGCCATTGAGGGAGGAAGCAAGGAGGAGATTTTTAAGCCAGTGGTTGTCATAAGCAAAGCCATTAAGGTCTCTAAAGGGAGAGCAGGTAAAAGCG
>JANLSD010000382.1:0-19933 GCA_031362245.1 Acaryochloridaceae cyanobacterium OTE_25_metabat_464 | reverse complement strand
AGGGCGATCGCCTTACCAATGCCGCTAGAGCCACCTGTAATAATGACATGCTGCGGCTCAAACGATTGCCTCGCCATGATCTCAACTCGACACCGACTGTTCGGGGCGATTTGCGGCCTTGTCTGCCACGAACTGCGATCGCATTAAATAATGCAGCCACGCATTTTTATCGCTCGTCCCCCCATTCATCTTCGCCATCTCCTCCGCCAGAATTGTGATTGTTTGACGGATTTGCGCCTCGGTATGGTCACAGCTCAAAAAGAACCGTAAACGCGCTGCATCATAGGGTACTGAAGGATAGATCATCGGCTGAGCGTTAATACCCCGTAATAGCATTGCCTGGGAAAGCTGTATCGCCTTATAGGGATCGCCAATAATAATCGGCACCACAGGGGAATCATGACTGGGACCCGTATCAAACCCTTGTTCTTTTGCCAAAGATAAAAACAGCAGCGTGCGCACTTGCAGACGTGTCACGCGCTCTGGCTCGGCTTGGAGTTTTTGAAGCGCGACTAAGGCAGAGGCTGCGTTGGAGGGCGTAATCCCGACGCTATAGACAAATCCAGGCGAGGTGTATTTAAGGTATTCCACCATGACCTTGGAGGCCCCAATGTAGCCCCCGCAACTGGCAAAGGACTTGCTGAGGGTGCCCATCCACAAATCCACATCAGCGCGGGCAATGCCAAAATGTTCGCCTACGCCACGGCCTAGGCGACCCACGGCCCCAATGGAATGGGCTTCATCTACTAGCAAAAAGGTCTTGTATCGCTTTTTGAGTTCAACAATTTCTGGCAGGGGTGCCAAATCACCGTCGGTACTGTAGACGCCTTCCACGGCAATCAAAACCTTTTCAAACTCATGGCGACGGGTTTGGAGAATTTGCTCCAGCGATCGCACGTCATTATGCACAAACGGTAGGGTTGTAGCCCCCGAAAGCTTGCAGCCCACTTGAATACTGTTATGACTGAGGGCATCACAGACAATCAGGTCGTTTTTGCCAAACAGATGCCCGACGGTGCTCACATTAGTGGTGTGTCCGCCAATGTAGACAATGCAGTCTTCGGTACCGAGGAACGTGGCGATCGCCCCTTCTAATTCTTGGTGAATGGAGCGCTCTCCAGAAACCACGCGACTGGCGGAAACAGAAGTACCGTAGCGATCAATGGCAGCTTTAGAGGCTTCCGAGACGTCTTTATCTCCCGATAAACCGAGGTAGTTATAGCTGGAATAATTGATAACCGTTTGCCCCTCAATCAAGGTGGTGTCGTTGGCAATGCCGTCATGCACCGTAAAGAACGGATTTCCAATTTCCTGGCCTTGATCTAGATACTCTTTTAAGTTCTGATACTCCGGCGACAGTTCAAACTGATAATACTCCGGCGGAATGGTTTGGGTTGGAGCTGAGCCATTGAGTAGAGCTGTGGATGGTTGATGACCATTTCCTAAGGCTTGCTGTGTCGCTTCCGCTTTAGGCTTGGGCGTGGATCCGTTACTAAATGCGGTGCTGGGATCTGCGGGTTTTGGCTGAGCCTTGACGGGAGACGCACTCGCCGCCCCCATCGAGAGTACTTCTTGATCAATATAGTTAATCAGTGAACCGACGGTGGGATAGTCCATCGCCAGGGTGATAGGGAAAGAGCAACTGAGACTGGCCTGGAGCCGACTTTTCATTTCCATCCCCATGAGGGAATCCATGCCTAGGTCTGTAAAGCTGCGATCAAGTTCTACTTCTCCTGGGGAACTCAGGCCCATAACCTTGGCAATCTGAGACTGCACATGCTGGGTTAATAATGTTAGCCGTTCCTCGGCAGGGGCTGCGTCGAGCTGGAGCCTGAAGGCGGAGAAAGACTGCGCTCCGGCATCCATTGCTGACGCAATATGTTCTAAGAAGGGTGGGACTGCTCCGCTGGAGATCTGATCGAGGAACTTAGGCCACTCAATCTGGACTACGCCGAGTTGAGGGGTTTCCTGGGTAAGCAGGGCTTCCAATGCCTCTAAGGCCAGATCAGGGTCTAGGGGGGTGATACCGCTGAGAGCGAGGCGGGCTGCATTGCGATCGCTCAGTTCTGCTGCCATGCCTACGCCACCCCAAGGGCCCCAGTTGAGGCTGAGTCCAGGGAGTCCAAGGCTTCTGCGATAGTGGGCTAACCCATCCATAAAGGCATTGGCTGCGGCATAGTTGCCCTGTCCAGGGGAACCTATGAGCGCCGCAACGGACGAGAAACAAACAAAAAAGTCTAGGGGTAGATCTAAGCTGTGGAGATGAAGGTTCCATGCCCCAGCAACCTTAGGAGCCATAACGCGGTCAAAGCGTTCCCAGGTTTGGCCCTGAAGCACTCCATCATCTAAGATGCCTGCGGCGTGGATGATGCCGCGTAGGGGTGGGAGCGATCGCCCCACCCGCTCAAACATCGTCTGTACGTCCGAAGCTTGGGCAATATCGGCCTGGATGAGCTGCACTTGAACACCCTTTTGCTCCAGCCGCTGAATGTCCCGCTGTGCCGACTCTGATGGCGCACTCCGACCCGTCAAAACCAGGTTTTTTGCCCCTTGTTCGGTTAACCAATGGGCCACTTGGAGTCCCAAGGCACCCATCCCGCCTGTCACGAGGTAGGTTGCATCCTCTCGAACCACTGCTGTCGTGGGGGCATGTTCTGCCACGGAGAGAACGACTTTGCCTTTGTGTTTGGCTTGGGCCATATGGCGGAAGGCGCTGACGGATTCTTCAATGGGGAAGACTTGATGGGGCAAGGGTTGAAGCTCTCGCCGTTCAAATGCCTGCATCAAGTCCCGCAGCATGGCGGTAAATAAGGCTGGATCTTTGAGGGAGACTTCTAATAGGTCGAAGGGAAAGTACGCCACGTCTCCACGCTGGGCGTGAATCTCGGATTCTTCCCAAATGCCCAGTTTGCCAATTTCGATAAAGCGACCGTTGGGTGCTAACACTTCTAGGTTCTTGGGGATAAAATCCCCATTAAGGCTATTGAGGACGATATCAACGCCCTTGCCTTCAGTGAGTTCTAAGATTTCTGTCGCAAAATCTAGGGTGCGGGAGTTAAAGGTATGCTCCACACCCATATCTTTGAGAAAATCCCACTTTCCAGGACTCGCTGTGGCAAAGACCTGAGCGCCTGCCCGTTGCGCAAGCTGAACTGCCGCTTGACCAACGCCACCTGCGGCTGCGTGGATGAGGATGCGATCGCCTGCCTTCATCCCCGCTAAATGGTGTAGCCCATAGTACGCCGTCAAAAACGCCGTCGAAATCGTGGCGGCTTCTGTAGCACTGAGATGGGCGGGTTTGCCGATGACGCATTGAGCTGGGACAGTAACGAAATTGGCCATACTGGCGATCGCATTGGCCGCAATCACTTCATCCCCAATCTGGAGTCCTTCTACACCTTCGCCAATCGCTACAACCCGACCCGCGCATTCCCCACCAAAGGGGACATCGGCGGCATTGGACAGGCCCATTTGTTCGAGATAAGCTCGGAGCATTCCGAGAGCATTCAAGACATCGCGGAAGTTGAGTCCAGCGGCATCGACCTGAAGCTCCACCTCCCCCCGTCCAGGGGCACGACGACTGACAGGAGCCAGCATGAGATTTTCGAGAATGCCGTAGCTGGAGATTTTGAGCTGAAATGCAGCGCTGCTATCAGGACGCTGAAGCGGGCCGTTTTCCTCGGCCTCATGGCGCATCAGTCGGGCGACATAGCGTTCGCCCTGGCGATAGGCAATTTGCTCCTCTGCATCGGGAAATCGAAGATCCGTCACAACGGCGGATAGATTGTCATGACCAGAATCCAGATCCAGACGCACGCACTTTAGGTCGGGATACTCCAGGGCGATCGTACGTCCCAAGCCCCACAGAGCAGACTGGTGAACCTGGGGTGGCGTGTTTTGCGTACCGATGGATTGAACCCCTTGCGTCGCCAGCCATAACTGAGGGGCTTCCGCAAAACTGGTTTGGCCTAGCGCCTGCACTAGATGGAGCGCACTCCCGCAGCCGCGAAGCTGAGATGCCTGAAGATCTGTCCCAGAGATGTTTGGATCGGTGGAAGCATCTAAGCTCCACAGATGAATGATTCCAGATAGCGATTGTTCGTTATTTTCGATGTGCTGAAGCAGCGATCGCATCTCCTCAGGACTAGCAGGATTCAAGTGGTAGGTTTGGGGATCGACCTGCTCAAACTGTGCATCGGCAAAGGCCAAAATGCAGGAGTCTCCCTGAGCCTGTAATGCTTGACTCAACTGATTGCCCACGCCCTGAGCATCCGCAAAAATGAGCCAGGTCTTGGGTGATTCTGCCTCCTCACCTTCTTCGGCAGGCAATGCTGCGCGAGGGCTAGGCTGCCACACCACCTCGTACAGCCATTTTTTGAAGTCTACCGCTTGCTGGAGCAACCGCTGAAGCATCCGACGGCTGACGGAGCGCAGGGTAAAGCCCTCAAGAGCTGCGACTTTCGTGCCTGCTGTATCAAACAAGTTCAGATCCGCACAGACTTCCTTGCCCTCAAACGATCGCAGCCGAACGTGACACCACACCGCATCGTGAGGCTCGCGGCCATAAACCTGGAACCATCCTAGGCCAACGGGCAAAAACGTTTCATTGCTGTCGAGATCTACTGCACCCAAAATCTGGAAACAAGCATCTAACAGGGCGGGGTGAAGGGTATAACCCTCCACGCTGGCTCCCCGTTCTTTGGGGAGCTGAATGCGACCTAACGCCTGCTGATCGCCTTTCCAAAGCTGCTGAATCCCCTGAAAACTAGGCCCATAGTTAAGTCCGCGTTCTTGGAGTTGACGGTAGTAAGCCGACATATCAACAGCTTCAGGACAATCGGCTTGGAGTTGCTCCAAGGCTGAAGCCTTAATGGGTGCCGAGGTCGGGCTAAACACAATCTTGCCCGTTGCATGGCGAATCGAGGCGGGTTGAGTGGGGTCTAGCGCTGAGGGCAGGCTAAAAATTTGGAATCCATAGCTAGAAAGCCCTTCTGGCGTGAGCTGAAGCTGAAGCGTTGAACGATCCTTGTCGTGGAGCAACAACGGCCGCTCGATCGCCACCCCTTCAATCTGCCAAGGGCCGTCTTGAAACACTTGCAACGCAGCTGCTGCTGCCATTTCGATATAGGCGGAAGCAGGTAACACAGGCTGCTGGAGGACACAGTGATCCTGGAGATAGATAGGCGATCGCCCACTAATCTGCACTTGATACCGTCGCTCCTGAGTCCCCGCCAAGGGAAGCGCAAAACCTAGTAATGGATGTAGCGTTTGCTGTCCAGCGGACGCAAGTACCGAAGTACTTTTAGAACCAACTGCTTTCAACTCTTCATCCGACCACCAGTAGCGCTGACGCTGGAACGGATAGGTGGGCAGATTCACCCACTGACGGGTATAGTCTTGGTCAAATTTGGCCCAATCTACTTCGGCATTGTTCAGAGACAGCGCTCCCAAACTTTGGAGCATCTGCTGCCAGTCCCCTTGACCCGATCGCAGGCTGGGCAGCCAGAGATAATCGCCTTCGCCCAGACAGGTGCGACCCATCCCCAACAGAATCGGCTTTGGCCCAATTTCTAAAAACACGCGATAGTCTTGGCGTTGGAGGGTTGCCATGCTGGCGGCAAACTTTACGGGTTGACGCACATGCAAACACCAATATTCAGGCGTCGCAATTTCGGCCCCAATCAAATCGCCCGTCAGGTTAGAAATGAGGCTAATCCGAGGCCGAGCATAGGCCACCTCTGAAGCCACTTGAGCAAATTCCGCCAGCATGGGTTCCATCAAGGGCGAGTGAAACGCATGGGAAACCTGCAATGGCTTTGTTTTGATACCCTCTGCTTCGAGTTCCCTCACAATGGCAGCAACCGCAGCGCTAGCACCCGAGATGACAATGCTTTGAGGGCCATTAATCGCGGCAATTGCCACCGCTCCACCCAAACGCTGCACCGCTGCCGTAACCTTGGCTTCATCGGCTAACACAGACACCATTGCGCCATTCTGGGGCAACGCCTGCATTAGACGCCCCCGTGCCGCAATGAGCTTTAGACCATCCTCTAAGCTGAAGACTCCTGCTACGCAAGCTGCGACATATTCCCCAACGCTGTGCCCCATTACTACCGAGGGCGAAATTCCCCAGGAAATCCAGAGCTGCGCCAGGGCATACTCCAAGGCAAACAGGGCGGGTTGAGTGTAGGCCGTGTCATCAATAGGGCTGTGGCCCTCTGTTTCGGGATACAGCACCGAGAGCAGCGACACCTTCAGCTCAGCCTGCAAAATGCGATCGCAGCGATCCAAAATCCCCTTAAAGGTGGGCTGGGTTTCGTAGAGCGTGCGGCCCATGCCCACATACTGCGATCCCTGTCCTGTAAACAAAAAAGCAACCCGTGGCGCTTTTTTGCTCGTCACCTGTCCGTCTTGCAACCCTGTGATGTCGGTTTCCCCTGCGGCAAAGGCGGCAAGTTGCACCTGAGTCTCGGTACTAGAGGAACTAATGGCGACGAGACGATGCTTGAACTGCGATCGCCGCAAATTGGCGCAATGACACACATCCGCCAAAGACAACATCGGATTCTGCGCCAGCAGGGTTTGATAGTGCAGGCTCAGCTCTCGCAATGCAGGCTCGCTTTTTGCGGATAGCGTCAGCACATGCCAAGGTCTTTGGACGGTGGAGTACTTGAATTTAGCGGGTTGACTGGGAGCCTCCTGAAGCACCACATGGGCATTGGTACCGCCAAAGCCAAAGGAATTAATCCCTGCAACAGCTGCCACCCCTTCTCGATAAGGCCAAGGTTCTAGGGTTTGCTGTACCCGAAGCTGAAGCCCATCAAAATCAATGTAGGGGTTCGGGTCTTGGAAGTGCAGACTCGCCGGAATCTGCTGATGCTTAAGGGCTAAGGCAACCTTGATGAATCCTGTGATCCCTGCCGCTGTCTCCGAGTGGCCTAGGTTGGCTTTGACCGAGCCTACCGCACAGCGATCACCCTCCATCCTTCCATCGGACAGCACCGCACCCAGAGCCTTCAACTCCATCGGATCGCCTAGTTTAGTCCCTGTCCCGTGGGCTTCAACATACTGCACTTTTCCAGGAGACACCCCAGCGCGTTCATAGGCTTCCCGAACTACGGCTTCTTGGGCCTCTGGATTGGGGGCAGATAGGCCATTGCTACGTCCATCTTGGTTGACCGCAGTGCCTAAAATAACAGCGTAAATTGGATCGCCGTCCTTTTGAGCTTGGGAAAGGGGCTTGAGCAGCACCACTCCTGCCCCTTCACTCCGTACATAGCCATTGGCCTTAGCATCAAAGGTTTTGCACCGACCATCGGGAGACAGCAACCCAGCCTTACTAAAGCTGACGGAGAGATCGGGGGACAGAATCACCTGCACCCCTCCCGCCAAAGCCAGTTCACTTTCTCCATTCCAGATACTTTGGCAGGCTAGATGAATCGCCACTAGGGAAGAAGAACAGGCGGTATCCACCGCTAGGCTGGGTCCTCTGAAATTAAAGACATAGGAGATCCGATTGGCTGCAATACAGTTAACATTGCCCGTCAACCCATAGGGATCGTCTGTATACACCAACGAAGAATAATCATGGCTAGAAATGCCGATAAACACCCCTGTTTTAGACCCAGACAAATTTTGCGGCACCTGTCCTGCATCTTCTAGGGCTTCCCAGGAGACTTCTAAGATCAGTCGCTGTTGGGGATCGATGCTGGTGGCTTCGCGGGGGGTAATGCCAAAAAAAGTGGGATCAAATTGATCCACCTGATCCAAAAAACCACCCCAACGGGTGTTCATTTTATGAGGTTGGGTAGGGTCTGGATCGTAGAAGGTATCAAGATCCCATCGAGAGGGGGGAACCTCTGTAATGGCATCGACATTATCGTGCAGTAGTTTCCAAAATTCCTGTGGATTGCTGGCCCCAGGTAAACGACACCCAATTCCAATGACAGCAATAGGTTCTTTATGCATCTTGTTCAGACCAGACCTTAAAAATTAAGAATAAAAATTAGCGACTGATGATGCTTTATCGCTTCAGTCCTATAAGTCGAGCTTTTATTATCAGAAAATAACGCTGGTCAAACACAGCAAATGTTCCTAGACGCAACTGAATCACCATGACGCAGAATATGCCTGAACGGTTGCGTTGCACTTCTGTTCGGCAAAGTTTTCCGTAATTATAAACGAGTTGTTCTTGATTTCAAGCGATGGAGGGGGCTGACGTCCTACGTAAAGGACGCTTGAGGGTTTGACCTCATATAGGCTGCGGGGCACAATGCATTGTGCCCCTAGGAAATGCTGTATGGCAAAAATTGACGTCTTATTAAAGAGACGCTCTTAAGGTTTTTTGCTTGCGTTAAGTGACTCTAGAGCAGAAACGTCCTGGGGCTGGTCTTGGGGTAGCTCTAGACAGTAGCCCGCACCATAGACGGTCTTAATATATTTCGGGTGGCGCGGATCGGGTTCAAGTTTGGTGCGCAAATGACGCACATGGACTCGGATAGTCTCAATATCGTCGTTGGGGTCGTAGCCCCAGACCTCTTGCAAAATCTCGCTGGGTGAAACCGTCTGACCGTGACGCTGAAGTAAACAGTGCAACAACTCAAACTCCAGCCGCGTTAGCTTAATGACTGCATCATTCCAAAGGATTTCAAATCGCTCTGGCATCAGCGTCAGCGGCCCATAGCTCAGAATTTCAGTATGCTTTGCGGCTTGGGGAATGCGATCAGTTCGGCGCAGCAATGCCCTCACGCGGGCCAGCATTTCTTCTAGCTCGAAGGGCTTGGTCAGATAGTCATCGGCTCCCGCATTAAAGCCTTCGACCTTGTCTTGCGTTTGGCCGAGGGCGGTAAGCATGAGCACAAGTACATTTGCAGTCCGTTCATCTCGGCGGAGGCGCTGACAAATGGTAAACCCATCTACCTTGGGTAGCATGAGATCCAGCATGATCAGGTCAGGCACCATTTGAACGGCTAATGCCTGTCCTTTGATGCCGTCTGTCACTTGGGTGACATCGTAGCCAGCCATTTCTAAGTTAATGGCAACCAGCTCTGCGATCGCCGGATCATCATCGATAACCAATATCCGAGGCTTCATTTATACACTCAACGAGAGGAGAATACTGCTTTTAAAAAGGAGATGTGAGACTTTAAAGCGCGTTAAGGTTTGATGAATATAAAAACACCTGTCAGGATTATAGACTTTCGCCCTGGCTTCTTTGAGAGATCGCCGGATTTTAGAGATATTTTTGCCCGCTTGTCCCACTCAAGCTGGGGAATACACCCATTCCAAGACAGAAAACTTCAAAATGCACTTGCCAAATCCCCCTTCTTTTGGCTAAGATTATAGGTGCTGCAATCCTCAGTAGCTCAGTGGTAGAGCGGTCGGCTGTTAACCGATTGGTCGCAAGTTCGAGTCTTGCCTGGGGAGTTTTAAAAAATTTCGACTATTGTAACGTAAGCCCCTAAAACAGCTTCACGTCTACAGAAAATAGGACTCGACTGTCTTCGATGCCTGCGGTAATCTTGTCGGCGGGGACGCCCACCAATGGGATACCCCAGTTTATTTGTACACCAATGCGATCTGTCCACTCATAGCGCAGTCCTAGGCCGGGGGCAATCAAGAAGCGATTATCGGTGGCGGAGATTTTACGATAGTTCCAGCCGTAACCGAGATCAACAAGCGGGCTGAGGTAGAGCCGATGAGAACGGTCTTCTGTGCGAAAGATGGGGATGGCAAGCTCTGCTGTGCCAAACACAGCCTGATCAAATAGCAAAAATCCTTCTGGATAGCCCCGCAAAGCCCGATTGCCGCCTAACCCCACCAGAGATAAATTGGGCAAAGCACGATCTGAGAGCTGAACCGTTGAACGTAAGGTGAGAATGGTATCTGGATGAATTCCATAAAGCAGTTGTGCCACCCCCTGCCATTTCACAAAGCGTCCATCGGGGGCTGTTGGATTTTGGGTTGCGCCCAAGTCCAGTCCAATGTCTAGATCTGACCGGAGGGTGAGTAAGGAACGGCGACGACGCTGAGTCCACTCTTGAAACAGGTTTAGCTGCGTAATGCGGATGTGGCCTTGGGCATCTGAACCTGTATTGGGCAAAGAAAGTGGAATGCCATCCAAAAAGGTCAGCTCACTTTCTTGACGGGATAGGGCCACACCCAAAACAATTTGATGGCTTGGGGTATTAATAATCGGCTGACGGAACGCTACGGTTAAATTTCGTGAGCTGCTACTGATGTCCAGGGCGCTGAAGGGTCTTTGAATGACGTTGCTGTCTGATTGGCCATAGCTAACGCTGAATGTGCCGTCCTTGGCGTTAACGGGGAGTGCATAGTTTAAGTTGAAGTCATTGCTTCCGGCTGCATTGGTGTAGCTAGCACTAAAGCGATCGCCATAGCCTGTCAAATTGGTCTGACTAAACCGGATCTGTCGCCCAAACTCGCCACTGGTGGCAGAGCGATGGTTATTGAGCGCAACATGGGCAGTACGAGTGGGGGCGGAAACGATGCTAACAGCGAGCAAGTTAGTCCCTGGCTGGGTTCCAGGCAATAGCTCGGCAGAAATCCGCTCAATTAAGGGGTTTTGCTTTAGAAGCTGGAGGGCGGCAGTGAGGCGAGGGACGTTTAGGGGTAAGTGGGTGGAGGATTGGAGGCGATCGCGAATATACCGAGGGCGCAGAGACTTTGTACCCGTAACCCGAATCTCTTCAATGGAGCCTTCCAGCACCTGAAACGTCACAACGCCCTTGCTAACGTCTTGATTGGCAGGCAAGTAGGCTCCTGAAGTCAAATAGCCCTTATCCACATAAAGTTTCGTGATCGCGGCCCGTGCCTTAAGGAGATCTTCAAAGGTCAAGGGACGATTCAAAAAAGAGACCGTCGCAGCCTGTAGCTGCTCAGATGAAAACAGGGTGCTCCCCACAACCTCAATTTTTTTGACGGTAATGGTTCCAGCGGGTATGCCTTTCTGAGACGGTGAGGCTGGGGGTGATACGGGCAGCCTTAGAAAATCCTCAGGTGGCGGCAACAGTTCAGAAGGTAGTGGGGCAGGTGACGGCACTGGAGCGGGGTTGGGCGGTTGCTGCGCCACAGCATGGCTTCCCATCCAAACCCACCCAGCAACAGCCGCTGCTAGCCCTAAACCTGGGAAAGACAATCTACTACCTTGCCTATCCTTACACCACCCATTCATAACGCTATAAATCAAACTCTTACAAGTCCAAAAGGGAATCGTTTTGATAGTACAGGAATCTCTCCCGATCAGATCCAATGCTATCCATTGAAGCAGGTATCGGTTTTAGACAAAAAACAAGCCTTGTCCAAGCTTGGACAAGGCTTATTCTGTTGAGCGTTTGAGGGCTAAACCTAGAAATTCATTTCCGCAGCTTGAACCTTCTCGACCTGTTTCTTTTTCAGAACCAGCATGATCTGAGACACCATGATTGCCGCGAAGAATGCCATCAGCCACTTCACCCGTGTTGGGTTTTGGAGCACGATTTCAATATCATGCTGACCAAATCCACCCACATTAGGATTGTCGGTGAGGGCTTCCCCTTCTTTGATTTCCTGTCCCTTCGTCACCACTAGGCTAGGGCCAGCCGGAATGGTTTCCGTAACCTTTTGGCCACCGTTAGCCGCAGCAATGGTGACTAAGTGAGCACCTGCATCGCCATTGCTAATGTCAGTGATCACCCCTGAGATAGAGGCATTGAAGATATTGTTGTTGGATTTGTCGCCTGTCGGGTAGACCTGACCACGACCGCGATTTCCACCGACGTTAATTAGATATTTACCAAACCGAACGCCCTTATCCGTCCCTGGGTCGGGGGAAAGGACTGGGAAAACGATTTCTTGGTGGTCATCACCAGGCAAGGGACCCACGACTAAGATATTGTCTCGTTCGGCGCTGTAGTTTTGGAAATAAACGCCACTGGTTTTTTCCTTCAGTTCTTCAGAAAGCCGTTCAGGGGGAGCCAGCTTAAAGCCTTTGGGCAAAATGAGGGCTGCACCCACGTTCAGAGGGCCTTTTTCACCATTTCCAAGCACCTGCTGTACGGCAGGGTCGTAGGGAATTTTAACCACCGCTTCAAAGACCGTATTGGGCAATACGGACTGAGGCACCTCAATTTCGGTGGGCTTCTGGGCAAGGTGACAGTTGGCACAAACAATCCGACCCGTCGCTTCCCGTGGGTTTTCGTAGGCTTGCTGTGCAAAGACAGGGTAGGCTTGGGCGACGGAAGGCAGCGCCATATTCCCAAACACGAGAATACCCAACATGGCTAAGAGTTGAGCTGATTTCTGGGTGATTTTGGAAAGCAGCGTAAATCTTGAAAATAAAGTTTGCTTCATTGTGGTTCTGGGGGTGCAATGCGAGACGGTGAGAATGGAAGACGGCAAGACAGCAAGAAGGCTAGAGCTAAACCGTAGAACTAGCTCCACCAAGGGGCTTTATCGGTGCGGAAATCGGTTTCAGTCCAGGAGGTAAAGACTAGCTTGTCGTCTTCGCTCACGGCTGCGTGGGCTAAAGGCAAGGAAAGGGGTGCAGGGCCGCGCACGACTTTACCCGTGTTGTCGTACTGCGATCCGTGGCAAGGACAGATAAATCGGTTTTGTCCGGCGTTCCAAGGTACAACACAACCGAGGTGGGTACAGACTGCATTGATGCCGTAGCTCTCAATCGTGCTGTCTTCTTTGACAATCACGTAAGTTGGATCGCCCTTAAAGCCTTGTGCCAAGGAGTGATCGCCAGCAGTATGAGTCTTCAGGTACTCGGTGATAATAATGTCATTCCCCAGGGCATCCTTGGCAATGAGTCCACCCCCAGTACCTCCACTAGAAGGCGGAATAAAATACTTGACTACGGGGTAAAGGCCACCAAGGGCTGTGCCCGTGATTGCGCCAAAGGTTAAAAAGTTCATAAACTGACGACGACCCATATCGGGCACGTCAGGGGTTCCAGAGACTTGAGCCATGGTATACGTCGCTTTTAGTGTTTTTTATGAATTGGCAACTCTAAACTGCCCTGGGTTATTTCGTACATTTCGTTAAATCTCAACCCTGCTTGCTCACCGAGGTGAACGCTGCAAAACTTGGGCAACAGAAGCAACTTCGCACGCTGGGCATCATTACATTTCTTGACGTATTATCCCACTAGTTGCCCTGCATTTGCATACGAAATGTAAACAAGCTTAAGGATTTGGATGGGTGTGACTAAAGGTGGTGGTGTGAGGTAGGGCATGGATTCTGAGAAAAGATTGTCCTAATCTGAGAGATCCCATCTATAAAAATCCCGTATCTTGAAATCAGACCTCCTGGGATCTAAGGCAATCTATGACTGGCGCACAACTCCAAGACGCACTGATTTCTAAGTGGGGGAAGTCCTATGACATTCAATTTCGCCGCACTCAGGGCAAAATTTTTGTGCAGGTTATGTGGCGATATTTGGAGCAGGCGTCTTTCCCCATGACACCTCAAGAATATCAGGAGCATCTAGAGGCCGTCGCGGCCTATCTCCAAGGATGGGGTGCGTTTGCACAGGTGATGAATGTGATTGAAACCACACGAGAGCGGCCTCGGCTGGGCAAGGCGATTAGCATCCCCATTGAGCTGGGGGAACGGGCTTCAGAATGGTTGGTGGGAGAGTTTTAGCACTAAAGATTAAGCGTTTATTTACCTAAAAGCAAAACAAGCCCTGTCCCACCCATGTACAGCAATAGGACGGCTCCACCCAGCAAACTCTGGGTTAGTGGGTCAGTGGAAGGGGTTAGGACAGCGCCCAGCACCATTGCGCCCAAGAGTACCGCCCGCCAAGCTGAGAGCATTTGTTTGCCAGAGACAATGCCAATCAGCCCGAGCAAAAGCTGAATAACGGGAATCTGGAAGGCAAGCCCTGTACTAAAGAGCAGCAGCAGCACAAATTCAAAATAGCGATCGATGGACCAAAGCTGCTCCACCACATCGCCGCCATACTGAATAAAGAAGTTGAGCGCCGCTGGAATGAGAGCAACATAGGCAAACCCTAAGCCCAAGGCAAACAAAATAGAGGAGCCAAATACGATTGGCCCTAAAAAGCGCCGTTCTTTGCGGGTGAGACCGGGCAATACAAACCGGATAATTTGGTACAAAATGAATGGGCTAGCCACCAATAAGCCGCTGTATCCAGCTACCTTAATAGAGACAAAGAAATATTCTCCAGGCGCAAGCTGCAAAAACTTAGCACCTTGGGCGGGTTTTTCTAACAGGCTGACAATCAGGTTCACTTTCCAAAAGCACAGCACCACGCCGCCTAAGGACGCCAGCAATCCATAAAAAATCCGTTGTCGCAGTTCTTCAAGGTGGTCAAATAACGACATCTCCACGTCATCGACCAAATCATCAGGGTCAATGGGTGAGGGGGTGAGATCGCCTTCTTCTTCACTAAAAGGCGCAATATCAAGGTCTTGAACCGAAGACGTAGGCAATTCAGAGGAAGAGGTCATACATTCTGGGGAAGGGCACTGGTTTGATTATAGATTTCTGAACAATCGCCCTAGGTGTTCCTTGAGCTAGTAACTGTCAATTACACTATAAAAGTCTATAGAAGCGATTTACTAGGATTGCGCTAGCATTTCTGTCCCGCACCTCTAAGACTCACAGTATGATTAGCGATTTAGATAGGGAAGATCAGCGCAGTGATGAAGGCATCTCCAGTCACCATTCAACTTAGACATTGGCTAGAGGGCGACCTGCTGCTGTTCACAAAGGCTTCGGTTTGGGCTGAGGTTGGCACAACGTTAGTGCAGAAGTCTCTCAAGGGCGATCGCAAATCACTATCCAGCACCATCCTTGTGCCCGTGATAGTGATGGGGGTGGCGATCACCGTGTTCTGGCACTGGAATGCATCCCTTTTTCTAGCGCTCTTGGCGGGCGGGGGCAGCAGCATTGTGTTCTATGGTACGACCCAGCGACGGCTTTCTGGGCGAAAGCTGGAGGCTTGGCTTAAAAGTCCCCAAGCGCCGATAACCTTAAGTCTAGGGGCTGGCCTAGGAATGCTGGCATTGTCCTACAGTGCGCTGGCGGTTTGGCAAGACCTGAATAGCCCTTGGTTAGCCTTAATGCTGTTTACGCAAGAATTAGGACTTTTCTCAGCCCTTGGGTTGGCGGCTTGGTTAATTTTGACTCGACAAAATCAGCCACTCTACTCTTTTGAGCGGTGTGTGGCAGGGCTTCTCCATCGCGATGAGCTGCGGCGGCTGATGGCAGTACGTCAGTTGGCGACGTTGTTCCAAACAGGGAAGCTGAGTATGGTGGAGCGATCACACGGTTCAGACTATCTCCAGCTATTGGCCCAAAAAGAAGGTAGCCCTCTGGTCTACCAAGCCATCCAAGACAGTTTGATTCTGCTGACGCCTCCACAGCGAAAACAGTTGGGCGATAGCGTAAGCGCTGACTTGTCAGTTCGCACCACAATCTCTGCCCGACGGATTAAAACACCTGTTGCCATGAACGTTCACGAAGAAGTCATGGCAGATGCAGGTTAAGGCTCTCTGCCGGGCTTCGGCTTCGCTCAGCCCTCAACTCGGGACTTTAAACCAAAGCTATATCTTAGGCTGATTATTCTTAAGTTCCTTTACGAGGCCCGTTCATGCCAACCCTCGATCAGTGGTTTACTGGCGCTAATGTTTTTGTCTTGCCGTTTTGGACGCTTATGGTGCTGTTGCCCAACTGGGACTGGACACGTCGCGTGATGAGTTCGTTGTTGCCGTTTGTGGCTTTGGCATTGCTGTATGTGGGGCTGTTTGTCTTGACAACGCTCACGTCAGAATCGGCTCAGTCTTTTGCCAATCCAACGCTTTCGGATGTTGCGCTGCTGTTTTCTGATGAAAAGGCGGCGGCGACGGGTTGGGTGCATTACTTGGTGATGGATTTATTCGTAGGTCGCTGGATTTATTGGGAAGGCCAGCGCACGGGGGTTTGGACAAGGCACTCTTTAGTACTGTGTTTATTTGCAGGGCCAATGGGATTGCTGTCTCATATTGTGACGGCGGCGATCACAGAAAAATGGGGAAACTCAGACCCAGTGCCTAAGGCTGAAGCTGCAAACCATGAAACCTAGACTCAGCCTATGCCACGGGTTTTAATTTTGGGTGGAACAGGAGATGCGGCGGATCTTGCCGCCAAGCTTTCGGCCCATCCATCCATCGAAGTCATTTCTTCTTTGGCAGGTAGAACAAGCCAGCCCCTCGCCCCCATGGGTACCGTCAGAAGTGGGGGATTTGGAGGTGTGGCTGGATTAGTTGCCTATCTAAAAACGCAGCAAATTGATGCGCTCATTGATGCCACCCATCCCTTTGCACAACAAATTTCTTGGCATGGTGCTGAAGCTGCGCAGGAAGTGGGGATTCCTTGCCTACGGTTAGCGCGTCCAGCTTGGCAGAAGGGACAGGAGGACGACTGGATTGAAGTTGACACGATCAAAGCGGCGGTCAGTTCAATCCCCACCCATGCACGGCGAGTATTTTTGACCATTGGTAGACAGCAACTTGCGCCCTTTGCTGCTCTCTCTCAGATTTGGTTTTTAATGCGATCGATTGATCCACCGGATGCAACGCTGCCCATCCCCAATGGTCAAGTGCTGTTGGATCGTGGGCCTTTTAGTTTGGCGCAGGAACGACAGCTTCTTCAGGATTATCAGATTGATGTGTTGGTGAGTAAAAACAGTGGCGGACAGGCAACCCATGCCAAAATTATTGCAGCACGGGAGCTACAAATCCCCGTCGTGATGGTGCAGCGGCCTGAGATGCCTGCTGGTAAGACGGCAACGGATGGGGATGGGGATGGGGCGATCGCATGGCTGCTCCAGGTGCTTCAGGGATTGGAGGGATGACTCATTTGGGCGATCGCTGTTTTTCTGCTTTGCGACTTAGAATGACAGACTGTCGCAACACCCTTATCGGCGGCGAGCTACCTCCATCAACCAATTAATCAATGGTCTAAGGGTCGGCGGAACAGCCGTCTCTCCCACCGAGACACTCCGACTGCGTCCTGGCTCTTCTACAAAAATCTGGTACTGAAATCGATCCGGCTGGGGTGTGGCGGGGAAAACCTTGGGCAATTCAAAAAAGTGAGCTGCTTCCACTAACTGCTGAAGCTGGGCTGCATCTTCAGGCGTTAAGGTGTCCGTATCGACTGTCACAGATAAAGGAATACCTGCAAATCCGCCGCTGCGTTCCAAAGAAATGTGCATGGTTTGACTATGCCTAGCTTGACGATGGCTGGGACTAACAGCAGAAGGCACGGTGCAGGCCAACAACAAAACAATGAAGGGAAGAATCCATAACATTCCTCCCAGCCGTTGCAAACCATTATGGGTGAAGACCTGCACCGCAAAAGCCCTAGATTACGCCGACCGATTGCCAAGCGCGACGAACAGATGCCTGCTCTTGACCGCCCACACCATAAAGATCACCCGCCACAGCAAGCGTTGCATTCGCGGCATCTTGAAACGTGGCCCTAGACCGGAGCTTATCCCTAAGGGTAAGGTACCAAATTTTTCCAGTTTTCTCCCAGGCAAATCCGCCAATGTCCATCGCCGCTAAATAAAAGGCATGGTTGGGGATACCTGAATTGATATGAACCCCACCGTTATCAGCTCGGCCTTTGTAGTAATGACTCATGTTATCGGGTTGCGGATCTTTCCCCAGCACGGGGTCGTTGTAGGCCGTCCCAGGGGCTTTCATGGAGCGGAGTGCAACGCCTTTCACCCCAGGTGCTAACAGTCCGGCCCCAATTAGCCAGTCCGCCTGAGCCGTTGTCTGGTTCAGCGATCGCTGTTTGACCAAGCTTCCAATCACATCCGAAAACGACTCATTCAAGGCACCAGGTTGATTGCGATAAACCAATCCCGCTTCGTACTGTGTCACCCCGTGGGTCAGTTCATGACCAATCACATCAATGGCGATGGTAAACCGTTGAAACAAACTGCCATCCCCGTCGCCATAGACCATTTGATCGCCGTTCCAAAAGGCGTTGTCGTACTGAAGGTCAAAGTGAACCGTCGAATCTAAGCGTAACCCCCGATCATCAATGGAGTTACGGTCATAGACATCGTGATACAGGTCGTAGGTAGCACCCGCACCGTCATAGGCTTCATCGACGGCAACATCGCCGCTAGGTGGCCCACCTTCGCTGCGGATCAGTGTTCCAGGCAGTGTGGTCGCACTTTTTGCGTCATATACTGTGCGCCGCTTCTGGCCTGGGGAAACTGCAAACGAGACTGCACCCACCACTTCGCGTCTGCCGCGAAATTGCTCAGAAGCTCTAAGGGTTGACATGGCCCAAGCCCGATGATCTTCATTGCCATGTTGCATCACATGATCCAGTAGATGGGGCGGCAGGATGCAACAAATAGGACACCTCTGAGAAGCGGATCGTTTTGTTGCCTTAGGGTTAGACACTTTAGGGTTAGAAGATGGCTTTTGTGTTTTCATTTTTCACCTAATTTTGTGAGTCAAACTACATCTCAACTGCTCACAATGGGAAATCACACATCAAACGACTCAATACTTTGGGGTAGGGTTACGTATGGGGTATCAAGTGGGTTATCAGGGGAAAATTTAGAATATTGAGTTTATCGGTCAAAATCAACTAAGGTACAACACGTAAACAGGAGACCGAGTATTTCTTCCATAAACGACCATTTAGCTTAGAAAGACATGCCAAGCAGACAGAATGTAGAAAATTTTGATCACTAACGCAATCAATCAATCAATCCCCATGTATGTATGGAAGCATGAAATAACGAATGCTCTACGATTCAGATCAAAAAAGTATATCTTTTTTAAGAAAGCTTAACATGTACTGTTTTCGGTGAGCGATCAGTGATGGGTATAAACAGAAGAATTAAAGGTGTGTTTAAGATTACAACAATGTCCCAAGATCAAAAAAATCAAGTTAAATCAATCTTAAATTTTATTTCAATCACAGGAATAGTCTGTGGTGCAATAATGTCTCCTTGTATCGCCAAGCCTGCACCTCAGGTTGACTGTGATTTAGAAATAGACAGACTCTTGAGAGAACGTCATAATGTTGAAATGCAATACATGAAAGCATCAGCATCATTGATGCCAGAGCATCCAGTTATAATCGATTTGAATAAAAAGAAAACTAAGCTCGATATATTGCTTAAAAAGAGTATTAATCGCTGTTTCCCTCTCTCGGCAAATGAAATATTAATTATTCCTGGTAAACGACTTGGTTCAATTACACAAAAAACAACTTACCAGAACTTGATTGATCAGTTTGGTGAGGACAGGTTGATTAATAGGGACTTTTCGGGACCTGAAGGTGAAGTAACACTACCTTCTACAACCATTCGTATTCTAGGAGCAGAATTTTTTACTATTGTTTGGAAAAATAAACAACGAAATTTCCCTTTACAGGTTTTTACGACTGTCTCAGCATTGAAAACAGTGGAAGGAATCCATGTAGGGATGACTTTTCCAGAGCTTCAGAACATTATTGGTAAATTTCAGATTAGTGGACTCGAATGGGACTATGGAAATCAGGTTATTATCAATCAAAATCGTTGGAAAACCCATTTTAATCGACTCGCCCTTTCCATTGCATTGCCAGCCCTTGCTTGTGAGAAGTTTCCCAAAGATTGTGAGGCAGTCTCTGGAGAGACGTATATTTCTTCATTAAATCCTCATTGGAAAAACTTAGAACCTTATGTCAACAAAATTTCTATTTATTTTTGAGTTAAATTACGGGTGTTTATTAACCTAGTCAGAAAGCAGAAGGCGAAGATACTTTTGCAACCCCACAGTCCCCCTTCTGATTGACTGACAAAAGTCCTGAAACCCTTATTCATCGGTCTTTAAGGCCAGCGATTGAAATCGCGCCTACAAGAACAAAGTCTGCCTACGCAGACTAAATATACCAAGGGTTCCAG
>JANLSD010000301.1:0-39052 GCA_031362245.1 Acaryochloridaceae cyanobacterium OTE_25_metabat_464 | reverse complement strand
TTTAGACCCTTCCTCGCGGAAACGCCCTTGCCTTAAGCTAGTAGTTAGCGTCACTCGGATCTATAAATTGACCATTTGGACGTTGGTTCTCCTACAGAGGACTTGCACCTCATGAGTTCATGCCCATGCTGGGCGTACACAAGGGTTTGCAACGGAACGGAGACATACGCTGTCGGTTATGATGCAAGGTGTAAGTCCGTCCGCTGAAACCCCAGCCGTTAGGCTGCTTAGATATCTGTGGGGACAGTGTTTCGAGTTTACAGTATTGAGTTGGTTCCAAGCTGCTTTTGAGAGGTATTATGGATGCAGAGAGCAAAGAGCTAGATGAGCTTAAGAAGCTTGCAAAACAGATTATTTGGGGCCTAGTTGCAGGTTCCATTTTTTCGTTTGGTCTTGGCTTCTTCCTTATTGAAATGCAAAATCGTCTTCTGCATTTTTTAGGCATAGCACTGATCGGCTTTTCAGGAAGTGCTATTGCTGCCCTTACATCCTGCCTTGATCGACGTGCCACAGGGTTTGAGCTAGAAGATGGTACTAAGAGACCGAAAGAGGCAAGGGGTGAAACGTTCAACAGCCGTATGTCTCTCTGGTTTATCGTTCGACCCTTTTTAGGATTTATCGTAGCACCTGTGCTGATTTGGGGACTCGGCTTCTTCGTGAAAGATTCTGAGCAGTATAGAAACTCCACTGAAAGTTTGGCTTTCACGGCGTTTTTGGGAGGATTGCTTGCCAAGTCTGTGCTTGAGTTAATCAAAGGTCTCTTCAAGAATATATTTAAGGTTTAGCAATAATTGGAGCCGCATAAACTAAAGCTGAGAGTTGCAGTCAGCAGCCTAACTATGGCTTGCAGTGGACTCCCTCAAAACGCTGTCTATGACTCAAATATCTGTATCGTCGCTGAAGCCAGGGCCGTTAGCAATCCACAGCGCTGACGCAGCTTCATGGTGAAAGAAACTGCTGTCTTTTCGGAGACAATTAGACATTCCAAGGCTACATTAGCTCCAGTTATTTAGAAGACTGACCATCGCCAAGAATTGAATAGAAAAAATTTTGGATAAAAAAATGCAAAAATATTCAACTTCAATACTGCTATTCTTAATGTTCTCTGTATCATTTTTAGTCCCTATTGCAAGTGCTGAGAAGAGTCCTAGCTTAAAGCCAAAACAAGAAATCTTGATAAGTCAATCCTCAGTGGAATCTACTGGGGCAAAAGGGTTTATTGAGATTTCTCAAAAAGATGGCAGTAAGCGTCTGGCACCTGTGATTACAGGAGAAATTTTTCAAACAATTGTTTTAACTGCTATGTACGGAGCAGTGATGTTATTAGTTGTTATTCTCATTCTAGCTTTTTTTGCATCCAAAAATTTGGAACAAGGTAGAAAAACTCAGTATCTATCGGAAGCTTTGCCTAGTGCAATTGAAGGTATTACAATTGTTTATATAGTCATTGCAGTTCTTTTATTGGGGATGATTGGCCTTGCTTCAGCAGAGGGTTGCTTGAGCATTCTGTCTGCAATTTCGGGGTATGTACTTGGGAAAAATCAAGCCAAAAGATTATTGGGAGATATTCCTGCAAATTCTAATAGTAGGTTGGGTGACAACACACTTGATAATCATATAGAGGCAAGACAAGACATTGATAAGGCAGCTTCTGAAGAGCCTAAATAAAGTGAGTTATATCTAGAGCATTCTAACCAGCGCGTGCACTCGGAACGGATATATACGCTATCGGCTATGATGCAAAATGCAATGCCGTCCGGTGACGCGCAAGCCGTTGTACTGCTTTCGCTACAGGTTTTGACCAAAGCTTGGAAATGATCGATTTCCGCAAATTAATGTATTGACATCGTAAATACGTTTTGCCTATACTAGGGGGTATGAATGTGTATTTCGTGCTCAATGGTATTACCTTTGTATGGGACGATGGAAAAGCGCGGATCAATCCCACAAATCATGATGGGATTAGTTTTCAACAAGCTGCCGAAGTCTTCTTCGACCCATTTCTAGTTGTGGTTGATGCCAGTCGTAATGAAGAAGCGCGTGATGCTGTCATTGGGCTAGATACTCGGTGGAATCTACTGTATGTGGTTCACATTGAGCGTGAAGAGAATGTCATTCGGATTATTTCAGCACGCAAAGCAACTCGTCAGGAGAGGGTAGAGTATGAAGATTGAATCACTAAAACAGCGATTAGATCGAAATCGTCCTATGACTAGCGTGACGATCCGTATGCCCGAAGATGTTGTGGAAGATCTGAAGAAAGTCGCTCCATTGTTAGGCTTCTCAGGTTATCAACCATTAATTCGTGCTTATATCGGGCGATGTTTGCGCGTTGATTTAGAACGATTTGAGAGTGAGACAGTGACGGCTTTAGTATCAAGTTTGAAGCGTCGAGGGGTTAGCGAGACAGTGATTGATGAAGCATTAAGTGAAGTCGTTCATGCTGAGTCCTGTTAATTGTGTCTAATCCAGCAATACAACAACGCCCATGCACACCGACCGTCTAGAGTTGATTGGTTGTGAAGCAGAGATTTCTAGCGGCGGGTGACGCGCAAGCCGTTCAGAGAGTCATTTAAGTTTTTGAAGATATTAGTTGGCAAATTGCCCAACGAGGTCATAGAAAGGTTGCCAGTTATCTGTAGTGGCGATCGCCTCCCACACCCGTTCAATCTCAGGCCGCACAGGCACCGTCAGCGGATTATGCCGACGCAGTCGTTCCGCAATTTCTGCCATGTCTGACTCAGGATATTTCAATAGCAAACGATAGTAAAACTGCTGCCAATCATTCAGCAATTCAGCCCATTCAGGCTTTGCCAACGCCTCTACCTCGCTTAAAATATGGCCTGCATCGGCGTACCATAGCGTTGAAAAATTCTGGCGCAACGCTGCAAAAAAGTCATGATAGCCCGTTTGGGTTGTTTGTAAAAACTCTAGCGTAGCGGCTAGCAGCGCTTCAGATTCGGGCGTATTAGACTCAATAAACCCTAGCTTTTGCATCATGCGCTGCCGATAGGTGCTGTAATAGGCTGCTTCAAACTGTTGCAGACCCGCCGCAAGGTCAGCGGAAGCCATAACCATGCCTAAAGGCTTCTGGAGCATTTCTAAATTCCAGCGACAGATGCTGGGTTGATTGCCATAGCTGTAACGACCGTAGTAGTCAAAATAAGCCGCTGCAAATTTCAGATCGTAGGTTTGAATAAAGGCAAATGGCCCATAGTCAAAGCTTTCGCCAGTGATAGACATATTGTCGGTATTCAGCACCGCGTGGCAGAAACCGACGGACATCCACTGTGCCACCAACTCCGCCGTGCGCTGTACTAGCTCAGCATAAAATTTAGCGTAGCGATCGGGGGCATTCGATAAATGGCTGTAGTAGGTTTCAATAACGTGATCGAGTAACTTACCGATTAAATCTGGTCGCTGAACTGCATAAAGTCGCTCAAAGGTGCCAAACCGAATGTGGGAGCGGCTAAAGCGCACCATTGTCGATGACCGTGTGGGAGAGGGTTCATCTCCGCGCCAGAGCTGTTCTCCGGTTTCAACTAGGCTTAAGCAGCGAGAGGTGCGCACACCGTAATGATGTAGCGCCTCGGACGCGATCACCTCGCGCACTCCGCCC
Source organism: Acaryochloridaceae cyanobacterium OTE_25_metabat_464 (assembly GCA_031362245.1). GTDB lineage: Bacteria > Cyanobacteriota > Cyanobacteriia > Thermosynechococcales > Thermosynechococcaceae > JAAURS01. The sequence goes on along the minus strand of JANLSD010000301.1, from coordinate 35,433 downwards.
TTAAGCGTAAGCCGCCCATCACCACCCCGAGAGTAAGGGGTTGTGCCAGATCCCTTAGTGCCAAAGTCATAGAGTTCGCCGTCTAGTCCACGGACTTGACCGTATAAGAACCCTCGCCCATCGCCTAGCCTGGGGTTATACTCTCCAAACTGATAGCCGTGATATCGCATCGCCAAAAGTGGACTGCGGCCTCGGAACTGTCCAAAGGCTTCAATAAAATCTTGATCTGGAACCTGAGCAGGGTCTACGCCGATCTTCTGCAAAACATCTTCATTCCGAAACCGGAGAATATGCTGGGGAAATTCAGCCCCAACCACTGGATCGGCGTAGTCATCGCCTAGAGATTCAAGGGCGGGTTCGTACTTTAGTGACCAGAGTGAGCCAGTTTGAGGATTGGTTGCGGGGGTGGAAGACATTAGCAGGGTGGGTTGCGGTAGGTTACGTTACTTACCCTACAAGATCTACAAAATAATTGAGCGAATAGCACCACAGAGTCTACAACTGATTTCAAGCCTAATTAGGATCTGGGAGTTTAAGTATGGCAAAATTGATGCCAATCTCCCATCCGTTAAACCTATGCAAATCGGGACAGTTTTACGTAATCGATATAAAATCAACCGTTTTCTTGGAAGTGGGGGATTTGGAGATACTTATCTGGCTGAAGACTTAGATTTGCCCGGATCTCCCCAGTGTGTGGTTAAGCATTTTAAGCCTAAAAATACTGCCCCTTTAATTTTAGAAGCGGCAAGAGTACTTTTTGACAGAGAAGCAAAGGTTTTATACAACTTGGGCCAAGCGCATGACCAAATCCCTCGTCTGTTTGCCCATATTGAGGAGCAGGGTCTGTTCTATTTGGTTCAAGAGTTTATTGATGGTCATACCTTAGATAAAGAATTGATTGCGGGCCAGAAATGGAGCGAAGCTAGCGTCGTTAAGCTTTTAAAGGAAATTTTAGAGGTGTTGACGGTAGTGCATCAGCATGGCGTCATCCATCGAGACATCAAGCCGGCTAATTTGATGCGCCGTCAAAAGGATAACAACATTGTTTTGATCGACTTTGGTGCAGTCAAAGAAATAAATGTTTTGTCTGTTGATACGGAAGGGCATACAACTTCAACGATCGCCATTGGGACGGCTGGCTATATGCCACCGGAACAGGCCCATGGGCATCCGCAGTTCGCCAGTGATGTCTTTGCCGTTGGAGTCTTGGGTATTCAAGCACTGCTGGGCAGAATGCCGCAACAAGATTCAAAAACAGGAGAATTGATCTGGAAAGATTTTGTTTCCATCAGTCCCCAAACTGCCAAAGTATTGGATAAAATGACCTGCTATCATTTCCGAGATCGTTATGCTTCAGCTCAAATAGCCTCAAGCGCCCTCGTGGAAACCGTTATCAGTCTCCGTCCAAAGCCCTACATAACGCCTGATCCGTTTGCCGAAACAATTATCAGTCCACACTCAATACCTTTGACAGAGAAATCAGCACCAAGCAAACTTGCTGAAACCGTTTTTCAACCTCAAGCAGAATCATCATCAACCCAAAAACGATGGCTATTATATGGCCTTGGTGGGTGTGCTTTAATTTTGGTTCTAGTAGCGGGCAATTACTGGATTAGAAATTCTCAAAATAATATTCCAACAATTGAGTCAGACAAAAGCACAGAAAAGCATACTGAACAGCAGTACTTAGATGAAATCAAAAAATATAATGAAGCGATTAAGCTTAATCCACAAGATGCCACTGCTTACTACAATCGTGGTCTTGCCAAGTATAATTTGGGCAATAATCAAGAGGCTATTCAGGACTATGGCGAGGCAATCAAACTCGACTCACAAGATGCCACTGCTTACTACAATCGCGGTCTTGCCAAGTATGGCTTGAGTGATAATCAGGGGGCAATTGAGGACTATGATGAAGCAATCAAACTTAATCCACAATATGTAAATGCATATTATAACCGTGGGCTTTCTCAGGAGGAGTTGGGCAATCACCAATTAGCAATTCAGGACTTTGATGAAGTAATTAAACTAAATTCTGAGGATGCAGACGCTTACTATAATCGCGGTCTTGCTGAATATAGTTTAAGTAATAATGAAGTAGCAATTAAAAACTTTAATAAGGCTATTCAATTAAATCAAAAAGATGCAAATTATTACATTCAAAGAGGAAATTCTCGATATAATTTAGGCAACAATCAAGGTGCAATTCAAGACTACGACGAGGCCATCAAACTCAATCCGCAGGAGGCAAATGCTTACGACAATCGTGGGATGGCTCGCGCTACGCTCGATAATAAGCGAGGGGCTATCAGTGATTACCAACAAGCCGCAGACTTATATAAATCACAAGGAAAAATGGAACTCTATCAATCCGAAATTGAGAAAATACAGAATCTAGGTGGATGAAAAATTCTGTAAAGCTCCAGCCCTAGCACCATCAATCGATGGGGCTGATGTAGACTATCTGCCTGCGGCTAAGGCACTCAAAGGATGGCAGCGCGCCTCAACTGTTAGATAGCCAGAGGAGATGGAAATTCATTGAGAAACCTGAATCTTGCAATGGATGTCTATTTAGGGGTTGATTTTGGTACTTCTGGCGCAAGGACGATCGCCCTCCACCAACCCTCCGCCATCTCCACCACTCAAATCCTCCACGAACAATCGCTAGCTTTTGCCCAAGCTGCGCGAGATCCAATGGTTTGGAAAGCGGCACTGTTTGAACTGGTGGGCGGCATCCCCAAAGCAGTGCGATCGCAGCTCAGGGCGATCGCCATCAACGGCACCTCCTCCACTGTGTTGCTGTGCGATCCACAGGGTGAGCCGTTACTCCCACCCATGATGTATGGCGACAAAGGCAGTCCAGACCTGCTGGAGCAGCTTTGCACCGTCGCTCCTCCAAATCACTGCGTGCTCAGTGCCAGCTCAAGCTTAGTAAAACTCCTGACGTTTCAAAGACAGCCAGAGTGGGCTAAAGCGAAGTATTTCTTGCATCAGGCCGACTGGCTCAGCTTTTTGCTTCACGGCAAACTCGGCATTAGCGATTACCACAACGCCCTAAAACTGGGTTATGACCCTGCCACTCAAGCCTATCCAGACTGGTTTAATGCGCCCCGTCTCAAGCCCTTTCAGCCATATCTACCCCAAGTACTACCGCCAGGAACACTAATAGGAACCGTTGCCCCAGAGGTATCAGCCCAGCTCGACCTACCCTTAGATTGTCAAATTAAAGCAGGCACCACAGACAGCATTGCGGCATTCCTAGCCAGTGGAGCCACCCACCCTGGGGAGGCCGTCACATCCCTTGGCTCCACCCTGGTCTTAAAGCTGCTCAGTCACCAGCGAATTGACTGTGCCGAGTACGGCATCTATAGCCATCGCTTGGGCAATCTTTGGCTAGCGGGAGGTGCCTCCAACACAGGGGGTGCAGTCTTGGCGCATTTTTTCTCGCCCCAGGATTTGATGCAGTTTAGCCAACAGATTGACCCAACCCAAGAGAGTCCGCTCCATTACTATCCCCTCCTCACACCAGGAGAACGATTCCCTGCCAATCAGCCGGAGTTGCAACCTCAGTTGGAGCCACGCCCCGCCAGTGATACAGAATTTTTGCATGGCCTTCTTGAAAGTCTGGCACGCATTGAGTCCCAAGGATACCGACTGCTAGAACAATTGGGTGCATCTCCACTGCAACAGGTTTTGAGCGCAGGGGGTGGTGCCAAAAATGAGGTTTGGCAAGCCATTCGCCAGCGACAGCTCAAGGTACCTGTGAGGAGATCGCCCCAACAGGAAGCCGCCTATGGAACTGCACTCTTAGCACTCCGAGGAAATGGATTGCAGCGGTAGTTTTTTCTGACAGGGGGAGAATGAGAGTCGATGCTGACGTGATACACCTAGGGTTTGCAGCGCTTCTAAATGCACTCGGCTGCCATAGCCTTTATTGGAGGCGAGATGATAGCCAGGATAGCGATGGTCTAGGCGTAACAACAGGCGATCGCGCCACACTTTGGCAATAATGCTGGCAGCGGCGATCGCCACCTCCGTTTGGTCGCCTTTGATGATGGTTTGTTGCGCAATATCAAAGTTTGGGATAGGACGGTTGCCGTCAATCAGGCAAAGATCGGGGGTAATGGAAAGACGGGAGACTGCCCGACGCATCGCCAATAGACTAGCCTGGAGGATATTAATGCGATCAATTTCTTGAACAGAAGCCATGCCAATCCGACAATCTACCGCATGTTTTTTTATGGTTTCGTAAAGAATTTCGCGAGTGGCCCCTCGAAGCTGTTTACTATCTTTAACCCCTGCTTTGAGCAACGTCTTTGTTGCAGAAGGGGATAAGATAACGGCTGCTGCCACCACAGGGCCAAATAGACAACCCCGCCCGACCTCATCAACCCCTGCAACTTGTAGAGAACCGTCTCTTCCCATAGGAGTTACCATGTCTAAAAATGACAAACAACTGCTCAAGATTTTAATTGGTACCGCTTGGCTAGATGGCAAAGTCCAGCCCGAAGAGCAAAAGCGGCTCCGAAAGATTGCTCAGCAAAAATCGCTCCTGGAGGATGCGGAACTCCATCCCTGGCTTCATGGACTCCGTTCGGTTTCTGCGAATGAATGCTACCAATGGATTGATGAGTACCTCGGGCAACAACCTACACCTGAAGAAATCCAAGATCTGTTGGAAGAAATTAGTGGACTTATCTACAGCGATGGCGAGGTGGACAGCGCCGAGGCCCAGGTTCTCAATCAGCTTCAGCGCAAAGAAGCGACCGCTACCGCCGACTTAACGCTGCATGATACTGTCACCCACGCCATTCAAAAACTCTATCATCGCTGGGTGAATCAATAGCGTTCTTTGGATGTTTGACCAAAGTCAGGTTACGACTTGGGATAGGTACGGCGATCGCCCCCTCAGCAATCCTGCTCAGATTCGCTACGCTAGAGACATCGTTGATGTCGTTCAATCTAAGAGCAGGTTGTTATGTTTGGCTTCGGCAAAAAATCCACGCTTCCCACTCCAGAAACCGCCCTCACAGGTCGTGCAGAGTCCATTCGAGTCCCCGATCGCCATTTCGTCAACGGCAACGCCCTCAAGCCACCCTATCCAGAAGGAATGGAACTTGCCATGTTTGGGCTGGGCTGCTTTTGGGGCGCAGAAAAAGCCTTCTGGAAACTCAACGGCGTGTATAGCACTGCCGTCGGCTACGCTGCGGGGCTAACCCCTAACCCCACCTACCAAGAAGTGTGCTCCGGTATGACAGGCCACAATGAAGTCGTGCGCGTGGTCTTTAATCCTGCGGTCATTTCCTACGCAGAGCTGCTCAAAGCGTTTTGGGAAAGCCATAACCCTACCCAAGGGATGCGCCAAGGTAACGATGCAGGCACCCAGTATCGCTCTGGCATTTATACTTACTCCGCTGAGCAAAAAGCCCTAGCAGATTCCTCTTGTCAGACGTACCAGCAGGCACTCAACAGTGCGGGACACGGCACCATCACCACTGAAATCATTGATGCGCCTGAGTTTTATTTTGCAGAGGAGTATCATCAGCAATATTTAGCCAAGAACCCCAATGGCTACTGCGGTTTGGGTGGCATGAATGTGACTTGCCCAATTCCGTTGGCTGTGTAGCAATAGCAATCAACTTCACGCAATTGCAAACATTTTGTTAAGAGATATAAATCTGTCTTAAGTCAGAAATCAGTTCTGCTCACTTTTTAACAGTTTAGAGCATACTGTGAGTACACTCACTATCTGAATCCGCGTAGGTGAAAGATGAACTCACTCCCCTCACTGCTACGATCCAAGACCAGTATGGCGTTGGGCATTTACCTGTTGGTGTTTGCCAGCCTATTTTTCCTGGTTGATGCTCAAATTCACTCGATGCAGCTCTTACAGGCAGGTCGCCCCACTTTTTTAAGGTGACTTAATCTTCAATTAATCCATATTATTCATAGGCTGCGGTTAATCTAACGATTAATGGCAGCTTTTTTGTGGCCCATTAAACCTTGACTGTCGCAGTGGCTGTCAGTCGTTCTACAATCTGGCGCAATGCAACCGCCACCCAATCAATATCTTCTACAGTTGTCTCCCGACCAAGGGTGATGCGAAGACCGGATTGGGCCAGCAGTGGCTCATAGCCCATCGCAGTTAATACAGGGCTGGGCTGAAGTTTGCCGCTGTGGCAGGCTGAACCCGCACTGATGGCGATGCCTGCGGCGTTCATTTGTTTAACCATTTCTCGACCGCTGATGGGTTCGGCGGTCATTAAACAAAAGCTGGCATGATGGGGCAGCCGATAGATGGGGTCTCCCGTGAGTTTGAGGGTGGTCAGGTCTTGGAGTTGGGTCAGAAGACGATCGCGCATCCCCCTCAACCTATCCGGTTCGATTCGCACATCGGATAGCGCACATTCTGCCGCCACCCCAAAGGCGGTAATCAACGCAACCGCAGGGGTACCAGAACGTAAGCCCTGCTCTTGTCCGCCACCGCCCAGAATCGGCCCGATGGGGGTGCCTGGTTTAACATAAAGTGCACCAATCCCCTGGGGACCATAGATTTTATGGCTCGAAAGCGACATTAAATCCACTGGCAATGCCGCTACATCCACGGGAATACGTCCCGCAACCTGAACCGCATCGGTATGGAAGAGTGCCCCAGCGGATTGAGTAATCCGTCCCAACGCCTCAATCGGCTGGATGGTACCCACTTCGCTTTGACCATAAATAATCGAAACCAAGGCCGTATTAGGCTGGATTGCCGCCAGTAGATCCTCAGGATTCACGCGACCGTAGGCATTGACGGGCAACTGCGTAACCTTCCAGCCTTGGGCTTGGAGCATAGCGGCAGTTTGGGCGATCGCCGGATGTTCCACGCTTGAAATAATCAAATGCTGGGGCTGGTCAAAGGTACGGGCAACGCCAAGCAACGCCAAGTTATTAGATTCCGTACCGCCTGAGGTAAATACAATAGAATCCGGTGATGATGCATGGATAAGCTGTGCCACCTGCCAACGAGCCTGCTCCACTGCAAAGGCCGACCGTTTGCCCCACTCATGCAGACTCGACGGATTACCCCATCCAGACGTGAGGGACTGTTGGAGTGCGGCGATCGCCTCAGGTCGGCAGGGCGTTGTAGCACTGTAGTCCAAATAAACTTGCATAGGATTTTCAGGCAACAACAGTAGAGAGCCAGATGAAGGTTGAGAGACCGTCCTACACTAGTTTATCGAACCTATACCATTACGGTTTTCCCTATTAAACTGCCCTAGTCTAGGGCGATCCCAGACGATAGCATAAGGGTAAGAATTGTTTCGCTGTCTGAGTTTCACCGAATTAAGGAACCTTACCAAATCATGGGATTTTTTGAATCTGATATAGTCCAAACCGAAGCCAAAACCCTTTTTGATGACTACCAATCGCTCACGCGGCTGGGTGGCGATTACGGTAAGTTTGACCGTGAAGGCAAGATGCTTTTCATTGAGCAAATGGAAGGCATGATGGACCGCTACCGCATCTTTATGAAGCGATTTGAGCTGTCTGACGACTTTATGGCAAAGCTCACCGTCGAGCAAATGAATACCCAAATGAGTCAGTTTGGCATCACGCCACAACAAATGTTTGAGCAAATGCATAAGACCCTAGAGCGCATGAAACAAGAAATTGATAAATAAGTAGGCTTCGAATGAAGCTTACGGTAAGGGATTGGGTTTCGCTCAACCAACGCTAATACGGGATTTGAGGGTTGAGCGTAGTCGAAACCCGTTTTTAGCCTGATAACAAATAAATCTAACAAGACTCTGCGGGGTGAAAGAAATTCAGGTAGATTGACACTATCACCTGTACCTAAAGCGCCATGCCCATCCTCACCAATCTCAACGGTCAGATTGCCGAAACAGCCAATGTTTCAGTCTTAGATAGAGGATTTCTGTACGGAGATAGTGTCTATGAAGTGGTGCGCACATTTCGCAGTCGTCACGTAGGACTCAAAGAACATCTGGCTCGCCTGCGCCAGTCTGCCGCGTACCTTTACATGGAAGTGCCGTGGACAGATGCCCACATCCAGGCAGCAGTCGAAAATACTCTCGCCCAAGCCGATTGGTCAGATTCCTACGTGCGGATTGTCGTTAGTCGGGGAACGGAATCGGTAATAAGCCTTCAGCCCAGTGCCGAGCTTCAGCCCAATTTGCTGGTGGTGATTTCCAGTATCCCCCCAGAGCCTGTCTTGTCAGAAACTGGCCTGCACTTGGTGATTCCGAAACGTTTACGCAATAGTAAACTTGCCCTTGATCCCGCCGCCAAGACAGGGAACTATCTCAACAACATTTTGGCCCTGTTTGAAGCCCAGCAAATGGGCGCAGAAGATGCATTACTGCTCAACGATCACGGCGAAATTACCGAAGCCACCACCAGCAACCTCTGGATTGTCCGCGACGGCATGGTCCAAACACCGCCCGTAGATGCTGGCATTTTGCAGGGCATTACCCGTACATTTCTGTTGGATATTCTGCGCCAGCGTCAGATTCCCCACCAAGAGGTTGTTCTGTACCCCACTGATTTAGATTCAGCCCAAGAGGCGTTTCTCAGTTCGTCTGTACGGCTGCTGATGCCAGTGCGGCAGATTAATGATAGGGCTTTACCAAGCTGCCCTGGCCCCATTACGCGGCTCCTGTGGCAAGCGCTGTTAGACCTGATGGAACAGCAGGTCACAGCGACAGCTACCATTTAGGGAGGACGTGCTGCTGCAAGGCGGGGTGGGTATTGGTGACAACTATGACTGAGTTAGAGTGCATCCCATTTGGGACGGGTCACGCCAAGGAAGGGGTCTGCTTTTTACTGCGGATGGGGCCCTATCGGATTCTCTGTGACTGTGGCTTGAATGATTTGCGATCGCTCCTCACCTCACCCGTCTCCTTTTCCCCTGAGTTTGCCCCTGAATCTAACACCACCACCCTTAACCCTGAACCCAACTGTCCCGCAGATTTTGCCCTTTGCTCCCATGCTCACGCGGATCATGCACGGGGACTGTTGGCCCTACACAACGCCTTTCCTGCACTCCCCATTTACGTGAGTGAAGTGACCGCCCATCTGCTGCCGCTGAATTGGCCTGGGGCGATCGCTAGCGCTTCTAGAGCGGTGACGCACCAAGAGTCCGCCCACGAAAGAACTCCGAATTTTTGCCAGCCCTTACCTTGGCAGACCCCCACAGAATTAGCCCCAGGGTTAAAGATCGAGCTATATCCAGCCGGCCACCTCCCTGGTGCTGCGGCCTGTTTATTAACCTACACCCCTGCTGGGGATGGTGCAGGTCGAGCCTATACGGTCCTTTACACAGGGGATTTCTTGCTCTCTAATTCCCGTCTGGTGGATGGTCTGCCGCTCACAGAACTGCGGGGGCTGAACCCTGATGTCCTCATTCTGGAGGGCAGTTTTGGCACCGCCCGTCATCCCCATCGGCGTCAGCAAGAAAACCAGTTTGCCACACGGGTGATGCAGGCGATTCAAGAAGGTCAGTCGGTGATCATGCCTGTCCCTGTGTTGGGTTTGGCCCAAGAGCTATTGATGCTGATGCGCAGCCACCATACCTTTACAGGCCAAAATCTAGACATTTGGGTGGAAGAGGCGATCGCCCAAGGCTGTGACGCATACCTAGAACTATTGCCCAAGCTACCGCCAACCATTCAAAATTTTGCCCAACATCAGGCGCTTTTTTGGGATGAGCGGGTGCGGCCCCGTGTACGACGAATGAGCCAGAAAGGAGAGAAAACCCCTCTAACGCATCCCTGCATTGTCTTAGTAGAGGAAACCGCCGACCTTCAAAATTACTCTAAAGAGGGGCAAACCGATCAGCCTTGGCTTGTTCTGCTGCCCGAACATCGCCCCCGCGAATTTCCAGTGCCAGGGATGGCAGAACCGAGTCTTAATCCCCATCGATCGCCCGTCATCGATTTCCAGGATTTTAATCCTGCCTCGTCTTGGGATAGATTGCTTCAGGCAAAAAACATCCAAGTCGATACCTTTTTGCTGTCAGAACATTGCGATGGCTCCGGCACCACTCAGCTCATTCATAATTTACGGCCCCAGCACGTCGTGTTTATGCACGGTAGCCCTGCCTATCTTGCAGACTTAATTAGCCTAGATGAGCTTGCCAATCGCTATCATCTCCATTCTCCACGGGTAGGAAATCGTCTGGAGCTTCCCATTGGGGAAGGGTTGATCCAGCCTGCAACCCCAACGGGCATTGACGCGGTGTATGACGGAGAAATGCATGAGCTAGCAACGGAGCTAGTGGCCACGCTACCCCGAGAGATGATGACAGATCCACGGTGGCGCAGCTTTGCAGATACTGGACTCATTGAAGCCACTTGGCAGGGAGAACTGCTGGTGTTACGGGGCATTTCCCAGCGAGAACTGCTGATGAAAACCCGTCGCACCAGTGATGTGCTGCTCCAAGGCTGCATCAACTGCAAGCATTACCGCAGTCAACGGTGCTGGAATCAACGCTCTAGTCTTTACGGCAGCAAGGTTGCACCGGAAGGATATTGTCCCGTGTTTGAACTCAGTGATACGCCTTTGGAACCCATATAAAAATTGGGTTGGGGTTATAAACACTCCGCAAGGGCGCACACGTAGGTGCGCCCCTACAAAGCATTACCTAATCGTGGTTGGCTTCTGGGTGGGGATTGGGGATTTGCTCTGCTTCTGGGCAGTCATCGGAAACTAGGGGTTCGCCTTCTCCACGAGAAACCGAGGCCAGCTTGCGGGTGACAGCACCAATACTCTCTAGACGCACCATTTCTTCCCATGAGGATACTTCGTCCTCCTCATCGGTTTCATAGCGAAGGGTGACGAGGTCGCCTTCCATATCAGTGATGCGGGCACGCTCTAGCCAGCGCTGCTGGTCTCTTAAGAACACCCATACTTCGTGCCCTTCAAGATAAAGCTGTTCAATCTTGCGGTGTAGCATAGATTCCCTCTCCACAACAAAGTCTCTTAGCCACCCCAGACGGGGTGCTCTACCGTAATGGTCTTTGGATCCTGTTGTCTCGCCTGCCCAATCTTTGCTGAATGATGCCAGCAGAGGCGTTCTATAGCCTTACATTTGAGAGACAGCCCTGAAGACGTAATGGCTTCAAATCTTAAGAAGATCCTGGGTCTACAAGAGTGTAGCAATTATGTAGCGCCTTGACCCAAATGGATCTTAAAATCTTGTCCTTGCGTAGGGAGTGAGGAATATCTGGCAAAATCTGAAATGTGAAGAACTTCGTAGACTTGACTAAATTGTGTTGGTTTCATGTCCCTAGCCTAACGTGTAGGGGGACAGAATGCCCACAGAATTTTGTTGAAAAAAATTTGGGAATTCAAGTCCTGATCTGCCGATTGAAGTGATTGGGAACCACAAAGGGAGCCTACAATCATTGCACCAGTGGGTGCTTAGGCTGGGAACAACGCTACACCACTTTGTGCTTCAAAAATATGAATCTGCTGGGGATTAATGGCGAGTCCAATCTGATCGCCGCGCTGGATGGCGTGCTGCGGTGCAATGCGAGCTTGCAGATAGGGCGTGTTGATGCCTTCGTGCTCTAAAACGCAAGATAGATAGGTTTCATGGCCCAGGGCTTCCACTAAGGCTACCTCGACGGGGATGCTGTGGGTTCCACGGTCAGCAATGCTGAGGTGCTCTGGGCGGACCCCGAGGGTGATTTCTTTGCCCTGGTAGGGTTGTAAAACACTTGCCCAAGGTTGAGGCAGCGTAAGGCTAAAGTGCTGATGAACCAGGTGAGTATTTTCCTTGACCGTGACATTAATAAAGTTCATGGGCGGGGAGCCGATAAACTCTGCCACAAAGCGATTAGCGGGGGTTTGGTATAGATCTAGGGGGGCTGCAATCTGCTGAATTTCGCCACCATTGAGGACGGCGATGCGATCGCCCATGGTCATAGCCTCAGTTTGGTCGTGGGTCACATAAATGGTAGTGGTGCCCAACTGCCGCTGAAGCTGAACAATTTGAGCGCGGGTTTGGGCGCGGAGCTTTGCATCTAGGTTAGAGAGTGGCTCGTCCATCAAGAACACCTGCGGATTTCGTGCCATTGCGCGTCCAAGGGCAACCCGCTGTTTTTGACCGCCGGAAAGCTGCTTGGGATAGCGATGGAGCAGGGTTTCTAGCTCTAGCATCTGAGCGACCCGCTGGACGGCTTGATCGACTGCGCTGGATTTGAGTCGGGTGCGGCGCAGGCCAAAGGCTAGGTTTTTGTAGACCGTCATGTGGGGGTAGAGGGCATAGCTCTGGAACACCATCGCAATGTCGCGGGCTTTGGGGGGGAGGTCATTGACGAGGCGATCGCCCACCCAAATGTTGCCAGCGCTAGGCGTTTCGAGTCCGGCAATCAGTCGCAGAAGAGTGCTTTTGCCACAGCCGGAAGGGCCAACGAGCACCATAAATTCACCATCGGCAATGGTGAGGTTGATTTGCCTCAGAATCGCGGCTGCCCCTGCTTCAGATGGGGATGTAGAACCCGCCAAGAGCGAGGATTTTGGCTGTCCTGGACGCGCTGGAAAGCTTTTACAAAGGTTTTCTAGTACAACTTGAGCCACAGTAATGCCGATCTATCGTTGGGTACGCATGCTGTTGCCTATTGTGCCATGTAGGGGCGCAAGGCCTTGCGCCCCTACATAGATCACGCTAGTGGTTGTGAACTGCACCATGATGATGGTGGCTGTGGGTATCATCATGACTATGGTCGTGGTGGCTATGGACCTTGACCGCTGGCTCTTCTAGCAACGCCTCAATCTGGGGGTTGGCCCAGCGTGCTGCCATTGCCATAAATTCTGGATGGTCGTTGACGCAGTCCATTTGCACAAATTTGACTTGGTCATGTTTGTGTTCTAGCTGGTGGATGATGTGATGGACATCCAGCAGGGTTTCATGATTTTCCGTGGCAAACCCAATGGGTACAAACACAATTGCCTTTGCACCCAATTCAATCAAATTACGGGCGGCTTTGTCGGCTGAGGGCTGCGTCCAATCAATCAGGGGCGTGTCGTGGTTGAGCCAGCCCACAGAAATCAGTGGGTAGCGATACATAATAGCTTCGCGGGTTTTGTCGTAAAGGGCTTGACTTTCGGCAATGCCAGAGACAAATCCTTTGGCTTTATGGGGGCAGCCGTGGTTCATGAATACAATCCCCACCTGAGAGGGCAGGTATTGATTGCCCAAGGTTTCATGGATGGTGTCTTCGGTACGCTTTACCAGAAGGTTGATATAGTCTGGCTGGTCAAAGAAGGAGGGAATATAGCGCAGGCCATTAATCCAAGGTTCTTTGCCGTCGTTGAGTTCTTCAAGTCCTTGGTTGACCTGCTCAACGGCGATGCCGCTGGTAAAGATGGAATCCACCACCAGTAGGGGGTAGATCAGCAGTTTGGTAAAGCCCTGTGCTTTGATTTCAGCCAAAACCTGATTGGGGAGGAACGGGGCACAGAAGTTAAAGGCTTTGAAAACCTGGACGCGATCGCCCCATTTTTCTTTCAGTTCAGCCTCAATGCCTTCTCTTTGTCGCTCGAAGATTGCGTTATGAGGAGATACAAAATTGTGATGGGTGTGGCCCCACTCATGGAGGTCAAACATTGCCAGTAGCTTTGCTAGGGGGGGATAAACCCAGGTGGGGACGGGGGCAAATTTAGCAGTCAGTAGATTAAGTGCCTGTTCGTTGTAATTGGCAAAGTCTTCGTACTTTTCGACTTCGCCGTAGCCCATTAGTAATACTGCTACTCGTTGATCAGCGGGGGCATCAGCGGTGCGATCAAGGCTTGGGGTCTGTAATTTTTCGGACGTTGTAACCACAGGTCTTCCTCTTGATTTATGTTTAGGCTCTGTTTGCCTAAAGCCTAACATCCCCTCTGAAGGGAGTGTTAGGTAACACGAGATGGATTAATGGATTGGAGCCTTTGTCCCCCTTTTATGAGAGAAATTTAGGTTTTTTTACGATTCATTCAGAATTCCTGTATGGCTTCTAGGAAAAAAGATGGGGAAGAATTCGCTAAAGGTTAGTCAAGCTTGAGCGATGCTGCTGGTGTCCTTGGGGCTTTGGGTTGGTTGGGGTGCTGGTGGGGCGATCGCCTATCTTTAGGTCGCGTGAAAAGTGGCTGTCCATTTGGTGTTGAATAGAAAGCATCCACAGCACCAAGACGGACCACAGCCCAATGCAGAAATCGTTTAACAAGACTTTACTGCTATTCATTGCTTTGCTGGCTCCCACAATTGGGCTTGCATGTAGCCATCCTAGAGAAACCTCGGGGACTAAAGACGCAAAAGCCGATTCCACCCCAGAATATAAGGCTGCATTAGGTACCTTCCAAAACCTCAAGGGAACCCCCTATCTCATGTCTGCCGTGACAAGCAACGAGTGGCGCTCAGATCGATCCTCATCTTACGATTCTTCTGGCAGTGGCGGGCAAACCCGTAACTTAGTCTTTCTAGACACAAATTCTCTAAAATCTCATCGGCTGTTTGACATCAATGCATATGTCATTATTCAAACCGATCAGTACACTCAAAAGGTAAAAAATGAGGACGTGACTCAATGGCTGGTGCATCAGGTTGTTAAAGTGGATACCGATGGCAACAAGCGTCTAGATCAGAACGATCTACGAACCTTAGGGATATCTTCAGCCAGCGGCAAAGGATATGTTGAGGTGCTCACAGGCATTACCGAAATTTTTGGCCTGACCATGGTAAAACCTGGGAAATTGGTAGTGGTCTATGGAAAAAACAAGGCCAAGACAGCCAATATTATTGACCTAGACAAACGCTCCATAATAGCCACTCAGTCCGTCGTCGAACTGGGTCCCGAGTTGAAGTGAAGCCAAAGAGTGTGACCTTTCATGAACCCACTTTTTTTGATAAATCAGTATCGATCTTCGGGATCAAGCTGGGACTGCCATTCATCTCGTTCCATCATGAGAGCATTCAAGCCCTCGACTAATTCTAACTTTTCCTTTCGCCAAATCTCTTGATTTAGCCAGGAGGATTTAAGCCGAATATAGTATGGGTCATAGATATCTTGAAAGCCAAATTTGTGATGCCAGAGGCTGCTCTCTTCATTACAGATGTGGTAAGTGCTAAACAACTCCTGAAAATTGGACTCAATCAGGTCGTTCATCCCCCAAGTAACCATCGCTGTCGCCATTCCTCTTCTCTGAAACTGAGGCCGCACATACAATAATTCCAGATGCGGCTTTTGCTCCCGATTCAGGATAAACAAAGCCAAACCTGCTAATTTCTGAGAATTTGGCTCTAGGGCGATGACAGATGCGGGCAAAGCTTCTCCTTTCTTTCCTGAAAAATAATGACCGATGCATTTTTGTGCACTGACTTGTACTTGCGCCTCGGAATAACCGCATAACTCAACAGAATCAACAAAAACTTCAAAATATCCTGCGATCATCTGCTCAGTGTAGGAGGGATGAACTGGCATTAATGCATGATTCTGTTGAAGCGGGCGGGGAGACAAGTCTATGCGAGTGGTAATGCCTACTTCCCTGGGGCTGAGGCGTGCCTGACCATCCCAGTACTCGACCTTCCAGCCAAAGGGGCGCTCCATAATTTCAAATTCAGCAAAAGACATAGGAATATTTTTACGCTTCATCGTCGTAATTCTCTTGAGGGCACTGTTCTCTTAAATCGTGATGAACCCGTTAAGCCTTAATATATGGGACGTTTAGGATTTCTTGATTAAAATACTTAAAAGCCTCACTGTGCAAATTGTTTGGACTACTCATCACGAATTAGTTAAGCAGTGCTTAGTAAATCGGAATAGGTATGGCGTCTATCATTTTATGCCCTGGTATTCATGCTCCTGCTCTTACGGCAAGTTTTTGGAACGCCATTCAACGGGTGCATTTGCCTCATCCTTCAACGGCTGAACTGCCGAAGCCTCATATTGTCCCTGAAGCACAGCACTGGGCTTTTTCGCCGGTTCATACCTTGCAGTTTCTCCAACAAACTGTTCCAATCTCTGAACCGCTGGTGCTGATTGGCTTTAGCGCGGGGTGTGTGGGGATGGCGGGTGCTGCTTGGGCTTGGCAGCAGCAGGGCGGCACCATTTGCGCGTTAATCGCTTTGGATGGATGGGGAGTGCCACTATATGGGTCATTTCCCATTTTTCGGTTGAGTCATGATGGATTTACCCACTGGAGTAGTCAGGCATTAGGGATAGGGCAAGATCCCTTTTATGCAGAGCCAGGCGTGGCGCATTTGGAGTTGTGGCGATCGCCCGATCAAACCTGGGGTTGGTGGCACAAAGATGGGCGGCGTCAGTGGACGAATGCGGCGATGGTGATTAGCCATATCCTATCCAGGTACTGTTAGAGGGATTATGCGTGAAAGGGCGATCGCCCTCTTCACCAACAGCCTTCTTGCGATATTCATGGGGCATGGCGGCCTATGGCTTAAGCCGAACTCAGGTTAAACTAGCTATATCTAAGGATCGTGAATTAAATAAACCCAGCGATTGAAATCGCGGCTACAAGAACAAAACCCGCGCAGGCGGGTTAGATACATTAGTCCGCGCTCCAACCGGACTTTTTATGGTCACGGTTGCAACCAACCGCTGGCGAAGATCTGGATGTGATTAAATCCAACTGTTTGAAGCTAAACGTTTATGGCTGAAGCCTATCTCCTCGACAAACTCAAATCCGTTGAGCAAACCTTCCACGAACTCACCCGTCGCCTGGGAGACCCCGAAGTCGCCGTAGATCCCAGCGAGATCCAGCGGATCGCCAAAGCACGGGCGTCTTTAGAAGAGACGGTGGATACCTTCGACCTGTGGAAGACAACCCAGACGGAATTGACAGAAGCCCAACTGATCTTAAAGGAATCCGCTAGCGACCCTGAACTGCGAGAAATGGCCTCCTTAGAAGTGTCTGAGCTGGCTGAACGACTTGCCTCATTAGAAAGCCATCTCAAGGTGCTGCTTTTGCCCCGTGACCCCAATGATGACAAAAACATCATGCTTGAAATTCGCGCCGGAACAGGCGGCGATGAAGCTAGCATTTGGGCCGGAGATTTGGTGCGGCTGTACTCTCGCTACTCTGACACCCAAAATTGGAAAGTGAAGCTGATCAGCGATTCTGAGGGTGAAATGGGCGGCTTCAAAGAAGCCATTCTGGAAATCCAAGGCGATCGCGTTTACAGCAAACTTAAATACGAAGCCGGAGTCCACCGCGTCCAACGGGTACCTGCGACAGAAACCTCAGGACGGGTGCATACTTCTACCGCAACGGTCGCCATCATGCCGGAAGTGGATGACGTAGAGATCCACATTGACCCCAAGGATATTGAAATGTCCACGGCGCGATCCGGCGGTGCGGGTGGTCAAAACGTCAACAAAGTGGAAACCGCTGCCGATCTATTTCACAAGCCCACCGGAATTCGGATTTTTTGTACTGAGGAGCGATCGCAGCTCCAAAACAAAGAGCGCGCCATGCAAATTTTGCGGGCCAAACTCTACGAAATGAAGCTTCGCGAACAAAATGAAGCAGTGTCTGATCTGCGGCGATCGCAGGTGGGAACAGGGTCGCGCTCTGAGAAAATCCGCACCTATAACTACAAAGACAACCGCGCCAGCGACCATCGCCTTAATATCAACTTCCCCCTAGAGAAGGTGTTAGAGGGCGATTTAGAAACCATCATTCAGTCCTGTATTTCCCAAGATCAGCAGCAGCAGCTTGAAGAATTAGCAGTTTCCAGTGCCCAAGCGTAGACCGTCTCTAGCTGGCTGAGCGAAGTCGAAGCCAGCAGAGACATTGTCCAAAAACCATCTAAGGATCGTCGATTAAATAAGATCCAGAATTAGGCCAGCGGTTGAAACCGCGCCTACAAGAACGATGTCCGCCTACGCGGACTAGGAGCGGATTTCAACCCGCGTAGGCGGATTTCAACCCGCGTAGGCGGGTTTTGTTCTTGTAGCCGCGATTTCAATCGCTGGGTTTTATTTAATCCATGATCCTAAACGATTTCAAGGGTAATTCGGGTTGCGCGTAAACTTTGAACCACAGGGTCACTGTCCCAGTTGCTGAGCAAAAGCTGTTGAATCAGCTTTGAGGAGCGATCGCCCACGGGATCTCCTGTCAGCCCTAGATAGAGGCTGGCGCTGTGGTGAGAATCGGTACCAATAATTTGGATGAGGCTATCAGCCCGTTCAATGAGATTGCGAGCCTGGTTTTGGAGGTTATTCCAAAGATTTACATTGCGCAGGTTGCTAAACGACTCTGCCACCTGGTCTTGACGATGCTGGATGAGAATGGTCTGCGATCGCGCTGGGGCAGGCAGATCTTCAAACATGATGGCAGGGCCATAGCCGATGACTCGAAGCATCTGAGTCCATTTGGGATAGTCCCCAAAAAACTGCTGCACGATATGGAGCGCCAAGGCCGTAATAATCAGCCCCTGACTATGGGCCACCAAATAGACCTCAGCCCCAGCTCGGATTGCGTTCACAACCTCGTAGGCAAGGCGCAGGATAGGACGGGGTGCCCCTGCGGGATAGGTGCCATAGAGTGTGGTTTCTAGGTCATCCCAGCTTAAGGACTGGAGGCTGGTTAAGCGCCGCAGCAAGTCCATGTCTAAGGACGGTAGCCCCTTGCTAGGAGACTTAGCCGCAGCCAGAATATCGGCATCGGGGGCAAGGAATTGGTCACAGAGCGATCGCAGCACTTCGGCGTAGCTAATCAGTCGTTTTTGGGCGTTCAGGGTTTTGTGCTGAGGCCAAAAGCGATAGAGTTCGGCTTTGCCCAACAAGCTCTCAGTTAAGTCGGCCTGGATGCCTTGGGTACTGTTGTGGATGCCCACCACATCAAAAGAACGTTCTAGGGTTAGCCAAACCAGTGCTTCAATATCGCGACGCTGTTTAGCAATATCGCTCGCCACGCCATTGACGTGAAAAATCCGCTTGCTTTTGCCCAGGGGAAGGGCATTGTCATACAAAATTAAGTGACCGTCTTGGTCTGCTTCGCTAGATGTCATGAATTAAACACAGAACATAAATGCCAAGGGGCGTAAAAACCTTTGTACAAAAGCACCCAAGGGTATTCACTACACCCTGTGATGAAGATCACACTCACGTCGTGAGTATGATCACCGAAAGGTTTGGGTACCCTTGCAATACTACAGATGGTTCAGGGAACTGAACCATCAATGGGGAACACACAGCAGGCCGACAGACTTGGTTAGTTTGTCGGTTTTTTATTGGGACAAAATGGGCCACAGCACCTTTCGGATGTTAGCGCATCGTGCCCATCGTGTGTTTCCAGCACAGTTCTTTGCGGAGGATATCTAGGGCACGGCGATCGCTCCCTTCAAACAGCGGGCTGACCTGAGCCAAGACTTGCTCAGTGAGTTGGGATGCAAAGGTGCCGCCACACTGGAGCAGGTGTGAATAGTAGCAAAACTGGCTTTGCTGGTCTAGGTTGCGGTGAAAGGCATGAATTTCAAAATCTGCCATGCAAAACACAGGGGTGTTGACGGGAACCACTACGGTTGGAATCCCTTGACAGCCGAACACCAAATCATCCTGGGTTTCCAGAGTGCCGATGAGGACTGTCCACAGCAGCGTTCGCGTTTCGCGGATGAGGTCTGGGGTAAAGAATGTGTCGGGCTGGCTAACGAGGCGTGGGCCTGTATTGAGGTAGGCGGGGTTGAAAAGCTGGGAGTTATAGACCAGTCCTACGGCCCAGTGGCGATCTTGGGTTTCGAGCTTAACGAAGGAGCCAAAACCGTATTCATCGGGTAGGGGGGGACTAGAGACTTCCATCGAGTCATCAAGCTGAACGATGTAGTCACAGTGAGAATTGGATTTAACAACGTTGCCAAGCTTCATGGCGGCTAGAAATCTGATGTGGGGGTTTTGATTGGTTACAGCATACAACCCCTTTGGGTGAATCGCTCTAACATTAAAGTAACGAGTTTTGGTTATTGCAACGAAAGACTGCTCCGATGAGTGATGCTTCTCAGTTTCGTAGGGTGGTTGTGTGCAGCGGTCACATGATTGACCAATGCGATCGCCCAGTCCCGCGTTTTCCTCGGGTTAAAGAGGCGATCGTGCGGCAGCAGATTGCCCAGCAGCTTGGTGCTTGGGGCATTGGGCCAGGGGATCTTGCGATTTGTGGGGGAGCGCAGGGGGCAGATCTATTATTTGCGGAGTGTTGTGTAGCGCTGGGGGCACAAGTTGATCTGCTGATCTCGCTACCGGAAGAGGAATTTCTTAGGCGCTCTGTACATTTAGAAGGGGCAGATTGGGAAGGTCGTTATTTTGAAGTTGCAAAGAAATCTAACGTTTGTAAGTTTTTTCAAGAAGATTTCTTTAAGGATTTCTCACCAGAACTAAAAGCCATAGATAATGTTTTTGCCAGAAATAATCTCTGGATGCTCCATACGGCACTTAATGCTGTCGGATCAGGTGAGCTATTTGCAGTTCTGGTCTGGGATGAGAAAGAGACGGGAGATGGCCCTGGCGGTACTTCGGACTTTGCGGATCGAATCCGAAAGGCTCAGGGGGAAGTGGCTGTCATTAACCCCACAAAGCTTTAGCTAAATCTTAATGAGGAGACGGATGTGAGTTCCCCAATTAAAACCCTTTCCGAACATCTAGATGCATCTACTGGGTCAAAACGCATTCTGGCACTCGATGGTGGTGGGGTGAGAGGGATGTTGACTCTTTCTTATCTTAAAAAAATTGAGGATTTGTTGCGTGCAAGGCATGGTGGCGATCCCAATTTTCGGCTCTGTCATTATTTTGATTTAATTGCGGGGACTTCAACCGGAGCTGTCATTGCCAGTGCATTAGCCTGTGGGTTGTCGGTGGAGGAAGTTCAGCATAAATATCGAGAACTGGCGAGGAATGTGTTTAAGGGTGGATTTCTACGCTGGGGGCTTTTTCGACCCAAGTTTGATACCCAGGCGCTGGAACATTCGCTCAAGGATGAATCGGTTTTAGGGGCAACAACAACCCTGAGCAGTCCTCGAATTCGGACGGGGTTGATGGTGATGTGTAAGCGTCTGGATACGAGCAGCCCTTGGCCTTTAACCAATAACCCTAAAGCAAAATATTTTGGGCCTAAGCAGGATGCCAATTACATTCCCAATGGCGACTATTTGTTATGGCAGGTGGTGCGGGCAAGTACGGCTGCGCCCCATTACTTTAAGCCAGAACGTCTCGATATTGGCAAAGGCAATATCAAGGGTGAAACGAAGATTGAATCTGGGAATTTTGTGGATGGGGGGATGAGTACTGCCAATAATCCTGCGTTGCAGGCGTTTCAGGTGGCGACGCTAAAGGGGTTCAATTTAGGCTGGCAGCCAGGGGCAGAGAATCTTTTGTTGATTTCGGTTGGAACGGGACGGCTAAATCCGAAGCGAACGTTGCAGCGGATTGCGGCGGGTCATGCACTCACGGCACTCCTTTCTTTGATGGAAGATTGCAGCAATTTGGTAGAAACTCACCTTCAGTGGATGTCTGAGTCTGCGACGGCTAGGACGATAGATAGCGAAATTGGCGATCTGAAGGGTGATCTAATTGGGGGGAAATCTCTCTTGACCTATCAGCGTTACAACGTGGAGTTTAGCCCGAAGTGGCTTTTGAATGACTTGGAGGTTAGTTTTACAGAAGATCTTTTAAAACGATTTGAGAAGATGGATGATCCAGGGATGTTAGATCATTTGGAACGATTAGGCTATGTTGCCGCAGACCATCAAATTGAGCCGGAACATTTTCCGTCTGGGTTTGATTTATAGGCCATTAGCCAAAAGTTTGTGGGGAATGCTCTAGCGGCTTAATATTGGCCCCTCAATGTTTTGAGCTACGTTCAGAATGTTTCTGATTATGGGGAACCGGATAAGTCTTCGGCGGTGAAGCCTACCAAGCTATCCGGCTCGGGGTATTTTTGGATAGGGTTGCCCCCATCACCGGAACAGGTCTGGACTCCCTGATGTACGCCCAGTGAAATTCCTTGCACCAGTTCTGACCGTAGGGAGTGCTCACGACGGAACCAAGACTACCCTAAGACCAAGAATGGCGCTGCGAATACCCGATGGGCTAGCGTTACGAGACGCAGAACGACAGGTACCGGAAAGGTCGTTCCAAGAACCACCACGCCACATTCGATTATCATTATCACTCTCATTATTGTCTATCCATGCAGAGCCATCTTGGGGTGCACTAGTATAATTTCTATGCCAAAGATCTAAGCACCATTCACAAATATTCCCATGCATGTCATAAAGCCCAAACTGATTTGCTACCTCATGACTGCCAACCATTGAGGTTTTAAGACCGCTGAATTTTAAGTCTTGGTTACGAAATAAATTCACTAAAATGGTTCCAAAATTGGAAGGATCATGGTTTACAAAGTCTCGGCTAATTTTCTTGCCAAAGTGGTAGGGGGTATTAGTGTTGGCACGGCAAGCATATTCCCACTCTGCTTCGCTCGGAAGGCGATAAGTACGACCTGTTTTACGAGATAGTCGAGTACAAAATTCCACGGCATCATCCCACGAAACCTGCTCAACAGGCAGATGATCTCCCTTGAAGTTAGAAGGCTCTGCAATGAGCATCTGTTTCACTTGAGGGTAGCCTGCAACCACTCTCCACTGCGCTTGTGTGACCGGAAACTTCGCCATAAAAAAAGGTGCAACATTAACTAAATGTTGCGGATATCCGAGTCTGTCGTCACCACCCTCATTATCAGGTGAACCCATTTTAAAAGAACCCCCAGGGATCGAAACCATATGAAGGTCAACGCCAGGAGCTAAAACTTCAGCAAAGTATTGCGCTTGCTCCGTCGTTCGTTTTCTTTCTTTCCCCGCATTATTCAACAGCGCAACTTCAAAAGAAAACGTCTGTAGGTTCAGATTGGCATTACAAGTCGCGGTATCTCGGCTCCGCTGTTCCGCCGCTTCGCGATCTTGCATTCGCTGAAGATTTTCAGATGCTTGCTGCCGTTGAGCCTCTAATGTTCTTTGCCGTTCAGCGGCTTCGCGGCTAAGTCGTGCTTCAGTTTCTTGTTGCCGTTGCCGTTCGGCTTCTTGTGCCTGTGTATTGGCAATTTCTTGAGCTTCTTGTGGTTCTTTAGCCCGATCAGTCAAAACCTTCTGCTTAATCTGCTCCACTTCAGGGTCACTAATACCTAAAGCCGTTTGCAATTGCTGCAATAGTTCCCATTGCTCAGCTCTCAGTTCATCTTGCCCAGCCCATTCGGCAATTAGCGTTTGACGATACTGCTCCAAATTGTCCTTATGTTGCTGATAAGCGGTCTTAACCGCCTCCAAAATTGCCTCAGCTTCCGTTTCTAAACCCAGCCGATTCCGTTCTAAATTGAGCAATGCTCTTTCACCTGGGGATATCACACCATCTTTATAAAAGGACTCCGCCTTAGCTCGAAAAGCTTGGATTGCATTCGCTTTTTGAACCGCCATAGATTCAGACTGACGCCGATCTATCATGCCTTGGGCTACCTTCGTAATCTCCTCAGTCACCTGTCGCCAAGCCGTATCTCGTGCAAACTGGTCGCCCCAAGTCGCCACAGCACGATTATCCCGAGGCACAGCCTGAAGTTGGCCTAGCGGCGAAGTAGTCCAGCTAGAATCCCGAATAATGACCGGAATAACTGTAGCGGCTCCAGTCTTATGCCGCTTTAACGCCTGTTGCATTTCAATGCTGTAGCAATATCGAGACGCCATAAACGCCGAACTCACCAAAAGCAGAATAATCTCAGCCTGCTCCAAATTTTGGTGAATGGCATCTGCCCATTCCAAACCAGCGTCAATGTTGCGGTCTTGCCATGCGGCAATCAATTGATTATTCTGAAGAACCGCTAAATGATCGCAAAATTCCTTTTTTAGCTCATCATCTTTATGAGAATACGAGAGAAATACTTTAATTGGCTCGGTCATCTCGTTTCGGGTGCATTTTCGTGAGCTTGTACAGATTTAAGTATATCCCTGACAAATTAACCAATCAACTTATCCGCTTCCGCCGACCAAGACACCACAACCTAATTCACTAACCGGACTCGATTAACAGTTCTCAGTTTCAGCCTTTTTCACCGTCCTCATCTAAATAAATAGACGCTTTATTTTAACCCTGCTAAACAGAAACAGCTCCATCTGCAAGCTGCACAACCTTATTGAGCAAATGGGCAGGCAATTCAGGCTTAGTCTGGTCAAGCTGCACAATCGTAATGGGTTTATCCAGTGCATCCGCCATCCCCAACTCATACTGCACATACTGCGAAGTCGCTGCCGCTTCCGACCAAAACACCACAACCCGATTTGCAGACTGAACGCGATCGCGAATAATGGCCCGAACATCATCTCCAGGCCGAAGCTCGGACTCTAGACTATCGGTCATCCTTAAACCCGGCAACTGGGCGATCGCAGGTTCAACTAGATGACGATCCTGGCTTGAATAGGAGAGAAAAACTTTACTGTTCATAGGGTATCCCTCATGATGTAACAATCATAACTCAGATTGATTTGAGACTCTGGGATGAGCATACTTGCCTAATTTCCTGCTCTAATTTCCTCCAATTGACTGCTGGAGTACATTGCCTAGTGAACAAGAGTGGTGGAATATTGTGCTCGGATTTTCTTAAATCCTCAAACGTCATGTGATGTAGCAAAACAAAGGTGGGGATTTCAAAAGCATCTGCATAAGCAAGCTCCATCCATTGAGTTGAACCTGAGGTTACTGTATGTGGGGAAACAAGAAAAATGACCGCCCACGACTCACCAATTTTCTTTTTTAGACTTTGACCGATAGCCTTTTCATCACCATCTTGGTCTCGAACATAGCTCCAAAGCATTACGTTAAAGTCATTGAGCAAATTTTCAAAGACAAATTGAATCAGGCTGGCTTCAAATGAATTTGCCCCAGCATGGGATAAAAAAATAAGGGGCCGATCATCCATTCATCAAGCCTTTCTTTAGAGTTTGGCGCATATCGTACCATACAAAAGTGAGGCAATACTCAACTTTGACCTGTCGCCTTGGAGAGAACTGATATCATGCGTCAAATCTGTTTTATGGTCATGCCCTTCGGCACAAAATCCACCGGACTCAATCCTGGCGAAGGCCCCCAACAAATCCGCGATCACAACATCAAACAAACCAAGAGCCTACCTTGAAACTCAAAGTAGGCTCTTGGCAAACGCTAAAACTCAAATGCACTAGATGTTATTGAAAATAAAACAGTCTAGGACATGGCCTGAACAATATAGTCAAAGTAAGGCGCAGCCACCGCCGCTTCCTCATCGGACAGCAGCGCCAAAGACGCAGCCTTGAGACAACGAATCGCCTCCGCCATCCCAGGAACCGGTACACCCAAAGAGTTATACATTTCCCGAACCCCAATCAAGCCAATGCTTTCAATGGGTTCTTTGTCTCCAGAGACCAAGCCGTAGGTAATAAGGCGCATATACCAACCGTAGTCGCGTAGACAAAGTGCGCGCTCTCGGCTACCGGAGGCATTACCACCCGGCGCAATAAAATCAGGACGCTTTTGCCAGAGCTGCCGACTGGCCTGCTCCACAATTCGCTTCTCATTACTGCCGAGGGTGTTGGCAATTTGTACCCGCACCTCACCAGATTTGAAGAACTCTGCAATGCTTTGTAGTTCGCCAGCGCTGGGGTAGCGCAGCTCATCATCGGCCTGAAGTACGACTTGACTGACAACACTCATAATGTTTTTGCCACCTTTTTAATATCACTCTGTAGTTTACCGACTGGAGGGAACCAGAAGAAAGATAATCGCGGTTGCTTAAGGAAAGCTTTACGATTCTAAACATCTGTTCAGGTTCAAGGTGAGGGTTTTGAATGCCCGTGGGTAGGGCAAGGAGGCGCACTAATCGTGCGATCCAGCCATCCTGTGGCCTGCTGTAACCGAGCCAGGGCTTCCTCCGGCTCATCCTTGAGTAAGTAGACCAAAGCCACGGCAGTTTGCTCAAGGGCACGGCTGCGGCGATTAGATTTTAGCCGATGCCAGTCCTCGGGTTTAAGGCTGAGCTGCTGCACAAGCTGTTGTGCCAACGCTAAGGCAGGGTCAGATTCGGTCAGACCCTGCGGGGCAGGCTTTGTATTTAGACTCGAGGGAGAGACGGTCATAGTAATCCTGTGGGCATCCATGCTGATCTTACCGAAGATCCTTGTTAGAATGCGTTTAGCTTTATCTGCGGCGTTGGTGACTGCCAACAAGTTTTTTGACTATGCTTGTTTTGTTCGGGAGCCTATTTTGTTCGGTTGCGGTAAACCAGGCTTGTACCTGGAAACTTTAGACTGAAACATTCGGTGCCCACCTGGTACTAGCCAGGTCACAAACTGAGGTAAAACGGCGCTGCGGAAAGGCTACCTAAAGGCTAGATGGGTTTGAAAAGATTGAGATCGCCCCAAACAAGATAAACAGTATTCCTCCTATCCACGTAATCACTCGCTCAGAAATACGTCCCGCTGCCCAGCGCCCCCCTACAACGGCAATGAGAGCGCAGATCGTATGGCCAAAAATTCCTCCAGCAATGACGCCCACTGGGTTGCCATGCATGGCTAACGCCATTGTGGCGATTTGAGTGCGATCGCCCCACTCTGCCAAAAAAGTCAGCATAAACGCCTCTAGCACAATCGACCAAGGCGTTTTGCGTTGAACGCCCTGCTGCCGTTTCCCCTCGTGCTCATCCTCAAAGGACTCCACTTCTTCTGACGCTTCATGGAGAGGTACCTTCTCATCGTCGGGTGTCATGCGATGGGCCTGCCAGCAGAGCCAACCGCCAAACCCAAAACACAGGGCAATAAAAATCCAGTGAGTGAGCGTCTGGGGCAAAAAGCTCAGCAGATGCCCCGCCCCCACGGAGATAACCGTCATGAGTGCCAAAGCTGCAATAGAGCCACAAAAGACCCAACGACGGGGATAACGCATCGCTAAAATTAGCGTAATAAAAAAGGTCTTGTCCCCCAGCTCTTGACTGGTAATCAGCAACAATGCGGATGTAAATGCTTCTAGCATGGCAGCCTGTAAAACCCACAGCAAGAACGAAGAGACCTTCTGTAGGCTGGGCTAATCCATAAGACTTCACCAAGCCCACAGAAACGCTCTGTGAACATTAGTGAAAGTCTCGCGCCGATGACTCATGGAATGAATGCTATCGTGACCAGAACCAGGCTTGTCGCCAGTATGTTGACTCTGATCTTGCGGTAGTGACCCGCTCGCTACTCCCTTTCAGAATCTCAACATACCATAGGCAGAAGACCCAAATCCTCTATGATAGGTGGAGTTTTCAGTTGCTTTTGCGTGTTATGGCCCATTCCTCGCCTGAATTGACAGTCGATCCGCCTCACAAACGGGGATTCATTCATCGTGCCCTCGAACCTGCGATGCAGTTGTGGTTGCGATCGCAGGTGGAGTCCATCTCCAGTCTGTCGGTGCATTTGGAAGGGGGCGATCGCCAAATTCTGTCTGGGCATCTTCCCCATGTGCAGCTCAACGCCCAAACAGTAGTTTATCGGGGGCTGCATCTGAGTCAAATTGAACTTAGGGGCCATAACCTGCGCATTAACATCGGGAAAATCCTTAAAGGTAAACCCCTGCGTCTATTAGAACCCATCTCCATTGAGTTAAACGTCGCACTGTCAGCCGAAGATGCCCAAGCCTCCCTTCATTCAGAATTATTTCAAGGTGCCATCATTGATGCACTACAGCTTTTAGTCGGCGAGCAAATTTCCGACGCCCTCGGTCAAGAATTGCCCTCAGAAGCACTCACCCTGAAAAGTCCTAGCCTTTTAGTATCAGATAATAGTCTGCGTTTTAGCGCCGTCCTCAGTCCCCGTGAAGGGGATCAATCCATCCCTGTCGCGCTCCAAACCGGCCTATCCTTGAGCAGCCCCAACGCCCTCACCCTTGAACATCCAGAGTGGTTGCCAACCCCCCATTCAAAGCGAGGATTACCGCTTCATGACTTGCACGGATATACCTTTGACCTAGGGCCACAAACTCAGATCCAATCTCTACAGATTACCCCTGAGGGTCTTTCCATTCAAGGTCAAATGACCGTCCTCCCAGAAGTCTAGAGTCTGAGGGAACCATTTAAGAACTGGAGTCCTTCTTGTCTCTATGCTTAGGTCTAGATTTTAGCCTTGCTCAAAGGAAAATCCGATACATGCATGTTGTCAAGCTCTCAAATTTGGGAATCTTAAGCACAGCCCTATCGATTCTAGAAGTAATACCGACTTCTACCTTCATTAATGAGTTTTTAGGATGCAGCACTGAAAATGTTCATTTTCTTGTTGAAGTCTAAGCAAAACTGCTCTGTTGATCCCTTGAGTTGAAGGTAAATTTTCCTTGTCCGAGCCGTTTTTATACGATATTAATCCCTATACTTCGGCCAGACATTCTCAAAACAGTGCCGAAACTCACCGCCCGTTGCCCTCGGTTCGGCATATTCTTGCGGTTGAAGATACAGAGGGACAGCGATTACTGCCCTTAGAGTCTACCTCTCACTCCATTGGTCGAGACTCCACCAATTCCATTGTGCTCAAATCCAAGGCTGTTTCTCGCCAGCATGCGCTATTGCTGCGGGTGACGAGTTCTGACCCGAACAACTATGGTTTTTTGATCATTGACGGGAATCTTCAGGGAAGACGGAGCAAAAACGGCATCAAGGTCAATGGCAAGAAATGTAATTCTCATCGACTGAAGAATGGCGATCAGCTTCTGTTAGGCAATTTGGTGAAAGTTCGATACCTGATCTTGCCGCTGCTGACCGATGAAGCGTTTGTATCCTATTCTCAAAACATTGATTACACAGAGCTATTTGCAGAATCTGCCCATCCCATTCCCCTGACGTCTAACGCCGCTGAAGAGCAATTTGATGAAGCCTCTTTGGTTCGGCTGGCTTCTTTCCCAGAAATTATTCCAAGTCCAATTTTTGAGGTCAATCTAAATGGAGATTTGACCTATCTCAATCCAGCGGCAGCTCGGGTCTTTCCTGATCTCACCCAAAAGGGTATGGCCCATCCCATGCTGGAGGGTTTATTTGTCTTAATTCAGCAATCCGACTCTAATATTTTGGTGCGTGAGGCGACCGTCGAAGATAAGGTCTTTGAGCAGTCGATTCACTACATCCCTGAAAGTGATTTGATCCGCTGCTGCGTGTTTGATATAACGGAACGTAAAAACGCTGAGTCTGAACTCAGAAATCGCGATCGCCTCTTGCAAAGCGTTGCCCAAGCCACCACCTATCTCTTGGCCAACGTCGGATACGACTCCGCGATTAACGAAGCCCTTGCAACCTTAGGAACCGCAGCTCGGGTTGATCGCATCTGTATTTCGATGAATCATGCCCATCCGAGTTGTGGAGAAATCGCAACCAGTATGCGGTTTGAATGGACGCGTGAGTCAGTACCATCCGTTCTTAGACATCCCCATCGCCATAATCAGCTTTACAGTAGCCTTCATCTGCGGCGTTGGTATCACATCCTGACCAACGAAACATCGATTCATGGGCTGACTCGAAACCTACCAGAAGGCGAACAAGATCTCTTGCTTCAGGACTGTATCCTGTCTATTTTGGTGGTTCCCATTATCGTGAACCTCAAGTTTTGGGGATTCATCGAACTTCATCAATGTACTTCAGAGTATGAGTGGTCGTCCCAAGAGGAATCCATTATCTTTGCAATGGCAGCCAGCATTAGTGCAGCGCTTCAGCGTCAGCAAACCGAAGAAATCATTCATCACCAGGCGTTTCATGACGCCCTTACAAACCTTCCTAATCGCACCCTCTTTAATGATCGTCTAGATTTTGCCCTCTCCAGTGCTCGGCGCAACGGTCAACATCTTGCTGTGATGTTTATGGATCTCGATCGTTTTAAGACCATTAACGACACTCTCGGTCACTCCGTGGGAGATGCGCTTTTGCAAGAAGTGGCCCAACGCTTACAGGACTGTCTTAGAGAAGGAGATACCGTCGCAAGATGGGGCGGAGACGAATTTACGGTTTTGCTCTCCCAAATCCGTGATGTAGACGATGCACTTCAAGCGGCCCATCGAATCCATGAAGCGCTTAAGACGCCATTTAATATAATCTCCCATGAGCTGTTCATAAATGCCAGCATTGGCATTGCCGTTTATCCTCAAGACGGAAAAGTTGCAGAACTATTGCTGCAAAATGCAGATGTAGCCCTGTATCGCTGTAAAGAGCAGGGACGAGGCAGTGTAAAGCATTATGCCCCCACCATGAATTCTGAAGCACCAGAATTGTTTGCCTTAGAAAACAGTCTTCGTCATGCTCTAGAGCGCGAAGAATTTTTACTGTATTACCAACCCAAAGTCAATATCAGAACCGGACAAATCATCGGCCTAGAAGCGCTCATTCGATGGAAGCATCCAGAACTTGGGCTGGTTTCGCCTGCAACCTTTATTCCCCTTGCTGAAGAAACAGGTCTTATTGTTGAAATTGGCACCTGGGTGATGAAAACCGCCTGTGCTCAAACTGTGAAATGGCACCAGGCTGGACTGGCTCCATTGTCCTGTGCGGTTAATTTATCAGCCTGTCAACTGTTTCAGCCAGATTTAGTCAATGTTGTGGCGCAGGTACTAGAGCAGACGCAGTTAGAACCGCATTTTTTAGAGCTTGAAGTGACTGAAACAACTGCTGTAAAGTATATCGATCTAACCCAGGGGCTGCTGCGTCAAATGCAGGATATGGGTGTTCATATCGCGATGGATGATTTTGGGACGGGCTATTCATCACTCAATTATTTGAAGCAACTCCCCCTCAATACTCTCAAAATTGATCAGTCTTTTATCCGCGACTTAAAACCCAATTCTAAAGATATTGAAATTATCAAAGCGGTCATTTCTCTAGGTCAAGGTTTGAACCTCACCATTGTTGCAGAAGGTGTAGAGAGTGAAGTACAGCTTGAACTCTTGCGAGATCTAAACTGCAATATTATCCAAGGGTATTTCTTTAGCCCTCCTTTGCCCGTCGATAAAATGACCGTGATGCTTGAGGAAAATCGACGAAGTCAAGCTATTCTTGACATCAATCCCTAAGTTTTATGGACTTGAGAAACCTAGGGGATAATTGCCGTGGGGCCAATCTCCATAACGTTGCTTTTTCTGATTGCAATGGAGGGTGGCTGTAGATTCGTCACGCCAGACTGCGTCAAGAGTTCCTGCCATAATTGAGTTGCAGATGAATCTAGCGGCTGTGCCTGAAGGGTTTGAGCCAGTATTGTGATGGCATCAGACCAGTAGCCTTGTTGGGCAAATAGTCTAGCTGTAACTGTGCGATCTGCCGCCTTCAGGGCTGTGGATGGGGTGGGGGTTTGGTGCGGAGCGGACGCTTGGTGCAGAGCGATCGCCACTTTTTGAATCCCCCCTCGGATAAAAGACATCTGACTGGGACGATTGGGGTTGCACTGAATACTCAACGTCCAGTTATAGGATGCATTTGCCACAAGGGGAGCGGTTTGTTCTGGCACCGTCACACTGATTAACCCAGCAGAAGCGTTGGGTTGAATGAAGGTTGTCTTGTAGATATAGTTATCTGCAGCATCTTGCAACACAAACTCAAGCCGAGTTTCTGGATTGGGTCGCTCAGGAAGATAAAACCATAGGGTGGGATGGTCAGATGTGGTCAAATCGTAGGTGCGATTTGACTGACTGGGTAATACTGCATGCATTGCTTGAGCTTGAGTACAGGTGCCTCGACTGGCTCCGCCTCTGGTGCGACCCTTGGGAGCACCTAGATCAGGAGGGAGGGGAGGCTGCGAAGAAATCACGGCTGTTTTTGAATACACAGATCTGCTCGATTCCGCAGCCTGCATGGGTAGCGTTGTAGCTAAAACCGTGCCGATGCTCAAACAGCCCAATAAAAATGCAGAACGTCCCATAGCTAATCTTTGAACTGATAATCTTCGAGCAGAGATGCCCTTATGCTGTGCTTGAATCGAAGGCAGGGTTGACCGTCTTCGCGTCCTAGAAGAGACGTTTGTGCATTCAAGAAGGCAGCCCAGAGATAGGGTAGCGAATGAATGCGCGACTTTTTGATTCAGACCATTATTGAGTTGCATTCTTTCAATCCCCCAGCGCTTTGAACCACTTACCTTTAGAGTATCCTGTTTTTTTTCAATCTCCATAAACAGCCGTCAAGATCCGATCTAATCCTGAGCTTTTCTTAACTTTTGCGGCTTTGAACTGCGGTTTTGAGCGCCGACCGTACCTCCGGTCAACATCAACACAATGATAGTGGGCGCTAGGGTTAACCAGCCACCCTGGATTAACACCCCAAGGCTAATGGCCAAAAGCACAGCACTGGCAAGACATAGACCCGTGAGACCTTTGAATAACCGTGGCATCCATAGAACGATAAACCCGCCGACGCTTCCCCAAGCCCAAATCCATAAACTATCTCCCCACACGGGCCAGACCCATATCATGGGGCGTTGGTTCAGTACGGCGCTTAGGAGATGGCTAATCATATTGGCTTGAATCATCACCCCAGAGACTTTTCGCACGCCTCCTGCACCGTAGGGCGTTGACCAAAAATCACTAGAAGAGTTGGCACTGACGCCAATCAAAATGACACGATCTTTAATTAAATCGGGCGCTACTTTGTTATTTAAAACGTCTGACAGTGACACCTGCAATGCAATATCTTGAGGGCTAGAGAGCGCTCGAAAATTGAGCATCATCTGATGGCCTCCTTCGGTATGAAATTGGTAACCACCCCTAAGGGGCTGCAAACGATGGAAGGTGGTGTGGCCTAAGATCAGATTGCCCTCTGGGGTAAAGGATGGCTGAATGCCCTGAGACGCCAAATACCTCATGGCCAAAAGCGTTCCAAAGGCGTAGTGGGCCTGACAAGGTGAAAGTGGGTCAGGGGTCATAAACAACAACTGACGCCGAATGATGCCATCTCCGTCTTCAATAAAGTCACTAAAGCCAACGCGACCACTGGGAACTTCAACGGGGGGTGAGACCCCTTCGAGATCGCCTTCCACGTCACGGGATTTACAAACGGCAATGATTTTGGGATCTTGACTTAAACGTTGAGCCAACTGTGGAAACTGGGGCTGAACTGTAAAATCGCGATAAATATCTAAGCCGATCGCCCTGGGTTCAAAAGGCTCAATTTTTTGGAGCAGTTTGAGGAGATTTTGATCAGACAGGGAACTTCGTCGGCTGTCTGCGGACTGAGCCAGCAAATCTTGAGCCGTGACGGTAATGACCAAAATTCGGTTGTCTGGCTTTTCATGGGGTCTCAGGCGCATCAATTGGTCAAAGCTCCACAGCTCTAGAGCCTGTAAGCCTCCTACCCACCGCACCCCAGTAAGGGAAAGGCTCCACCCCAAGCTGGCACATAGAACCCAGAGCACCGACTTTTGAAACGGTTTTCGCGGGTTGATCTGGGGTAAAAGTGGGGACGAAACTGGGGATGCTGCTGGGCTAGCGTCTTCTATTTCCGGCAATGCAGGTTTTAGGAACCCTTGATTAAAGAGGGCCTTAACATCTAATCGAGGTTTTTGAGGCGGACGTTGATCCCAGAGGGCTTCAAAAATGGGAACTTGACCAATGCTTTTGAGAAGATATTGACCGTGACTATAGATTTCTAAGTCTCTCATTCCCGAATTTCGGACTAAAACGGCGGTGACTTCCGACAGCAAAATTTGGGAGCCTTGGGCCAAATCCGCGATCCGAACGAGGTAGTCAACTTCTTGACCAATGTAGTCATCATTATTCTGGGCTGGGTTGCCTGTGTGAATTCCAATTCGTACCTGTAAAGGGCCTAGAGGCGTTTGAATGGGTTGCTTTTCATGATCTCTTTGGAGATTAATGGCCCATTCTAGAGCAGTTGTGACCGTGGGAAATGCTAGAAAAAAGGCATCGCCTTCTGTTTTAATAATCCGTCCCCGAAACTGGCTAAGACTGCTTTCGACTCGGGTGCGATGGGGGTGCAAAATTTGAGAGAGGTAGGTCTGATCGCGATCGCAAGTGTACTGTCCTTGTAGATCACGCTTCATGGCAGTGGAGCCGAGCAGATCAGTCCACACCATTGTGACCATTGCGCTATCCTGGGCGGCAGCGTTCTCCACCGCAGCGTCTACAGGAGGCGCTCCCCCCAAACTGTTCCAAGTGGGCGGAACCGCCGCAGGATTTTGAATAATGACCGGCAACCAAGTCGCACAGGGAAACTCCGACTCTATGGCCTGAAGGCGTTCTCTTGCCTCTCGCACTGCTAGATGAAAGTGCTGTCCTTGGGCAAAAGCGCCCAAAAAATGCTGCAAAAAAGCCCGCGCCACCACATCTGGGACAGGCTCCCGCATCACAATGGCCTGGGGCATATTGAGATCGCTGAGTGCCTTTGCCAGCCCCAGCCCGTCGCAGGAGTTAAAAATAGCCAACTGCAACCCTGCATCTAACGCCCGCCGCAGGGCATATTTAAAATCGGCAATGGTCAGAGGCGTAGCTGCATTCAGCCAAAGCTGTCCGCTGTTTCCCGTTGTGGAGCTATTGCTGTGGCCTGCAAAAAACAGAATATCCCAGGGTTCATTCCAGAGGTGCGCCTGAAAATCGCTGCGGGAGGGTTCCACTAAAACCTTCACTGTTGCACGGGGAAGTCCTTGCAACAGATGCTGTTCAGCCTGGGTATCCAGATCTGTCCTATCCCCTAAAATAGCCAAAATTTTGACCCCATTGGCTCTGGGCTGAGGCACAGAAGGAGCCTCATACATTGGGGAACTAAACCCCATTTCTGCTTTGGGATAGCGTTCTAACAGCGTCCACAGATGCCAGGGTAACTTTTGGAGTTGCACCTGATCCGTCAACATTAAAATCCGAATGGTGTGCTCCGGTTTTAATTGCTCCAGCAGCTTATTGTGAATGGGCCGAAAGTCTGGGCTATCCAGCCATTGGTTGAGGGCATAACCCAGGTGTTCAGAGGCTTCAACACAGTCTTGGATGAAAGAAATATTGGTGATTTGATCCGGTTCTGGATCTAGGCGAACTGGGTTGCCGAGCTGAAGATACTGCGATCGCCACGCCTGATAAAGCTGAACCAGGTCAGGATTCGCCGGAAGCCGCCCGACTTGCTCCGTTGTAGGCGGCTGAGACTCCAGGGCAAACTGACATGTGACCGGAAATCCAGTCTCAAAACTCCCTTCCCCAACCCTCAAAATGACGCAGCGATTCACCTCATATCCTCGCGGCTATCTTACGGACTAAATCATGAACGTTTGTGTGACCCAGAGGTCATCTAGACTTAACCTTACCTGAAAGACCTCACCCATAGCGCCAGAAAACCGCAGTTGAACCACACCATCCTGCTGACGAGCCTGGGCTTGCAACACAGTCTTTCCCGCAGCATCTACAACGCTAAGGGTTAAGCCTTCAGGAATCAAAC
>JANLSD010000270.1:0-3994 GCA_031362245.1 Acaryochloridaceae cyanobacterium OTE_25_metabat_464 | reverse complement strand
GATTTGCCCCAGCGGGTTTCAATTCCAGTCTGGACGGCGGCAGGTAAGGTTTCAAAATGGGCTTGGTAAGATTCCTTTGATAAAGATTGCCGTACCGTTCGTAGCTCCAGTGCTTCAGGATCGTTGGTGATGCCTTGAGTGAGCATCTGCATGAGTGCATCGCTGGTGGCTGGGATATCGCCGACTTCATAGCCTTCCGCCTTTAAAGTCTTAAGAATTTCAAGACAGCTTGCAGGGGTATCGAGTCCTACGCCGTTTGCCAGTCGTCCATCTCGGTTGGGATAGTTTGCCAAGATGAGGGCAACCCTACGTTGGGCGACGGGGGTTTGGCGGAGTTTGACCCAGTTGGCGGCGAGTTTTGCCACGAAATTAATGCGCGATCGCTCCGGCTCATAAACCACCACATCCGTTTGCAGGGTTTCGTTTTGAGCCTGCACCGTCTTAAACGAAACTGCCCGTGAAATGATCCGCCCATCCACTTCTGGCAAGGCGACGTTCATCGCCATATCGCGGGGCGTTAGCCCTTGAGAGCTGCCCTCCCACATCTCCCGCGAGCCACCGCTGAAAATGACCTGAAAGACGGGCACATTCAGGGTTTCCCAAAGATCGACTTGGGGTGTATCGGTTTCTAGACTGGCTAAGGAAAAGCTGGTGGTGTTGAGGATGACCTCTACGCCTTGGCGACAGTATTGGATCAGTTCTTTCTGCACATCCGGTTCTTTGAGGGAGGAGACAAAAATGGGAATGGGTGTTAAGCCTTGTGCAATGAGGGCTTGGTAGAGTTCATCAATTGCATCGGTGTTGCCCGATAGGTAGTGCGCTCGGTAAAAAAGGATTGCTGCGCCAGATTTTACAGGCTGGGAAGAATCCTCAAGTAGATTAGATTCTGTTTGTACACCCTGCATTACCCCCCTCAATCCCTCCCTATCTCTTTCAGAGCGGCTAACGCCAAGGGTAAGGGGGGAAGAATATGCAATACGGAACTCTTGCTCCCTCCCCTTGGCAAGGGGTGGGGTGGGGTGGGGTAGTGCAAGATGTGAGGGCGTATAAATCCCCACACGAGGCACTGACTGAGGGGTCTCGTACTCAATCGGATGGTCTAAAAACTGCGTGGCGACAAACTTCAGCAGATTCTGATAGTTCTCGACTCCCGCCTCAATAAAATACTGCCAAACCCGATTCACCACATTTAGCGCTGCTGTGGAATGACTCACCAGCGTTGGGTCAGGCCGCTCATCTCCAGGAAGCACAATCAGCGTTGCCCCAGTTTGCTTGGCAGTCTCTTCAACCACATCCAGCCCATAACTCCAATAGGACTGTCCACCAATTAAGCGCACAATGATGACCTGCGCTTTGCTCAGCACATCTTCTGCGTAGGTATCAATGGTCAACTGCTGCTGAAGCTGAAGCAGGTTCACCACACGTACCGCTGGGAACCCTTCGGGAAGCTGAGTGCTTGCCGCTGCGAGGGTCTGGATATCGGTATCCGCTGCGGTGATGACAACGATGGGTGCGGGCTGCTGTTCGACAAAAATCACGCCATCGGCGGCGGGATTCCAACCGCCTGGGATAGTAGCAAGACGATGCATGGCGCTCTGGGGTGATGGGCAATGGCTCCCATTATTACAGGGGAATGCAGCAGCGTGGCAAAACAACGGGCAGGGTTGAGATTCTTTAGAGCTGCTGATTGCACAGCCCTAGGGGAGGGACATCATAGACTTCAGCACGATCGCCTGGGCCATCGGCATTTGCCCATAGGAAAACCCATAGGGGATCTCCGTTGGCAACAGGGGCAAAAATGTCTCTAGCGTATAGGGACTTCCATACATCACCAGCCCTCTTAATTGACCCGTTTTCAGCAGTGCATCAAACCAGTCCTTTGCAAGCTGACTCAACCCAGCACTCCCACGAAACGGATTGCCCCGAATAAATAACTGAAGAATCGTCGGCTCTGGATGGGCCTGAACCAACTCATAGGGTTGCGTGGGGCTATGGCGATCCACCAAATACAGGGTTTGATAGCCGTGAAGCTGAGGAAGTGCGATCGCCGGAGCCTTGCGATTGAGAAAATCGCACCCAATCAGGTCATCCACCACAATCACGTTCCGGGCAAACCCTTCAGCCTTGGGTATCACACCCTTGAACCGAGAAGATTTTTCCAGAATTTTTGCGGCGGCCTGCTGCGCTTCCGGCTGGGCCAGCTTATCAAGCTGAATCGGCGGCGGCGGACTCTTCTCCCAATCATGATGATGGGCACCTTCCGCTACGTCCAGGGTAAAAATCTTTTGCTTAGCGCGCCAAATCCGCTCCAAAGAGTCCAGGATCCGGTCGGCAGTAATCCGTCCCGTCTCAACGGCTTCACAAATGGCCTGGATTGCCCCTGGTGGGTCGAGGGGCATCATCAACACATCAGCCCCCGCTTCGACCGCCAGGACTGCGGCTTCATTGGCTCCGTAACGATCTGCGATCGCCCCCATCACCAACGCATCCGTCACAATAATTCCCTCAAACCCCAACGCCTCCCGCAGTTCCCCCGTCAAAATGCGGGGTGACAGCGTTGCGGGATAGGTTTCGTCTAGGGCTGGAATGAGGAGATGGGCGCTCATGATGCTGTCTACACCCGTGGCGATCGCTGCTTTAAAAGGCAAATACTCCAAACTCTGAAGCCGTTCCAGTGCGTGGGGAATCACGGGCAAATCCAGATGGGAATCTGTTGCGGTATCTCCGTGACCTGGAAAATGCTTGGCAGTGGTCAGCACCGGATGTTTTTGTGCGCCTTGGATAAAGGCCGTAACAAGTTGGCTTACAACCTCTAGGGTTTCACCAAAGGCCCGCACGTTGATAACGGGGTTTTGGGGGTTGTTATTCACATCGGTGATGGGTGCTAGAACCCAGTTCAGCCCAATGGCTAAGGCTTCTTGGGCCGTGTAAGCCCCCATTTCGGTGGCGAGATCAGCGGCGGTGGTAGGTTCTGTCTGGGCGATTGCCGCCAGTGCCATCGGGGGTGCAAACCAAGTCGCCCCAGAAAAACGCTGGCCCACGCCTTCTTCAATGTCTGCCGCCATAAAGAGCGGAACTTTGGCCCAGTCTTGGAGCTGCTGCGATCGCAGGGCAATTTCTGCCGCACTGCCGCCCAGAACAATCACCCCACCCACCGCTAAATCTTGGACATAGTGGCGCAGCGTATCGGCCTGTGGTTCCCAGGTAGGGTAGAGGATTTGATGGTCGAACAAGTGCCCCGATGCTCGCACTACTAGCATTTGAGCAATCTGCTCAGACAGAGTTAAATCTTGAAAGTCTGGTAATACATGGGTCATACTCCACTCCACCCTTTAGCAAAATGTGAGAGCCACAGACGATTTCTTCTTCCCCCCTTACCCTTGGCGTTAGCCGCTCTGAAAGAGCTAGGGAGGGATTGAGGGGGGTAATGCAGGGTGTTTAAAGAAAATCCAACTTGTGTGTACACCGTAGCCTTAACGAGGGGGGAACGAAGGGGGGAGTGCAAGGTGTAAAGCATCTTGATCAATGACTTACTGGACTAAATTTCCATAACGAGAATTGCCGCCGCTCATTAAACTTCCAGCTCTTCTGCATTAGGCACCTCAGCGCCCTCTTCCGTCTCAGGCACCTCAGCCGGACGATCTTGAGCCAACTGCTCAATCAGATTAATCACCCGCATGCCCCGCTCCAAAGACCGATCCTCTTCAAAGCTAAGTTCCGGTGTCCGCCGCAGATTCACCCGTTTGCCAAGCTGCCCTCGGATATAGCCACAGGCAGACTGTAGCCCTTCCATCGTGGCGGCTCTAGCCTCATCGGTGCCATAGATGCTCACAAAAATCTTGGCGTGCTGAAGGTCGCCAGAGACATCCACATCGGTCACACTCACCATTCCAGTTCCAATGCGCTCATCCTTAATGCCAAAGAGCAGCATCTGGCTGATTTCACGCTTAATCAGTTCCGAAACGCGAGAAATTCGCCGTCCTGTTGCCATAAT
>JANLSD010000262.1:0-2312 GCA_031362245.1 Acaryochloridaceae cyanobacterium OTE_25_metabat_464 | reverse complement strand
ACTCACACCGGAAGAAGAGCGCATCATCGTGAAGAAGGGCACCGAACAGCCATTCACAGGCGAGTATGACGACTTTTTTGAAGAAGGAGTTTATATTTGCCGGAGGTGCGATACACCATTGTACGTATCAGACCGAAAGTTCCACTCGGGTTGTGGCTGGCCTAGCTTTGACCAGGAGTTTCCAGGTGCCGTCAAGCACCAGCCAGACCCCGATGGTCAGCGTATAGAAATCCTGTGTGCAGCTTGTGGGGGGCACTTGGGCCATGTCTTTGAGGGTGAGGGCTTTACCGAGACAGACGCACGGCACTGCGTGAACTCAGTGTCAATCAAGTTCGTTCCCAAACGGGGGGTGTAAGTTCAAACCCCAGAAAAATCCATCAACTCGAACCGCAAGACCAGAGCATTGGCTAAGGTCGTCTTGCCAGCGCCGCTTCCGTCTCAGATGCCGATGATTTTGTAGAGGTGATTCATTGGGTGAAGCCTTGTTACCTGAGAATTCGTTAACAAGTCGATTAGTCTGGAGATCTCCGTAATGACTATGTTAGCCTCTACAAGGCTCCCAATTAAACATAAATTTTTCCCGACAATACGGGCGCTAGCAACAATGTCATATCCATCTAAGCCATCTGCTAAGCCCTGCGTAACCACATTCGATGAGTTTGTGCAATTGGCGGATTATTCTCTAATGGACAGCTTAAATGCCGATCCTGATGCCACGGTCGATGGTGATGATCACCGTGCCCGCCAGGTTTTTTCGGGTCATTTCGTACCTGTGTCACCCACGCCGCTTGCAGAACCAGAATATGTAACCCATAGCAGCACTTTTTTTAAGGAACTTGGGTTGCGCGATGAGCTGGCACTTGATGAAAAATTTCGCCAGGTATTTTCTGGTGATATCTCTGCTGCCCATGAGCCTATGCGTCAGGTTGGCTGGGCGACTGGTTATGCACTGTCGATTTACGGCACCGAATATACCCAACAATGTCCATTCGGTACGGGTAATGGTTATGGCGATGGTCGGGCGATATCTATATTTGAAGGCATAATCAATGGTCAGCGCTGGGAAATGCAATTGAAAGGGGGTGGCCCAACGCCTTATTGCCGTGGTGCCGACGGGCGCGCAGTACTCCGTTCAAGTGTGCGTGAGTTTCTAGCGCAGGAATATATGCAGGCTTTAGGTGTGCCAACATCGCGCTCTTTAACACTGTATGTTTCTAAATCTGAGACCGTTACCCGGCCTTGGTATTCTCAAGACTCCTACTCTATTGACCCTGATATTTTGGTGGATAATGCTGTTGCCATTTCAACTCGCGTTGCACCCTCCTTTTTGCGCGTTGGTCAGCTAGAGTTATTTGCCCGTCGCGCTCGCAGCAATGCTCATCCAAGAGCATTAGAAGAGTTGAGCATGATAGTGTCGCATTTAATTGAGCGAGAATACAAAAGCGACATTAATCAAAACCTTGTTTTTGCAGATCAATTGGTTGAGTTGGCTAAGTTATTTCGCCAGCGTCTTACTTCACTGGTAGCCAATTGGCTACGGATTGGTTACTGCCAGGGTAATTTTAATAGTGACAACTGCGCCGCTGGTGGCTTTACCCTCGACTATGGGCCATTTGGGTTTTGTGAAATTTTTGATCCTTGGTTTCAACCTTGGACTGGCGGCGGCGAACACTTTGCATTCTTCAATCAGCCCATCGCAGCAGAAGCGAATTATTATATGTTTTTGAAATCTTTGAGACCGTTACTGACAGAAGATGCTGACGCTTTAGAACAGCTTGACCAAGTAGGCCGTGGCTTTGCAGAAGCCATGCAAAAACAAGTCCAAAAAATGTGGGCGAACAAACTTGGCTTGACTGAATTCAACCCAGAGCTATTTAAGAAGTTAATGCAGCTAATGACCGACTCAGAGGTAGATTACACCATTTTCTTCCGCGAGTTATCCCACATGCCAGAGAATGTCTCAGCGTTGAAAAAGAGCTTCTATGTTGAAACTTCACAACAACTTGATGAACAATGGCAATCTTGGCTAAAAAGCTGGCGCGACCTTATCATCAACGACGGCAATTTGGCTGAGATATCAACAAACATGAAACAGACTAACCCAAAATACGCATGGCGAGAGTGGTTGATTGTTCCTGCCTATCAACAAGCCATGCAGGGTGACTACACCTTAGTTAAAGAGTTACAAGCAGTCCTTAGCTATCCCTATGATGAGCAATCCCAAGAAGTAGAAGATAAATACTATCGTCTAAAACCTAAGGCGTTTTCTGACCTTGGTGGCGTGTCGCACTATAGTTGTTCATCTTGATGAC
>JANLSD010000253.1:0-3950 GCA_031362245.1 Acaryochloridaceae cyanobacterium OTE_25_metabat_464 | reverse complement strand
CTCTTTCGCTAGCCTTGGCCCTTCCTGTAGCCAACTTAAGCGCACCAAATTCCGAGCAAAATCTTGCGTAATTGACCCTTGTCGATAGGCGATCGGTAGTGCAGTCGCCCTTGCCTCAGCCAGCAACTGATAACACCAAGCCTTCAGCGCATAAGCATCCATCTTGGCATTTTGACGGGCACCATCATTCTTGCGATAGAGCACCCCAGGCAACGCATCCGGCCCACCCGCTCGATTGATTAAATCTCGAATAATCTCTTCAGCCCGCTCCTTCAGATTTCGCCCCGCTTCAATCCAACCCAACTTCGCCATCGCCGCCAACGGAAACCGCGACCAGTCCAAATCCAACGGAATCTCTGGGAGCGATGCCCCCGGTTGCCGCAGCAATACCTCAGCCGGAATCCCCCAATGCTCGTGCAGCGCTCGGATCATCTGTAACGTCAGCGATCGCTTCCCCGACAACACCTCAGACACCTTCGCCCGACTGCCCAACAACGGAATCAAATCCCGCGCTGACAAACCCGCCTGCTCCATGCGAAACCGAATCGCTTCAATTGGATCTGGAAAGTTCATCGGGAAATGTTTTTGTTCGTAAAGCTCCACCAACGCCGACAACACTTCCAATTCATCGACTTCAGTCGTACCCTTCTCCCCCTCCATCAAAGATTCAATACGGCAAAGTGCCGTTTCATAGTCTTGTTTTGTTCGGATCGGCTTAATCGGAGCACTCATCGCAACACCCCAAAGACGCTCCCTTAAATCAAGATAACACTAAATTTCTATTTTGGGAACATATAGCTCGGTCTCCCGATCTTTCGGTACAATTGGGATGGGCGATCACCCAACATAGCTCGCAGCAGACAGTCAACAAATCCCGAACTAGGCCGCCTAATATAAAAACAATGGCCGAATCAGAGTGATTCAGGAGTAAAGCAGTGATCCCAAAATTAAGCGAAGCCTCCATTCGTCGCCATGCATCCAGTAAATCCTTGGAACGAGGTCAGGATTATTACAAAAGCGGCTCAGTAACATCGCTCATTCAACGGGGGAATGAGTTATCTGCCAAAGTTGAGGGCAGCGAATTCGAGCCTTACCTCGTCAGTATTGACTTTGACAAAGGCGGCATCACCAGTGCGTTCTGCACCTGTCCCTATAATTTTGAAGGCTGGTGTAAGCACATCATTGCAACCCTCCTTACCTGCCTGCATCAGCCCGATCGCATTGAGCAACGTCCCAAACTGGATGAACTGCTGGCTCCCCTAACCCGCGAGCAACTGCAATTGGTCTTACACAAACTATCTCTAGAGCAGCCTGAATGGGTGGATGCGATCGAGCAGCAAATTATCCAAATCACCCCACCCAAATCTACCAAATCCCAAAAAGGTTCTCGCCATACATCCGTCGATCCAAAACCCATTGAACGACAGGTGGAACGAATCATTGCTCGGTATGAAGGGCAATGGAACGACTACCCCGCAATGGAAGAGATTGAAGAAATTCTGAAAAAAGCCGACGCCTTTATTGAGAAGGGGGATGGGAATAATGGACTCATTATTGTAGGAGCCGTAGTGCGTGCTTATGTCCAGGATTGGATGAATTTAGATGGCTCTAGCGGCGAGAGCGGCGGCTTTTTTGAAGTACTGGATGCATCCTTGGCTGAGGCCATTCTGAGTGCTGAGTTATCGAAAGGCGATCGCCAGCAATGGCAACGAGAACTAGAAACCTGGCAAGCAGAGGTGGATGCCTACGGCATTGAAAGTTTTGCCATGAGCCTTACTGCATTAGCTCAGGGATGGGACTATCCACCGCTCCAACGGGTGTTTCAAGGAGAGATTACACAATTAGGTGCTTGGGAGGGAGAAGCGCCAGATTTTGCTGATGAGCTGGCTCAAATTCGGTTGAGCATTTTAGAGCGGCAGGAAAGATACGAAGAGTATCAATATCTTGCCCAAGCA
This sequence comes from Acaryochloridaceae cyanobacterium OTE_25_metabat_464, assembly GCA_031362245.1. GTDB lineage: Bacteria > Cyanobacteriota > Cyanobacteriia > Thermosynechococcales > Thermosynechococcaceae > JAAURS01. The sequence continues at coordinate 1,995 of JANLSD010000253.1, read as the reverse complement.
GAAGGGCAAACGGATCTCTATTTGCGCATACTGGCAAAACTGGGACGAACCGAGGAGGCGATCGCCCAGGCACAGCAACACATGACAACCGCAGCAGAAGCATTCACGTTAGCGCAGACACTTCGCGAACAGGGGAAGTTAGAGCAGGCCCTGAGTATTGCAAAGCAAGGTCTTGATCTGGGTGGTGACAATACTTATCGATTGGCCATATGGACGAGTGAATTAGCAGAGGGTATAGACGAGGAAATCGCCTTTCAGGCAAGATTACAGGCATTTCAACTCTTTCCTTCCTTAGCAGATTATCTGAAGGTCAAAGAATTGGCGGGTTCTCAATGGAAAACACTGAAAACAAAATTACTGAAACAATTGCGCCAGAAGACAACCCTTGACGACGGGGCGAAAGTTGCTATTTTCTTGGAAGAGAGATTGATTGAAGATGCGATCGCCACTGTCGATCAACTTAGTTCCTTCCAGTCAGATATCATTCATGCGACAATGGATGCCGCTATGACCGATCGCCCTGAATGGGTCATTGAAAATGCTCGCAGGCGTGCTGAATCCATTATGAATGACGGGAAGGCCCAGTATTATTATCATGCGGCCAATTGGTTGCGTAAAGTAAGGGCTGGCTATCTACAACTGGGACAAGCGCAGGAATGGAAACAGTATCATAAACAACTGATGCAAACCCATAGTCGCAAGCGGAAGCTAGTTTCAATCCTGGAACAGCGAGACTTGAAGTAAGAGCGCTATTTTGAAATAGTTAAATTGGACGACCATTTGCCGCCCTGCGATCGTATTGAATTGGGAGATAAGAAAAAATGAGTTCAGTGGTTAGACTTCAAGACGTTGTCGATGAAATGGAAGCTGTGAGCGATGAGCATCACGCTTATCTCAACAGACAGACTGGCGAGTTAGTGAGCATTGACGATGAGGAAATTCATGCCGTTGAAGAGGAACACGATCTTGCAGATTATGCAGCTTGGCAACAAGAAGCAATCCACAAAACAAGTCAGGTTTTGGATTCCGATGACTATTTACCGCTCCCCAGCAAGTTTGATATTCACGAATACTCGATTATGCAGCGATTCTGCGAGGAAGTTGAGAATACTGATTTGAGCGACGAATTGCTTTTTCAAATCAGAGGTTCAGGTGCATTTCAAAGGTTCAAACATGCCATCCACCGCTATGACATTGCAGATGATTGGTATCGTTATCGACAAACTGCATTAGAGCAAATTGCAATTGATTGGCTGAACGAAAACAACATCCCCTATGAAATCAATCGCGATCGCTCTCAATCCCTACCCAGCTAAAATATGAATGATGTGGTAGGCCGCTTATTGAACCTGCTCCCTCAGTAATGCATGGGTAGCCTCATCGGCTGCAAACATATGCTCTATGCGCAATGATGCCAGCGTAATGTCTTGCGGTGTCCCAAAAGTCGCAAACATACTGAAAAAAGCTAACTCTCCATATTTTGTGGCGTAGCGTGTAGTGAGCACTGGGGCTGTAGGCTGCGCCCAGCTTGCTTGAAGAATTTTCCCGCCGAGGCGGTTGTGTAGCAATGCCGCAAAGGCTTCCACCTTGCCTGAGATCGCGCCATGAACAGAGGCTTCGTGTCGAAGATGCGCCAGCAAAGCTGGGCCTACTTCATCTAGATTAGCTATTGGTTTGGTAAAGCCCTCTGGGTGAACCAGCATGTCCAGCAAATTGATTGGTGTAGTGTCTGTTATGCCAGTTGCCCACGGCATCAACGTGGTAGCAAGCCATTGACCACCTCGATTTAATCTTAGTAAATTCCAATGCGCGTCAATGATCAACGCAGGCATCGGATCGTGCGTGCAAAGCAGGTGCTCCAACGCATTGTTAACCTGGGTCAGTGCGGGGTCGCTCAACAGCGCAGTGCTGTAAACGGGTGCATAGCCTGCCTGTAACATGGCCTCGTTGCGCAACACCAACGGCGCTTCCAACTCTTGCAGCCATGCCATTAGC
>JANLSD010000224.1:0-13964 GCA_031362245.1 Acaryochloridaceae cyanobacterium OTE_25_metabat_464 | reverse complement strand
GGACGCATGAGTTCTGCTGAGAAGGATGCGGTGATTACCCAGTTTCGTGGGGCAGAATTACAGCTTTTGGTTTCAACTACGGTGATTGAGGTGGGGGTGGATATCCCCAATGCGACGGTGATGCTGATTGAACATGCTGAGCGTTTTGGCCTTGCCCAACTTCACCAGCTTCGCGGTCGGGTGGGACGGGGTGCTCATCAATCGTTTTGCCTGTTGATGAATACTTCTAAAGCCGAAACCGCCCGCCAAAGACTGACGGTACTAGAACAATCACAGGATGGGTTCTTTATTTCTGAAATGGATATGCGTTTTAGAGGGCCAGGGGAAGTGCTGGGCACCCGTCAATCTGGCCTGCCGGACTTTGCCCTTGCGAGTTTGGTGGAGGATCAGGATTGCTTGGAGTTGGCAAGGGAGGCGGCAGAAAAGGCGATCGCCAAAGATCCCACGCTCGAACTTTGGCCTTTGATGAAACAAGAGCTAGACTATCGTTACCAGCGCTTAATGGGCGGCAGCATTTTGACCTGAGCAAAAGAGCCTTATGAAACCCAAATTTCTAATTCCTCTCATTATCGTGACTCTGTTTGTTGGCTCCATTCCAACTCTATTGAGCACAATTATTAATAAAGAAAATTTTGAGTCTCGATATATTACTTCTGGAGCGATGGAACCCACGCTTCACATTAATGACCGAGTAATTGTTGATAAGATTAAATATAAATCTCAAGATCCTCGGAGAGGAGAGATCATTATATTTTATCCCAACAAAACGCTTCTGGCTCAAGATTTTAAAGATGTTTTTGTCAAACGTATTGTTGGGCTTCCTAGAGAACGTGTTGAAATAAAAAATGGAGGTGTTTACATTAATAAAATCTTACTAAAAGAATCTTATATTTCCAATAACAATTCGACTACCGTTGATGTTTGTACTGAAGGGACGGCATTTCTAGCTAAGGCCATCACGATTCCCCAAAATCAATATCTTGTATTAGGCGACAATCGAAACAATAGCTATGATAGCCGTTGCTGGGGACTTGTAAATCGAGATAAAATTTTAGGACAAGCCACTAAAATCTTTTGGCCATTCAGTCGTTTTGGAGATATACCTGTGCCAAATTACTCTCATTAGTGAATATTTTTCACTGATTAAGCGCTAAACTCAAGGCATCAATATCGATTGCCAAAATGAAATACATCATCGCTTTATTCCTCTCCGTTGCCATCGGGATGCCAGCCATTGCTGGTGGAAAAACTGAATCCGTCACCACTCCATTAACCATTCAGGTACAGGAAGCGAAAGGCGCACAATTTCGTAAGCAAGTAAGAGCCTTGACTGCACTCGTCGAAGCAAAACGCTTTGAAGAAGCAGAGATTCAAGCCAAAGCGCTACAGCGTCTGTATGAAAAAACCTTCAACCCCAAAATTAAGCAATACACCTTTCAGTCCCAAGCAGAATTTGACGACTTTAAGGCCAGCTCCCCCGAAAAATTTGAGTGGATAGATTGGGGTTATGAATCATGTATCAAAACGCAGGCGTTCATTCGATCTGAGAAAAAAGATTTTCAGGGTGCGTTAGCAATTCTTGAAAATCTAAGGCATCTAGCACCAACATCGGCAAGCACAGCAGTAGAAACCGGTTATGTATTCAACGGATTAGGCAAGTTTGAAGAAGCCTTGGTGGTCTATCAAGGTGCGGAAGCACTTGCCGTTAAGTACCCATCTCAGCGACCTTATCGAGCGATCGCCCTCAGAGGCATGGGCTTCTCACTCATTGAGCTAAATCGGCTTGACGAGGCGGAACGGGCGTTCAATCAATCGCTCGAGATTGATCCTATGAATGCTTTGGCGTTAAATGAGCTGGCGTACATCAAAAATCTGCGCAGCCCGAAATAACTCCAACCCTTCGCGCAACAGTATGCTTTTCAAAGGCCACTTTCGATAAGATGGAGATTGCCTACGCATTTCTTAGTCGTTAGTATCCAGTGCCCATGTCTGCCTCAGTACAGCCCAAAGCCATCCCTGCCAAGATTTTGCTGCCCAAGACCAGCGAATCAGAATCGCTCAAACGTATTCGTCACACGACCTCCCATGTGATGGCAATGGCGGTGCAAAAGCTATTCCCAGGGGTACAAGTTACCATTGGACCTTGGATTGAGAATGGGTTTTACTACGACTTTGATAGCCCCCAGTCGTTTTCAGAAGAAGACCTGAAGGCGATCAAAAAGGAAATGATTAAAATCATTAACCGCAAACTCCCCATCCGCCGCGAAGAAGTCTCCCGTGCCGATGCCCAACAGCGGATCCAGGCGCTTAATGAACCCTACAAACTCGAAATTTTAGAAGGATTACAGGAACCCATCACCCTCTATCACTTGGGGGAAGAATGGTGGGATTTGTGTGCAGGGCCACACGTTGAATCTACTGCTGAGCTAAATCCCAAGGCGATCGAGCTTGAAAGCGTGGCGGGGGCCTACTGGCGCGGCGATGAAACGAAGGCTCAGCTTCAGCGGATCTATGGCACCGCTTGGGAAACCCCAGAGCAATTGACGGAGTACAAACGCCGCAAAGAAGAGGCGTTGCGCCGTGACCACCGCAAAATTGGCAAAGAGTTAGGGCTATTCATTTTTTCGGATTTGGTTGGGCCTGGGTTGCCCCTATGGACGCCAAAAGGCACCATCTTGCGCTCTATTCTCGAAGATTTTCTAAAACAGGAGCAGGTTAAACGCGGCTATTTGCCTGTGGTGACACCCCATATTGCGCGGGTTGATTTGTTCAAGACTTCAGGTCACTGGCAAAAGTATCACGAAGACATGTTCCCGCTCATGAGCGAGAACGATGGCGATCGCCTTGCAGAGCAGGGCTTTGTCATGAAGCCCATGAACTGCCCGTTCCACATCCAGATCTATCAAAGTGAACTGCGCTCCTACCGCGAACTCCCCATTCGCTTCGCGGAATTTGGGACGGTGTATCGCTACGAGCAGTCCGGTGAGTTAGGTGGACTAACACGGGTTCGCGGCTTCACCGTGGATGACTCCCACCTGTTTGTGACCCCAGAGCAACTGGATGATGAATTTCTCAAGGTGGTGGATCTCATTCTGTCGGTGTTTGATAAACTTCAGCTCAAAAACTTCCGCGCTCGTCTCAGCTTTAGAGATCCGGCTTCGGATAAATATATTGGCAGCGATGATGCTTGGGATAAAGCCCAAACCGCCATCCGTCGCGCTGTGGAAACCCTAGGAATGGATCACTTTGAAGGCATTGGCGAAGCAGCGTTCTACGGCCCTAAACTGGACTTTATTTTCCAAGATGTGTTGGAACGCGAGTGGCAGCTTGGCACCGTACAGGTAGACTACAACCTACCCGAGCGATTTGGTCTTGAATACGTGGCTGAAGACGGCAATCGCAAACGCCCTGTGATGATTCACCGTGCACCTTTTGGTTCACTTGAACGACTGATTGGGATCTTAATTGAGCAGTATGCGGGCAATTTCCCCTTCTGGTTGGCTCCGGTGCAGATGCGGCTATTAACGGTTTCAGAAGATCAGCTACCGTTTGCTCAAAAAGTTGCGGCAGATTTTGTGGCGAAGGGACTACGGATTCAGGTAGATGCAGGAAGCGATCGCCTCGGCAAAAAGATCCGCAATGCTGAAAAGTCCAAGATCCCCGTAATGGCAGTGATTGGAGCCAAGGAAATGGAGTCCGATAGCCTTACCCTGCGTTTGCGCTTGCCAGACCCCAATGATTCGGGTGTGATTGTGTCTCAGGAGTTGGAGAGCCTACCCATTGCCCAAGTAGAAGCGGCGTTGCTTAAGGCAACCCAAAGCTATACCGATCTGTCCACGGCGTTTAACTAGGGTCAAGGCAGTGCCTCAAGTTTCTATTCCAGAACTGGCGGCTGCGGCTCGTGCAGGTCAATTGGTGGGGTTTCCGACTGATACGGTACCTGCGATCGCCACTATCTCTGCCGCCGCCGCCGCCATCTACGCGGCAAAACAGCGGGAGACTGCAAAACCTTTGATTTTGATGGCTGCATCGGCTGAAGAACTTTGGCCTTTTGTCCAGGGGGATACCACGGCTCAGGCAATATGGAAAACTGTGGCGGCAAGGCATTGGCCTGGAGCGTTGACGTTAGTGCTGCCGACGGGCGATCGCTCCACACTAAGCGTCCAGGATCTTCCCACCATCAACTCAGTAAACCCTACCACCCTTGGTATTCGGGTTCCCAACTGGCCGCTTGCGCTAGAGATCTTGAAGCAAACTGGCCCACTTGTGACCACAAGCCTCAACCGTTCGGGTCAGCCACCTTTAGAGAATCTGAGTGAGATTATTCAAGCATTCCCGTCTTTGGTAACGCCCTTAGAAGATTTATGGCATCTGCCGCCAGGCAAAGATCGAGTTCCCTCTACCGTTGCCCAGTGGAGGGATGAAGGCTGGTTAGTATTACGTCAGGGTTCTGTCAGGTTAGAACCCAATAGCTAGAATAGCCCAAGCTTCAAGCGCTTATTTGCGTTCTCGCTGCATATTGAGTGGGGAGCCAGAATTTCTACACTCCCCCAACATCTGTTTAGCGACCAGCCAAATAAATACGGGAATCGTAGTGGCATAGCGTTTCCAAAGTCTCTGAGGTTCCTGGACAAGGCGATATAACCATTCCAGACCTGCTTGACGAAGCACCTTTGGGGCACGTTTATGAATGCCGGCATAGACGGGAAAAGCGCCACCCAAGCCAACCATCACAGCAGAGACTTGCCCTTTATGTTGGGACATCCAAACCTCTTGCTTTGGGCAACCCAGAGAGACAAAAACAAGCCCTGCACCGCTTTGATTAAGAGATTGAATGAGATCCCGATCTTCGTCATCGGTCAGGGGGCGAAACGGAAGAGACGTCATTCCAGCAATATTAAGATTGGGAAATTCTCGGTCTAATCTGACCTTCATTTTGTCAAGAATGGCATCCTGAGATCCCAGAAAATAGACCCCCACACCATTTTTCTCGGCACGCTTACACAACCCTTCTAACACATCAATGCCAGCCACTCGATCTTGGCGAACTGCCCCCAAGAACCGTAGCATCCATACCAAAGGCATCCCGTCAGGGGTAACAAGATCAGCATTCTGGAGCACTGCCCCAAAGGCAGGATTGTAATGCCCTTCAATTAGCATATGAACATTCGCAATACAGACAACCTTACTAAGGTTACTTTTACCCCACTTCACCATCGTATTGATTTGCTCTTCACAAGAGAGAGAGGTGATTGAAAAATTAATGACGTTTTTAGTTTCCATCTTAATAGCCATGAATCACGCTCTAGGGTCGTCTCAATAGACTTGAATTGAACGGGGCAGAAACTCTATTGCGAAGTGCTCTTATTGTGCCCTTTCAAATCTGAAGTGAAGCAATAATGCTTATCTAAGTTTTGCTGCCTATATGTAGGTAAACAAAATATCCCATGAACTCAAAACCCATTCTGTGACTGGACTCTCATATCGATTGTAATCTACGTCACAAGGAGACGAGATTTTCGCTAATGGGAATAGAGTTAAGGAGTGGACTTCGGTTGCGTAATCGCTCTGCAAAAGCTAGCTATCACAGGCCAACGTCCACCTATAAAATGTGCTCAATGGAGCAGGGCATATGGGCCTCAGTCACTTTATAAGTGGCATCTTGGATTGATTTCGGCGATGATTAATCTCTGTAAACCAAGGCTGAATTAAACCACCACGTAATCAATCTCACTGAGGCTAGATTTGGCGTAATTCAAATAGGTCACACCTCGGTAGCAAAGTTGATGGGCAACCCTAGGGGCAGAGATTGCAGGTTTGGATGCGGGCACCATTTCGTAGGTTGTTCCACGATAGGTCAGGCGTTTGCCAATTAACTGGGCCACTTCTTCAGGTGTACGCAGCGGCTGATGGGATGGAACTTCGTAGGTTGTGCCGCGATAGATCAGGGTGTGAGTGGGTTCACTAATCGCAGCAGCTTGGGGAACGGATTGAGGAACGGATTGAATTTGAGGACGGTCAAGGATGGTATTCATGGAAGTAGCTCCTAAATAGTAGGTTTATAAAAATTAAAAAGACCAGAAAAACTGTGGGTTACTCAAGTGAAAGCATATTGTTCAAGCAAGTCCTTTGCTGAATCGGTAGCTCAAAGCCTCTATATTTTGAAATATCCCATGTTCTCAATGGCGCTTCAGTGACTTGGCACTGGGGTCAAGCGTGATCTTGATCACCCAAAGGAACGGAGATGACACGTTGGAATCCGTAATGGACTGAAGGATGGTGCCTATGGATATTTTTAAGTTTATTTTTGATGCCAAGGACTATGGTGTAGGAAAGTAAAAGCGATCCAGCATGAGAAGTATTGGCACAGTGCCCCCTCTAGAACAGCAAGCCCATAAGCAGCGCTCTACCCTAGGGCGCTTTCTGGGGTACCTTCAGCCCTTCCGGCGAGAGATTCCAGTTGCGCTGATGCTAGTTTCTATTGGTGCTGCAACCCAGGCCATTGGGCCATTTCTGTTGGGGTGGTCCATTGACCATGTGATTCAACAAGGTAATTTACAGGGTCTGCTCCTGTTGCTACTCTTACTCGCGGCCATCTATCTTTCCGGGATCTGGGCGATTCGAGGGCAAATTTTGCGGGTGGGTTCCATTATGCAGCGGCTGTTGGCCCAGCTTCGGCAGGATATTTTTGTCAAAATTCAAAGCCTTCCCCTGAGCTTTTTTGACCGCAGTGAAGCGGGGGACTTAATGAGTCGGCTGCTCAATGACGTTAATACGGTTAACCAAGCCTTTGGTCAGACCGTTGCCCAAATGTTAGGCAATCTCCTGAGCCTGGTGGGGATTGTGATTGCCATGTTGGCGATCAACCTCCAGTTGGGATTACTGAGTAACCTCGTGGTGCCACTGATGATTTTCACCACGGGTTTGTTTGCCCGTTGGGCCAGGGCTAAATTTCGGGTCACGCGCCAAACCATTGGGGAACTCTCCGCCAAGCTGGAGGAAGATATTGGCAGTGTGCGAGAGGCCCAGGCTTTTAATCGAGTCCAGCTCAATATTGAAGAATTTGATTTACTCAATGCTGCAAATCGGGATGCCAATGTTCAAGCAGTTGCCATTACTTCCGCGTTTTTACCGTCCATTGATTTTCTCAATACCTTAGCAACAGCGGGGGTTTTGGCCTACGGCGGCTATTTAGCCGTTACGGGGGCAGCTACGGTGGGCGTGGTGACGTCGTTTTTGCTATATGTGCAGCAGTTTTTTCGGCCCATTCAGATTTTGAGTCAGTTTTATACCCAGGCTCAGTCTGCGTTTGCTGGGTTGGAACGGATTTTTTTGCTCCTGGATGAACCGTCAGAACTCAAAGACGCTGCGGATGCCTCGGTAATGCCGCCCATTCAGGGGGCAGTGGTGTTTGAAAATGTCACCTTCGGTTATACGCCTGATCAACAAGTCCTTAAGGGCGTTAACTTAGTGGCGCATCCGGGTCAGATGATTGCGCTAGTGGGACCCACGGGGGCGGGGAAAAGTACCATTATTAACCTCATCCTGCGGTTTTATGATGTGTCTGGCGGCGCGGTGTTGATTGATGGGATGGATGTGCGCAGTGTGACTCAGGCGAGTCTGCGTCGTCAGATTGGGATTGTGCTCCAGGACAATATTTTGTTCAGCGGGACGGTGGCGGAAAATATTGCCTTTGGAAGGCCCGAGGCTACCCAAGCTGAAATTGAAGCGGCGGCTCAATTGGCAAATGTCCATGAGTTTATTACGTCGCTTTCTCAAGGCTATGCGACGCAGTTGGGGGAGCGAGGGGCACCGCTGAGCCAAGGTCAACGACAGCTTATTAGCATTGCCCGTGCGGTATTAATTAACCCTCGGATTTTGATTTTGGATGAGGCGACGAGCAGTATTGATACGCGGACTGAGGCGCTGGTGCAAACGGCGATCGCCCGTCTGCTGCAAAACCGCACGAGCTTTGTGATTGCCCATCGTCTAAGTACGGTAACTCAAGCGGATCAGGTGTTAGTGATTCAAGATGGCAATATTGCTGAGTCTGGTACCCATGGGGCGCTGATTGAACAAGGGGGTGTTTATGCAAATCTCTATGCATTGCAAATGACCGCTGCTAATTCAGTAGGGGTTTAGCTACCGTCCCACATATCTGGGACACGACCTTCTCATTTTCAGAAGTCTACCTGGACTAAAATAATACTGATGAATTCTTTAAAATTTATCCAACATTTAAAACTTTCACCTGCAACCTATCGTTTGATCACTGGTATGACAGCGAGTCTAATCAGTCTGGGAACTAGTCTCCAAAGTCTCCCAGCCAGAGCAGATGGGATGCCTCCCCTCCTGAGTCAAGCCAGTGCAGCAGAACCTCTAGCAACCCAAGCAGCACGGATTTCTCAGAAGCAAGCCCAACTCAGCCAAATCCGCGCTGAAAACTATGACCTATCCCAACACCCCGTAACCGATGCCAATGAAAAACACTGGCGCAATATCCTCTGGACAACGGCGATCGTTGAACCCCAAGAACCCTTTGTGGCCCAGTCCCTCAGCAATATTATTTCCTACGCCCGTAGCCCTGGCATTTCTGCCTCGCAGCGACGCACCATTGAGATGGCCTTTCAGATTGGGACGCAGCTTTACCTCAATCACCCCAATGTTTATGGAGCCGTAGGGCAACAGTTTTTTGAAACCGTGAATGCAAGCCCAAACCCGCGCTTTGTGGCATTGGCGCTCTCTGGTCTGTCGAATAGTTCACTTACCACGGCCCAAATTCAGTCCCTGAGCAATCTAGCCCGTCAGCGGTTTCCGCAGTGGGCCAAAAATGTGGCGCTCCGCACGACGGTGATGGATGTAAACGAAAAAATTGCACCCGCTCCAGCGCCACCCCTAAGAGATTTGCTTAACTGGACGATCGCCCCAGGACAACTCCAGATGTATGTGGTGTGTGGCCGCGATCGCAATGCACTCTGTACCGCCATGCTCAAAGACGGTCAAGGTCAGTTTGTGCGCGAGAACGGTCGGCGGTGGACAACGCCATTGCTGCTGCGCTCCCTCCATAAACTAGGCTGGAACTTCACACGGGGCGAAACCCCTCAGGGTATCTATCGCATCGAAGGTTCCATCCCACAACCCGATAATGAGTTTTTCCGCGCCTTTGGACGATTTTCTCTGGTTAACCTATTTGTGCCCTTTGAACCTGGGGCTAAAGCTTTTCTGCCAGGAAAAGCTGGAATGTTTTCAGGGAGTTTAGAAAACTATCAGTCTATGTTGCCCCCCTCTTGGCGCAGCTACACCCCCATTCAGCAAACCTTCTGGGCGGGATACCTGGGTCGAGGAGCGTTCCGAATCCACGGCAGCGGGGAAGACCCCAATTTCTTTAGCAAGCTCCCCCAGGACGCAGATGCCGCGTCCTGGAACCCCACCATTGGCTGTCTTTCTGCCCTAGAGATCTATGATGGGTCTGGTCAGCTACAGCGGGCCGATATGCCCAGAATTTTGAAGGCTTTAAGAGACGCGGGTGGGCCAAAATTTTCGGGGTATCTGATTGTGGTAGAGAGCAACCAAGGAAGCCAAAGCGCTTCAGCCGACCTTGAGGGGGCGTTACAATAAAAGTAGGATTGGCTCAATCAAAACATTGTGGACAGGAGCATGCATGGGACGGTGGGCAAGGTTTCTCGTTTTAATGGTGGGCAGCATTTTGGCGATCGCCTATCTCATGTCCCCCATCCTTGCCCAGCCTCAACTCACGGAGCAATCCAAAGTGACCATTGACGGCATTGGACCCATTCGCGTAGGGATGACGGTTGCGGAAGCAGAAAAGTCGGCAAACGTAACGCTGATTGAAAAAGGGGGACGCGCTGGCACGGGCTGCTACTATCTCTGGCCCAAGACAGGGCCGCAAGGATTGGGGCTAATGGTGATCAGTCGCCGCGAAGAAAAACCCATTTTGCGCAATCAAGATCGCATTGCTAGGGTCGATATTTTCAAAAACAACCGAATCACGACCCTTCGCGGGGCAAAGATGGGTGATAATGAAACGCGAATTAAGGCGTTGTACCCAGGTCAAATCCGAGTAACACCTCATCAATACACAGGTTCACAAGGAGGCCACTATCTCACGTTTATGCCTAAAGATGCCACAGATCAAGGCTATCGCATTGTGTTTGAAACCCTCAAGGGTCGCGTCACTCAATTTCGATCAGGAAGAATGCCGGAGGTTGAGTTTGTAGAAGGCTGCGCTTAGGCGGGCCACTCACCACTAAGAGGATTGAACCGAAAGCCACGCATAGTTCCATGATTTAAGGGCATTGTTCCACGGGTTTACCCGTCAGGAAAAGTGTTATCTTAAATTATGAAAGGATTATGAAAGTTAGACTATGACACTTTCGGAGCGCCGACCCAGTTTGCCAGAAATCCATCGCAGTATTTCTGTCCCTAAGGGCAAAGGCTTCTGGCGCAAGATGATCGCCTATGCTGGGCCAGGGTATTTGGTATCTGTCGGGTACATGGATCCAGGTAACTGGGCGACGGATATTGCCGGGGGCGCTAAGTATGGCTATGCCTTACTCAGCGTTATTTTACTCTCTAATCTGATGGCCATGCTGTTGCAGTCGCTTTGCGTGCGCTTAGGGGTGGCGACGGGGCGAGATCTGGCCCAGGTTTGTCGAGATGTTTTTAGCCCCCGTGTGAGCTTTGTGCTGTGGGTGCTCTGTGAAATTGCGATCGCCGCCTGTGACCTCGCTGAATTACTCGGGAGTGCGATCGCCCTTCAGCTTTTGTTTGGTTTACCCTTAGCGGTAGGGGTGTGCATCACGGCCCTAGATGTGTTGGCATTGCTGGTTCTTCAAAATAAAGGCTTCCGGTATGTCGAAGCCTTGGTGATTATGCTGGTCGCTACCGTAGGGGTCTGCTTTGCTGCCGAGATTTTGTTTTCTCGCCCAGATACTGGGGGCATTTTGATGGGGTACTTGCCCAACCCCAAGATTCTTGAGAACCCAGACATGCTGTACCTGGCGATCGGCATTTTAGGCGCAACGGTGATGCCACACAATTTGTATTTGCACTCTTCTATTGTGCAAACCCGTGCTTGGCAGCCAACCCCTAAAAAACGTTGGGAGGCGATTAAGTTTGGAACCATTGATTCAACAGTGGCGCTGTCCTTTGCCCTGTTGATTAATTCAGCGATTTTGATTGTGGCTGCTGCCACCTTTCATTTCTCGGGCTATCAGAATGTGGCAGAAATTCAGGATGCCTATAAGCTGCTGTCTCCGGTGTTGGGCGTCAGTGCTGCCAGTGCAATATTTGGGCTGGCGCTTTTGGCTTCAGGCCAAAGCTCAACGCTAACGGCAACTCTGGCAGGCCAAATCGTAATGGAAGGCTTTTTGCATATTCGCCTACCAGCCTGGGTGCGACGTCTGGCAACAAGGTTGCTGGCGATTATTCCGGCCCTGATTGCAGTTATTTTCTTTGGGGAGCAAAGTGCGGGTAAGCTGCTGGTGTTCAGCCAAGTAGTGTTGAGTTTGCAGCTTTCCTTTGCAGTGATTCCGCTGGTAATGTTTACGGGCGATCGCCGCTTAATGGGTGAGTTTGTGAATCCGCTTTGGCTGAAGCGTTTGGCTTGGTTGGTTGCCGCAATTATTGTGGTTCTAAATCTGTGGTTACTGCTTCAGACCGTGATGCACTAGCGTAGAAGCAGACTAAAGATTTTATTGGGCTAGACTAATTTCAGGCTGAAGAGTTGATACTAGAATTCCTAAAATTTTATCTACTTCGTTGATAAAGTAGTCGTTTCTATCGATGTAGGCAACTTTCTGGATGAGTTTTAGGAATTTCCAGTCGGTACCTGTGGTAACGGCTCCATAAAGCGTGTCAATCGGTTCACCTTCTTGCTCATTAAACTGTTGCGCAGCGATCATGGTAGCGATACACTGTCCCAAGCCAGAAGGAATATTTTCTCGCTTGGCTTCAATGATTGTGACGACAGGTTTGGCAATAAAAAATTGCTCTGCGGAACGAGTGAGAAGAAAGTCACAGGTGCCATTTAGACCTCGTTCAATATCAATATTGAATTCTGCGCCAGAGAACAGGCTGACTTGCCCTTTTAGATAACGTCTAACTTCTGTCAGGACGGGCATAATTATCAATTCTGATCGAGCTTTTTCTGTATTGATTGCTGTAGCTAGAGATAAATTTTCTTTCAAATTTAAGGCTAGAAGTTCGCTCGGCTTGACGGGAGAAACTTCAGAGAAAAGCATTTCAGTTTCAATCGTTGTGATGTTAAAGTCACTTTTGACTTTGCTAAGGGTAAAGTTGCTAAAAGGCATCGATCACTTCCTTCTCTTAAAGAGATAATCTTCGATCAATCGTTTCCAAGAAGCCAGCAGGGTATCAATTGCGGCTTGTTTTTTGGTATGCGGGCGCGTCCAGCTAATGCCTGAGCAACTAGGCGCAGTTGGCTGGCGTCGGGTTGAGCAATCTTGATCTCGCAGATGGGGATAAAATCTTCAATGAGTCGGCGGTCGGCAGTCATAGCGCTACTGGTTTATCGTTTACTGGAATTGTTGGCGATGGCTTCCCAGTTATCAGCCTCACAAATTGTGGCACAGATTGTGATGATCACAAGATCAATCAGCTTATGTTCAATACTGTATAACGCTCTGGGGTCTTGTAATGCCCCAAAGTGAGTCTCAATCAGAGCAGTAGAGTTAGTCGTCGTCTGCAATGGGATGGACATGGCTAAAGTCCTTCAGTGGAGATAATTCCACTTCAACATGTCTCCTCGCTCATTCGTTAAGAAACGTGTGCGGTTTCCCTGAACGCAAACCGCTAAAACTTCTGCAATGTCTTGACTTGGCCTATAATCACACGATCCGCCTCATCCTTCGTCAGCGGCTTCCACCATAAATAGCCTTGACCCAATTCACACCCTAAATCTTGTAGCATTTGGTGCTGAAATACTGTCTCAACCCCTTCGGCAATTAGTTTGAGCTTAAGTCTCTGTGCCAACGAAACAATCGTTTTAATAATTTCCATACTTTGTTGACTCGATTGAGCCTCTTGCACAAAGGAACGGTCAATCTTTAATCCGTCAAAGGGCAGTTGGTGGAGATAACTAAGAGAAGAATGCCCCGTCCCAAAATCATCTAAAAGAATGCCTACGCCGTGTTCTTGAAGTTTTTCTAAGACCCTCGCACTTGCATCAGGATCCTTCATAACAATACTTTCAGTGATTTCAAGCTTGAGATTTGTGCCGGAAAGCTGGGTTGTTTCCAAGACCTGTACAACGGTTGCAACCAGGTTTGCGAACATAAAATTTGCACTGGATAAATTCACACTCATTGTCAGATTTAGGCTTGGATACTGCTCTTTCCATAGGCTAAGTTGCTGACATGCATTTTGCAGTGCCCACCCATCTAACACTGAAATTATTCCCATTTCTTCGGCAATCGGAATAAACACCAATGGCGAAATTACGTCATGTTCTGGATGCTGCCAACGCAGTAATGCTTCAAATCCTCGCAGCTTACCGCTTTTGATTTCAACAATAGGTTGGAAAACCAAGAAAAATTCTTCCCGCTCTAGCGCTTGACGTAAAGCAACCTCTAACTCCATTCTATGGATGGCTTTGCTCCCTAAAGCCTGCTCAAAAATTGAAAAAGTTCCTTTTCCATCCGCCTTGGCTTGATACATGGCAATATCTGCATTTCGGATCAATTGTTCAGGAGGCCCTTGGATAAAACTAAATGCGATGCCAATACTGGCACTTGTGGCGATACTATGTCTGCCAAGAGAAATGGGCACTTGGATTTTTTCTTGAATCCGATCACATAAATATTTAATATTTGTGGGATGGGTATTTGTGGCTAAAATCGCAAATTCATCTCCGCCAAACCGAGCAACGGTATCTTCGCTGCGGAAACAAGACTTAAGGCGCTGGGCAACTTCAACAAGGACTT
>JANLSD010000222.1:0-6760 GCA_031362245.1 Acaryochloridaceae cyanobacterium OTE_25_metabat_464 | reverse complement strand
AAGGGGAGGGCTGGGGTGGGGTAATGCAGGGTGCTCAAACTTAGACTTATCAGTTATTTCAGACTTGTGTGTACACGGTAGTTATAAAGGGGAGGGCTGGGGTGGGGTAGTGCAAGGTTCATTGGCAACATTTTCTATCATGAAAATTGCTGGAAGGGTAGACCCCAAGATCTACCCCCATAGAAGTTCTACAAAAGCTTCTGGATTGCCTTGTCAATGTCTTCTGGCTTCGCCATCGAAGCATAGCGCTCAATCTTCTTGCCGCTACGATCCACCAAAAATTTTGTAAAGTTCCACTTCACGGCTTCGGAACCCAATAGGCCCGGTGCAGCCTTCGTCAAATACTGGAAGAGTGGATGGGCATCTTTGCCATTCACATCCACCTTCTCAAACAGCGGAAACTTTACGCCAAAGCGCGTTTCACAAAAAGACTGAATCTCTGAAGCACTTCCTGGCTCCTGTTGCCCAAACTGATTGCAGGGAAAGCCGAGGATCACTAACCCTTTGTCTGCGTACTTCTCATACAACGCCTGAAGCCCCTGGTACTGTGGTGTAAACCCACACTGGCTGGCGGTATTCACAATCAACAGAACCTTGTCTTTGTAGGCACTGAGGTTTACCGATTGACCCTCAATGCTCGTAACCGAAAAATCGTAGATGGATGGGGAAAGCTGGGTGGTCATGATGAATAAGCGCTTAATAAAACTACATTATTGCTTTAAGCTGATTTTATCACCGACCATTGGGTCACGGTGGCAAGCGATCGCCATCCCAAAAACTTCCCCACAGGTTCTGCCCGCTGAATCCCAATGCGGGCAAAGCTTCCGCCCACTTGCTGATGCCACTCAAAGAGCTTTTGTTCACCTTCTAAGGTGACAACATTGGCAGCCAGCCGACCTCCTAGTTTTAGGGCACTCCAGCAGCCTTCCAACACACCCTTAGCCGTCACGCCACCCCCAATAAAAATCGCGTCTGGCTGGGGGAGACCTACCAAAGCAGTGGGTGCGGTACCTTCAATGATTTGCAGGTTTGGCGTGCCAAGGGTGATGGCATTTTCTGCAATCAAGGCCGTTCTGGACTTTTCAATGGCGATCGCCCGACAGCGCCCATGACTCCGCATCCATTCAATGGAGATAGATCCACAGCCTGCCCCCACGTCCCAAAGCAGTTCTCCTGGCAGTGGCGCGAGGGTTGAGAGCGTAACGGCACGGACTTCGCGTTTGGTGAGTTGACCGTCGTGACGGTAGGCATCATCGGGGAGTCCTGGCAGTCGGGAGAGGGGGCGTAGGTTGGGGGTGGGGATGCAGTGAATGGCGATTGCATTTAAATCCGCTAAATTCTCCTCAGCCCAGATTTCAGCAATTCCTGAAATGAGGCGTTCATGGTTGCCGCCCAATCGTTCTAGGACGGTCATAGGGCTAGCACCAAAGCCGCGCTGGGTTAACAGTTCAGCCACAATTTTGGGCGTCTGGCGACCTTCGCTTAAAATCAAAAGCTTTGCGTTGGGGTAGAGATAGGCATTGAGCAGGGCAATTGGGCGGCTGCACAAGCTGAGGGTTTCAACCTCTGTCGCTGACCAGCCCAAGCGGGCACAGGCAAGGCTAAAGGTAGATGGGGCGGGAATAATGGTCATTTCGGCGATGGGGATTTGCCGCAGTAGCGTTACGCCAATGCCAAAACAGAGGGGGTCGCCACTGGCTAAGACGCAAACTTGCTTGCCTTTATGCTTGAGGATTTCTTGAATGGAATCGCTCATGGGTGAAGTCCAGGTCAGTCTTTCCCGTTTGTCTGGGGGGAGCATGGCGAAATGGCGATTGCCCCCCACTAATACGTCGGCGGAGTTGAGAAGAGATCGCGCCACGGGGCTAAGTCCTGGCACCCCATCTTCACCAATCCCGATCACTGACAGCCATTTTTGCACCATCGTTGTCCCTAAATTCATAGATTGTTGATTGAAACATTTTAGGGTTGTTGACGGGCTAAGCAGGTTTCTCTTTGATCAAGAAAAAGTGAAAAACCACAGCAAACCCCTACGGAGAAGACGGCTGCGATGATCAGCCATAGACGGTTTGCTGGCATTCTTAAGCATTTGATTGAGTCGGGGCGACGAGTCTTAGCTGAAACACAATCCTCAAAATGACGACTGTTCTGGATATCCCGCTACGGCAGGGTATGGATTCACGCCCCTGCCGTAGCCAATCGCTGCTTAATCCCCCTCGGAAACGACTCAATAAACTCACCCCGTCGCTCCCAAAGCCCCAACCGCTCCAACAACTCTTGGGCATAGTGCATCGCACGGCTCGGTGGCACCTGCCATAACCCCGCCACAAATTCCAGATACTCCATAGGCCGCAGCTTGCTATAGAGCGCAGGCTCATCCGGCACATAGGCCATCACCTGTTTCGCCGCCTCCGGTTGGCGCGTAATACTGTGCCCCAAAATCAGCGCATCCCCTTTATCCGGTGGCATTAGCCCCGCTAGCATCCGCAACGTCGTGGTTTTGCCCGCGCCATTTGGCCCTAGCAGCGCATAAAAACACCCCATCGGAATCTGGAAATTAAGCGGTCTAACCGCTTCAAGGTTGCCAAACTGCTTGCTGAAGTTAATCAATTCAACTGCGGGCGTTGTCTTAGGTCTATCGCTCACCAAACATTGACGAAGTTTGTGAAAAAGGGTCAATGTTTAGGGTGCCCAGGCTGGGGGATATTTTGACTGGAAGGCGATCGCCCTTTAACCTCAGAATCTATTCTGAACGATGAGACTGAACCCAGGCTGATAGCTGACGTTGCGCTTGGGCCTCACCGATAGATTTGCAGTCTTTTAAGAATTTGTAGAACAGTGTTTTATCAGCCCAAGGAAAAGTAGGACTTACAAGAACTTCTGTATGTTGATTTCCCTGCAACTGATAAAGCGTTAAGACCTGACCATTAAAGCGCCAAAGTTCAGGAATACCTAGTTGGGCATACAGCATGTTCTTATCAATATCTGTATGGGTAATATCGATTTCAACCACCAAATCAGGCGGAGGATCTTTCTCTAGGTCTACTTCTCGACCTCTAACCAAAGGTTCATTTTGAATGTAGAAGCACTTATCTGGCTCAGCCCCCCGCTGGAGTGATTTACGGCGCAGCGTCGTAGAAGCCATGCTTTTGAGGTTTGCTCCACTCTCAACCACTAAGGTTCGGATAAATGCCCCAATGATGTCGCTTGGGTTCTCGTGGGCTTCTAAAGGAACCATAAATTCTAGGATTCCTTCGCTGTAGGTAATCTGTGCGGCTCGATGTTCGCCCAATGCGTCTAGAATCTGCTCATAGGTCTCCCAGCTCACGTTATTGAGGGTCAAACGCTGCTCGGCGGCGATTGGAGGTACAGCTATGGTAGCGGGTGGTACCTTGGCTTGAATCATAGTGTCAGCCTTTGTGGACTGTATCTCTATGATATGGATTGAGGCTGTTATCATCAAGGGTACAGATGGACACTACGTTCCGAGGCATCATCTCTTGCGCGATCGCTACAACACCCTTCTGACCCAACTTGTTGAAAAAGTGCTCAAAGGGCAGCTTCCTTCCAAGGAACAGGTTTATCGTGAACTGGTGCAAGACCTAGAACCGGATTCCGCAGAAATTTTAGAGCAGTGTCTGCAAGAACACCTCGCCACCACCCAAGCCGCCGTCACCAACGCCGTGGATGAAATTCGGCAGGCCAAAGCGACCCGCAGCCAGAGAGCGCTCAAAACCATTCAAGGGGAATGGGAACGCTATCAAAAAGATCAGGGGGCCAGCAATGCGATCGCCGCCGCCACCCAAACCATCCTCCGGTCAGAACCTGAGCAGTATTTCACAGCCTGGGTCAAAGTGTTGGATGCCAACCAGACCCAACCCCTTACCCTAGAGCAGCTTAAGCAGTTGGCTGTTACCCTCAACCAAACCAGTTCAATGATGGGCAACTCCACTGTAGATATTCAGCAATTGATTGCAGGCATTCGTGCTGGTTTAACCTCCTGGAAAGCCTTAGAGCCTCATCTTGTGAGCTGGATGTATGAGCAAAGCCGAGGCAACATGGGGTTTGAAGGCATTCCGGGTCAGCGTGGGCCGTGGCAGTTTTGGTCACAGCAGGTCAGCGGCCCCCTGCTCCAGTCCCTTTTCCAAGGCTTAGCCCTTAATCAACCCATTACCGATAGCCTCAGCGCTTCGGAATATACGCTTCAAGATTGGGTAGACCTAGCGCTTACGCTTCAGCTCACCCAGCGCGGTCTAGTTTCCTGGTTTGAACAACAGCCCTACGACTCCAAATGGGGCACCCAGCAAACCATCGCCACGTTTCTCTCCTTTGCGGTGCTTTGGGGGCAGTTATCCTCAGGGATTGGACAGGCGACTACCTTAAACATTCACAACCGCGAACCCCTCAGCCAAGGCTGTTTTCAGATGGCACTCCAAACGCTTTGCGCTTTCACTCAGCGGCCCTATTTTCCCCTGTATGGCGGTGTGTTTGCGCTGCTGTCAGGCCGTCATCTTCAAGATGCCCTCACTTATTTAGATGAACCCCTGCGCCAGTCTGAAGGAACCCAAGAAAAAGCGCGAATGCTAACGCTGTTGGGCTACTCCCAACGCGCAATGGGTCAGGTGGAGCGATCGCTCGCTTTCCACCAACAGGCCCTGGAAATTGCCCAAACCGCCAACGATACCCCCTGTGAAATTGCCAACCTAAACCACATCAGCCGCACGTTTCTTTCTCAAAAGCTGTACGCCAACGCCATGAGCTATGCCCAGCGAGCATTGATTTTGGCAAGACAGCGGGGCGATCGCCAGGGTGAAGCCAATGCCCTCACCAACCTAGGCTATTCCCAAATCCTCACCGCGCAGCAGATTGAGCGGTTGGTGCCGGAAGCCTCAGAGACCGCGATTGGGTATCTCAAGGAAGGGTTGAGACTGTCAGAGCAATTGGGCGATCGCCAATCTCAGTCGCTGTGCTGCAATAGCCTAGGCATTGCCTACGGACTTCTCGAACAGCATCAAGAAGCGATTTTATACCTTCAGCAAGGGCTTCAAGCAGCCCAGCGCTCAGGAGATTTGTATCTCCAAGGACTGAACTGGTCTTATCTGGCGGAAAGCCATTATCGCTTGGGCGATTTTCCCCAGGCGATCGGCGCAGGGTTATTGAGCCTATACGGCTTAGAACAAATTCAGGCCCCTGAGCAAAGTCAGCCCTTAGGGCTATTGCGGGTAATCAAAGGTCGGATCGGCACAGAATCCTTTGAAGCCGCAGCAAAGCAATGTCGAGCCGGATTGATCTCGCTCATTGGAGTCGATGGGTTTGACCATGCCATTCATTTACTTAATCTATCTTCTCAAGCCAGCTAATTTCCCCAGTCTTTTGCTAGATCTTTAACGCTACAAAAATAAGAAAAACATCTATCCTAGCCTTGCAGAAGTTATGCATATTAATTCCTGCAAGCATTAATACACATAACTTGTGCATATAGCCTGAATGATCAGCAGATAGAATGATAGAAAATTTTTTAGAAAAATATTTGCTTGTCAGACTCAATCATTAACTGAAACATGATTTTGCCAAAAGGCAGAGAATTTGACGTTAAAAGCATATTTTGACGTCAAACAAATGCAGTACCCACAGAAAACCCTCACAATTGTTCTGCATAAGAACCATTCAATTTACGTGACTTTAGATACATAAATGGTTAAAAAACCAGCCTATCCCTGACTTCAAGCAAAGCGAGATATGCCTTTAGACTGATTTGAAGACCTATCTAATATAGGATTCAGCTATTTGTAAAACATCTTAAGGTGAACTATCGCAACATAAAAACCTGTGTTTTCAAAACATTGTAAAAGGCTGTAGTCCATATAAAACAAAGGCTTTAGTCTTGAGAGCAAAGTTCAGGAAAACAATTAGCCAATATTGGAATCTAAAAAATCTATGTCCTCCATAACCTTGAATAAAACCACCAATTCGGAAACCCGTACTTTATTTTGCCCGCTGATGAGTTATAATACCTACCAGTCGATGTAAATTATTTTTGCCGAAGCATTAAGAAAACTTTAAAAAAACTTTATCGAGCGACGTGAAGGGAAATTATTCACTTTTTCTTGATTAGCGTGGCTTAAGGAGAGAAACGATGAGAATTGCTCAAGTTGCACCTTTATGGGAATGTGTTCCCCCTCCCGCGTATGGCGGAATTGAACTTGTTGTAGGACTACTGACGGAGGAGCTTGTGCGTCGTGGTCATGAAGTAACGCTCTTTGCTTCAGGAGACTCCACCACAGAAGCTACTCTTTCTTCTATTCACCCTCGGGCATTGCGTTTAGACACAGCAGTAAAAGAATATAGTGTCTATGAAGCGCTTCAGCTCAGTCACCTGTGCCAGAGAGCACATGAGTTTGACGTCATTCACTCTCATATGGGCTTTGCTGCCTTGCCCTATGCAAAGCTGCTTAAGGTTCCTACCGTACATACGCTGCATGGTGTTTTTACCCCCGATAATGCCAAGCTCTTTGAACATGCGAAAGAGCAGCCCTACATCAGCATTTCTAAGGCCCAAATTGATCCGCACATGGGTTTGAATTGTGTCGCTACGGTGTACAACGCAATTGATGTAAAACGCCATAATTTTTACCCCGCCGCAGACGAGCCACCCTATCTTGCATTTCTGGGCAGAATGTCCCCAGAGAAAGGGCCTCACCTTGCCCGCCATTCTTAGGGGGATTCCCGCCTGTTTTGCAATGGCGATCGCATGGTGAGG
>JANLSD010000128.1:0-41856 GCA_031362245.1 Acaryochloridaceae cyanobacterium OTE_25_metabat_464 | reverse complement strand
CAACGTCCAAATCCCAGCCGAAAGGTGAAGTTATGCAAGCCAAACTTCAAGAGCAGCTTTCCCTTGTTGATGCCGAAGTTATTTTGGAACGTTTGCCTGAGCGAATTCAAACAGCTTTGGTTACTCGTGCTGCTGATATTGAATATCCAATCGAGGCAGTCATTGAAATGGCGATCGCCAGTTTTCTTGATACTGAGGCATTGGGTTTTGTAGATTGCAAACCAGGACGTGGACAGTAAAAAGATATTGGCTGTAAAAGTCTAAGCAGCTTAGCCTTAGGGCGATCGCCGTGACTGGGAGACTCATGACTTCCACGCTGCTCACGCTCATCGTGGTTTCGGTAATCTTCACCTATATTGACAGCCTTCAGTACCTTATTTTTGGACGATTCCTGAGAGGATGTTTGAAAATTATTTTCTATGACGGAAAATGGGGTTTTCAGATACTTAGTCATAACGAGATAATATGGGTTTCAGCTCCCAGGACTGATTTCTCAAACATCCTCTGAAGGGGGCAGGCGATCACCGTGCCCAAGATCCTCTAAATAAACATAAAATTGGGTGATGTGCAAAGCTGATGATTTAGGGAAGTACCTCGACTAACTGAAGTCAATATAGAATTGTCTTGATGGGCGAAACGTCCAATTCTTCGTTATTAGCTAAATGCTCATACAATGCAGCAGTTCTCAATCATATAAAGGACGTCCAGCTTGACTCAAACTATTTAGAAAATTTAGCCTCGAAGTTCAGGAAATATTAAACAGTTCTTGAAATACTTCAAGCTGCTGTACTATAATTTTAAGAAAATAATCACTCACATCATCTAAGATAGACAATATTATGAATGATAGATTGGATAGCATAAAGTGTAGATTTTGCGAAATTTGTAATTTGCTGATATTAAATTTTACTAAATATCATGAAAATGCTTAAACCAGAACTCTTAGAAGAAGAAAGCATAAGATTTTCTGAAGAAGGTGAAGATCAAGAAATTGGAATTGATTCCAATTCAAAAAGACTTTCGGAATTAGATGAAATCTCTGGAATTGTTGTTGCAGGGACGGATTGGACAGCAGCGACAATAAAGGATCAAATTGTTCGCGAAAATATCCAGATTAATCCAAGATTTCAAAGGAGAGATGCTTGGAATATAACTCGAAAAAGTAGATTTATAGAGTCAATTATTCTTGGATTTCCAATTCCACAAATAGTATTAGCGTCTAATGAAAAAGAGCGAGGGAAATTCGTAGTACTTGATGGAAAGCAACGTTTGTTGACAATCCTTCAATTTTATGGGAAAAGTGAGACGCCAAATAATAAGTTTGCCTTAAAAGGTTTAGAGTTTAGACCTGATCTAAATGGATATACTTATGAGGATTTAGAGAATAATGCTCCTTTTCTGTCAGTGCTTGATGCACTTGATAATCAAACCATTCGAACAACATTAATTCGAAATTGGCATACTGAAAATTTTCTGTATAAGATTTTTTTACGTCTTAATGTAGAAAGTACACCCTTGTCTCCTCAAGAATTGAGACAAGCTCTGCATCCAGGTGAATTCATAAATTTTTTAGATGATCAATCAGTTAAAAGTGAGGCTTTAAGAAAAATTCTAAAATCTAAGAATCCTGATTTTAGAATGCGTGATGTTGAGCTACTGTTGCGTTATGTAGCCTTTCAATATTTTTTGTCAGATTATAGAGGTAATCTTAAAGCATTTCTCGACATGACTTGTGAGGTTTTGAATGAAGACTGGAAGAGTAAATCTAATAATATTCATTACATGATTAGTCAATTTGAAGAAGCTGTGGAAACAGCTATGATTATATTTAGCGAAAAGAATTTTTCTCGCACATGGCTAAACAGCACTAAAACTTATAGAAGTCAGTTCAATCGAGCTATTTTAGATATAATGGTTTTTTACTTCTCAGATGAAATAATAAGAGAATCTGCCAAAGCAAATAGTGAGGCAGTAGAAATGGCATTTCAAGAACTATGCTCGACGTCTGACAATGGATTTAGGGAAGCCGTTGAAGGGACTACAAAGAATGTTGGAGAAACTTACACCCGTCTTTCATTATGGGGAAGAGCTTTGTCAAATACTTTAGGGCTAGATTTTAAGGTACCAGAACTAGTAGACAACCGTATTGTTTTTGATGGTCTACGGTAAGCCTTTATTTTAAAATGTCAAAATCTACTAGGTTTCGTACTTTGATTAAAGAATTAAATCGACTCAAAAAACAGTTTCTTCCAGAAATTAGTCCAACAGGTTTGTATTCTGACAGGAAAATAGCTTTGACGGTAGCTTACAGGGTATTGACACATGCTGAAATCGAAGCTTACCTCGAAGAAAGAGTCTGGGAGGTGGTTATGGACTCGAAAAAAGCTTGGGATAAAACAGGTAAGCCTTGCCGCACTTTAATTAGTCTTGTTGCATTTTCTGGACTAATGATGGATGCTCCACCGGATTCTCTAATTCCTAAAAGAGGGAGTAAAATACTTCCTTTAGATAAAATAAAAATCAATAATAAAGTAGATCTAGCTGTCAACTGTTTTAAACAAGTTATTGATAAAAATCATGGTCTAAAAGAAGCAAATCTATTGTCACTGCTTTTACCTATAGGGGTAGATAGCGACGATTTAGATTCTGTTTTACTGGCTAACATGAATACATTTGGAGAACAGCGAGGAGTCGTAGCGCATTCATCTGCAATATCTTATAAAACACTTCAGCCGCCAGATCCTGCTACTGAATTAAGCATGGTGCTTCAAATTACTCAAGGGCTTTTGCAACTAGATCAATTGATAAGTGGCTTAAATCGATGAATCGATGAATCATTTTCATGAGCATAAGATTATGACAATGTCTAATCCAATTCCACTTTATATAGTCGGCAAAATATAACGGTCAATCTTAAGCTTGGTTGTTAAAAATTCTGATATTCATTACAGGTGGAGGTTTAGTTGAATATAACAGCTCTAAATTATTAGTTAAATCTCAAATTCAAGCTAGTTATTCGAGTCTGATTCACTTTAATCACTGTACTGCTCTAAGCTGTTCTTCTCAGATGTTTTTGAAGTCAAGAATCAATTCCTACTTTCGTAGCTTCGTCAAAGAAGTTCTTAACTGCTGCTCTAGCAGACAGAAGAAACCGATGAATCAGATCGGTAACGATATAGTGGATTATAGAACCCTATGTCTATGTTGTAAGCGAGAAGCGCTGTGCCTGTTGCCGTTGAATCCCTCCTAACCCCCGAAATCCTCAAGCCTGCCCGCTACTTAGGCAACGAGCTAGGGGCCGCCCATAAACCGTGGGAACTTGCCACCGTGCGGTGGTCCTTGACTTACCCAGAAATCTATGAGGTCGGCGCATCCAACCTGGGGCATATCATTCTCTACAACATCATCAACGCCCAGCCCCGCCAACTGTGCGATCGCGCCTACCTCCCCGCTTCAGATCTGTCCGCCAAACTGCGTGAAACCCAAACGCCACTGTTTGCCGTAGAGTCAAAGCGATCGCTCCTAGACTTTGATATCCTCGGCTTCAGCCTCAGCTACGAACTTGGGGCCACCAACATCCTAGAAATGCTGAGCCTTGCCCAAATCCCCCTCACCTGGCAAGAGCGTGCCCAGGAAAGTGCCGATGGCGACTATCCCCTGATCTTTGCAGGAGGGCAAACCGCCACCTCCAACCCCGAACCCTACGCTGATTTCTTTGACTTTGTTGCCCTCGGCGACGGCGAAGAATTGCTGCCCGAAATTGGCCTAGTCATCGAAGAAGGCAAAGCAGCAGGCTTAAGCCGTCAGGAACTATTGCTAGATTTAGCCCAAGTGCCTGGGGTCTACGTCCCACAGTTTTACGACATGGCCCCCGATGGCTCCGTCCATCCCAACCATCCCGACGTACCCCAACGCATCCTGCGACGGGTCGCCACACCCATTCCGGCCTACTCCATTGGTCTCGTGCCCTACATCCAGACCGTCCACGATCGCCTCGTTATCGAAATCCGGCGCGGCTGCACCCGAGGCTGTCGCTTTTGCCAGCCTGGAATGCTCACCCGTCCCGCACGGGATGTAGAGCCAGAAAAGGTGATCGAAGCTGTTGAAAAAGGAATGCGCGCCACGGGCTATAACGAGTTTTCTCTGCTGTCTTTAAGCTGCTCCGACTATCTCGCGCTGCCTGCGGTGGGCATGGAAATCAAAAACCGTCTTAAGGACGAAAATATTTCTCTGTCTCTTCCCAGCCAGCGCGTCGATCGCTTTGACGAAAACATCGCCAACATCATTGGCGGCACCCGTAAAGGCGGACTCACCTTTGCCCCCGAAGCTGGAACCCAGCGGATGCGGGACATTGTCAACAAAGGTTTAACCAACGAAGAACTACTGCGCGGCGTTAAAACCGCCTCCGAACAGGGCTGGGACAAAATAAAGCTCTACTTCATGATTGGACTTCCCGGCGAAACCGATGTAGATGTGATCGGCATCACCGACACCATCCGCTGGCTGCGGCGCGAGTGCAGCATCGAAGGCCGCAGACGCCTGGATTTCAACATCACCATTTCCAACTTCACCCCTAAACCCCATACGCCCTTCCAGTGGCACTCTGTTTCCACCAGCGAGTTCAAGCGCAAACAGGAGATTCTACGGGCTGAATTTCGCTACGTCAAAGGCGTAAAGGTGAACTTTACCGACGTGCGGATTTCCGCAATGGAAGACTTTGTGGGGAGGGGCGATCGCCGATTAACCTCAGTCGTCCGTCGCGCCTGGGAACTGGGAGCAGGCATGGACTCCTGGTGGGAGAACCTAGACCAAGCCTACGGAGCCTGGACACAGGCCATCGACGAATCAGACCTAACCTGGAAATACCGCAAAGTCGAAAGCGGCGAATGGAACATCATGGACAACGTAGGGGCGCATTGCCATGCGCCCTCTTCCTCCGACGCGCCCTCTTCTCTTGCGCCCTCCTCCCAAGACACCCGCCTAGACGACCCCCTCCCCTGGGATCACATCGACACAGGCATCGACAAACAATGGCTCAAAGACGACCTCCAACGCGCTCTCGAAGCCGCCACCGTCCCCGACTGCTCTTTTGAAGGCTGCTCCCACTGCGGTGTATGCAGCACAGACTTCGGACACAACATCGTCATTGCGCCTCCCGAAATCCCGGTCTTTGCTGGGGAATTTGTGCCCAATCAAGCACGAGTGCAAAGACTACGGGTCTGGTTCGGCAAACATGGCGATATGAGTTTAGTCAGTCACCTCGACCTGATTCGCTTGTTTGATCGCGTTGTCCGCCGTGCCGAAATTCCCATTGCCTTCACAGGCGGCTTCCATCCCGGCCCTCGGATCTCCGTTGCCAATGCCCTCTCCCTTGGCGCAACCAGTTCCGGCGAAATTGTGGATTTTGAACTGACGCGATCGCTCGAACCCGAAACCCTGCGTCAGCTTCTGTCAAACCATCTGCCCGAAACCATACCCATCTACAACATCCTAGAGGTGCCCCTCAGTGCCCCCTCAGGAACTCAAGCGGTATCTCAAGCAGACTATCGTCTCACCCTTGGGCTAGAAGACGAACAAGCTGCTGGGGATTGGCAAGATTGGATCGATGCGGTGTTAGCCAGTACCGAACTGTTGTTTGAGCAGAAAGACAAAAAAGGCAAGATCAAGCAGATTAACTTGCGCGATCGCCTTCACACTCTCACCCTTCTACAAACCACTCCAGAGGTAGCGCTGAACTACATCGGCATCTGTAGCAATTCAGGGATGCTGCGCCCTGAGCATGTGGCCTTTATGCTGGAATCAGTTTCTGGACAGTCGATTCAGTTGCAAAAGATTCACCGCGATCACCTGATTTTGGCAGAGGGGGGGGTGATGGGCGATCGCTATGTACCAAGAGTGCAACTAAAATGAAGAACAAGCACTTATGTAAAGGTAAGTTTATAGAGCTTTTGCTCCATACCTTGCACTACCCCACCCCAGCCCTCCCCTTTATAAAGGCTATCCATTATCTGTATCATCGTCATAAACCAAATATTCCTCAAACGAGAGCCGTTTGGGTAATGCTTGAACCATTGCAACCCTCATAAACCAGAGCGTCCTAACGATAGCCTAGCGCACTTCTCGCCCTGATCAACCCCACGGTGCTGTTGGCAATAACTCTCACCCTAAAAATTCCACCGTATCTTTTTTGAAACCTCGGGGTACCTTAGCAAAAGGGAAACACTCACCCTAAGGTTTTATGTCACTACCCACCTCCGTCCGCAATCTCCAAACCCTCCTCCAATCCTTCCATCCCGTCATCGTCATCGAAACCCTAGAAGAAGAGCGCGTCCATACCCTCCTCAAACAAGCCACCTCAGCAATGGATCTATCCGTACAGGAATGGAGCATTGCTCATGGGTTAATGCGATCGCCCGGTACCTACAGCGCCCCCTGGGTCAACGAATATACCCCTCCGGGCACCAACAAACCCACCTGCATCGAAAACACCACCGAACCCTTAGCTGTCCTTCAACATCTTCAGCAAACCAGCACCAACGCCGTTTTTTGGCTCAAAGACTTTGCCAAACACCTAGACGATGCCGCCATCAATCGCCAGTTTAGAGAAGTTGCCCAGCTATTTAGCCAAAAACGGTCTGCCATAGTCATTAGCGGCGACAGCATCGAACTGCCCGTAGAAATTGCCCACGATACCGTCTTCTTTGACCTCAAACTCCCAGGCCGTGACGAACTCACCCACACCGTCACCGAAGTTATCCGCGAATTTAAGCAGCGTCACCGCACCCAAATCGACCTCCAAGAACAAGACCTTAACATCCTGATCCAATCCCTCAGCGGCATGACCCTCAAACAGGCAAGACAGACTCTCGCCTACGCCGCCCTAGAAGACGGCAAACTCACCGCCAGCGATATCCCTCAAATTTTGCAGCGCAAAGCTCAAGTCATCCGCAACGGCGGCGTTCTAGAATACCTGCCCGCCTCAGACCAAGGCTTTGACCTCGGCGGCTTCAACAACCTCAAACGCTGGCTAGACCGCGCCCAAGTCGGCTTCAGTGCCCAGGCCAGAGAACTCAACCTCAGCTCCCCCAAAGGCATCATGATTGTGGGCATCCAAGGCTGCGGCAAATCCTTAGCCGCCAAGGTCATCGCCCAAGAATGGAAAATGCCCCTCCTGAAACTTGATGCAGGCAGACTCTACGATAAATACGTCGGAGAATCTGAGAAAAACTTCCGCAAGGCCATCAAAATGGCGGAATCTATGGCTCCTTCGGTATTATGGATTGACGAAATCGAAAAAAGCCTCGGTTCTCAAAAAGGCAACGACGATAGCGGACTCAGCCAGCGGATGTTTGGATCCTTCCTAACCTGGATGCAGGAAAAATCCCATGATGTGTTCGTGATCGCCACCGCCAACGACATTTCTGGCATCCCCCCAGAGCTGATGCGCAAGGGACGCTTTGATGAAGTCTTTTTTGTCGATTTACCCGATTCAGCCGAACGAGAAATTATTCTGAAAATTCACCTTGGCTTGCGCAAGCAAAACCCTGCCACCCTGGATATTCCAGTGATTGTCCAAGAAACCGAAGGCTTTAGCGGCGCAGAAATTGAGCAGGTCGTCATCGCCTCTCTCTACCGCGCCCTCCACCGTCAAGAACCCCTAGACACCATCTTCTTACTTGCCGAAATCCGAGGCATGATTCCCCTCTCTGTTTCCCGCCGCGAACATTTGCAGGAATTACAGGCGATCGCCAAGGAACGATTCGTCAGCGTCAAATAGAGTCATTTTTGAGAGAATTTGATTCAACAAAGCAAAATAAGAGCCAATAGATAACAGAGAATAATTCCTAAATTATCTAGGAATTGAACATGATTTTTTCTATACAGGATCAAATATCCTTTAACACTTTAGGGCAAACCCTTTATTTTCAGGGATATTCAGACACTTGTCGCGGTCGAGAACAAATCTACATGTATGCAAAACCTGACTTTATCCATACATTTTAAGCAAATAGTCATGAATAGCCAAATCAACACCTTAACTTTTCGGATTGTGCATTTTTGAGCTTCACCTTAGTATTTCCCTTATAAAGACACAAGATTTGAATTCAATTCACAAAGTTCTGGGGGTTTATACCATGAATATCAACTCATTATTTTCTATAGAAATACAGTTCTTGGAAAACACTTTATTGAGTCGAAAGATTTTATAGACATACATATAACAAATAGAACAGTATTTATTTGTTATATGTGTGTTTTTAATCTTTAGTAAAACATATAAACCCGAAGTAAAATATTAGATCTTGTCGGAATCATCTTTATTATTGATTAAATAAAGATTTCAGATAGATCTATTAATTCTTGAGAGTATATGGCTCTTCAGGATTCTCTATGCTGGTTTTCTGAGCTTAACGAGTTTTCAAGGCTTTCAGCCCTGCCACACAGCACCAAAATGTCCACTATGAACATTTGCATAC
This sequence comes from Acaryochloridaceae cyanobacterium OTE_25_metabat_464, assembly GCA_031362245.1. GTDB lineage: Bacteria > Cyanobacteriota > Cyanobacteriia > Thermosynechococcales > Thermosynechococcaceae > JAAURS01. The sequence continues at coordinate 33,379 of JANLSD010000128.1, read as the reverse complement.
GGAATTCTATAGAGCCGAATATACTTTGGTTTTGTAGTCAACCATTTCAAGTATTACATAGGCAAATAAGGTAGACATTCTAGGATAAATTCTCAAGGCATATTGAGAATGCATTACCTTATTGTTTGAAATTTGTGGGTTTTAGATATTTTCTGAAGCTCATGGAATTGTTTCCCCTGTCAGAAGAATCAAAAAAAATAGATTTATTGGAGTCAAAAATGTTAACTGAAGATATTTATAGTGATACCACTGGCACCTTGTTGATGAAGTTTAAGCATCAAGGGATTAGAGACGTAGAAGAGATATCTAATGCAATGAATGCTTTACGAAGCAAGCAAATTGAAGAAGGTATTTTTAGCTTTGATTGCTTTACTGATACTGGAAGCAATACACAATCAAATCTTGCCATCGAGTCGGGAGGTGAAACGCGATCATGTACCATCTGGTCAATCAATCATTACTTGGGCTTGAATCGTCATCCATATGTGATTGAAAAGTCGATCCAAGCAATGAGAAAGTTTGGAACAGGGAGTGGAACCTCTGCAATTTCTGGGGGAATGAGTGCATTACATAAGGAGATTGAATCCAGACTGAAAGATTGGCTAGGAACGGAAAGTATCATGCTTTTCCCAACTGGTTTTTCTGCCAATATGGGTTTATTAGCAGCCTTATGTCAAAAAGATGACCATGTCATTATGGATGATGAATCTCATGCCTCTATTCGTGATGGCGTGCGTTTATCTCCAGCCAAAAAATGGATCGCATTCGAGCATAATTCGATTGAAGATATCGAAAGAAAGCTCAAGATTGCTCAAGATTCCCCATTAGGACAATCAATTGTTATCGTTGAGTCAGTTTATTCAATGAGTGGGGATATTTGTCCCCTCAAATCACTCGTAGCGCTAAAAAGCAAATATGATTTTTTCCTAGTTGTAGACGAAGCACATTCCTTTGGAATATATGGCGATCATGGAAAGGGTTTATGCCAAGAAAAAGGGGTGATCGATCAGGTTGATTTTCTAACATCTACCTTTTCCAAAGCAACTGCATCAATTGGTGGATTTGTTGCGACTAAGTCTAAGTATGTATCTTATTTACAGTGGAGTTCAAACGCCTTTGCTTTTCAGGCTTGCTTTACACCTGCAAATGCAGCATCGATTCTAGCATCAATGGACATTATGGAAACTGAACCCGAAGTAATCAAGAAACTACATGATAATAATCGCTACATGCGACAAGCACTTTTAGATTATGGTTTCAACTTAGGAGATAGTGAAAGCCCAATTATTCCAGTATATATACCTCACACCAAAAAACTATTAAGAGTTTGTATGGAACTCTATAAGAACGGTATCTTTTCTATCCCAATTAGCTATCCAGTAGTCAGAGAAAATGAAGGGAGAATTCGTTTTATTGTCAACGCAAATCATACTAAAGAGCAAATTAATCATACCGTCAGACTTCTCAGTGAGATGGCCTTAAAGTATGACTTACTCAATGATCAGAAAAACCTAAATGGTGCCAAATACAACCTAAATCAAAAATCAGTTGAGCTATGCAAAACCTAGTTAAAATATTTGAGCTAAATACATTTGAATGATTTGTTGTTTTGAATCAAGGTGAAATTAAAATGCAACAGTATGATGCAATTGTAGTGGGTGGAAGTGTATCTGGAGCGCCTACAGCTATGCTTCTGGCACGTAAGGGATATCAGGTTTTACTCATAGAAAAAAGTATATTTCCTAGGGATACAAATTCCACTCATTTCATCTGGCCCAGAGGAATGTCTTATCTCAATCGCTGGGGATTAGCGGATCAAATATTAGAGTCTACTCCCCATTTCAAAAATATGGAGATAGTCATTGAGGGAATCAGTTTAATGGGATCAGTCCCTCTGAAAGATCTAAAACAAAGATTTTTGACACTTCATGGCAATGATGATGGCGTTATTCAATACTACTGTGGCCCAAGAAGATATTATCTTGATCATTATCTATTAAATGAATCAAGAAAAGCAGGTGTAGATGTTCGTGAAGGAGTCACTTTCGAAAGAACCATTGTTGAAAACAATAAGGTCATCGGAATTGTTGCAAAAGATTCAGAAGGTTTAGAATTTCAAGCTCAATCTAAAATTGTGATTGGTGCAGATGGACGCTTCTCAAGATTTGCAAAAGATGTAGGTGCTAAAACTAAAGACTATCGCGAGCTATCTACATTTGCGTACTATGGCTATTTCTCTGGAATTCATAGGAAGGAACTATCCATTCACAAGAAAGGACGCCTTGGCACTGCCATTTATCCAACCATGAATAATACACAGATGGTTCTTGTTTATGGTCCAACTGCTTGGTGGGATGATTTCAAAAAGGATACAGAAAAGAACTTTCTTGATATTTTTCGCTTTTGTGCACCTGAGGTTGCCAAGCTTGTTGAAAATGCTCAGAGAACTGAAAACTTTAAAGCATGTGGAACCATGCCTGCCTTTCAACGGGAATTATGTGGCCCAGGCTGGGCTTTGGTCGGAGATGCAGGCAGTTTTAAAGACCAAGTTACTGCAATGGGTATTACTCACTCCTTCCGTGATGCAGAACTGATTACGTCGTTTTTAGACCATGCACTTTCGGGCGAGATGGAAATGGACAAAGCACTCAGTCAATACCAGAAAGTTCGTGCTCGTGATTATGAGGATTATTTCGATTTAGTTTGTACCACTGCCGAAATGAATAGCTATTCAAAAAATGATCTTAAGTACTTCTATAGTATCAAAGATAATCAAAGGCTAATCGACCAAGTGATATCTCAATTTGGTGACACATTACCGATTTCCTCTGGCATGGAAGCGTCATTTTTTCCAGACGAGAAATACCCTAAATTTATCAATAATTTTGATCCCGAAATTTACTTTTCATCATTTCCAATGAGTGATTTAAATTTAAGATTTTCTCCAAAAGAACTGACCAACACAAATATATGACGAGAAGTAAAATGATTCTTTTTACTCATTCAAGAATTATTGCGATTCAAACAAATAAAATTCTATCGCTAATTTGTCAATCCAAGTCGGATCTTAAATTCAGAAGCAATAAAATCTTTGTAAGATTAAAGATTTTATATCATATCCAACAAAGCGATGACTATTTCTGATTTTGAGAAGCAAAACATCTGATAATTCGTCAAACAGTAGATCTTATATGAATTTCAACAAATAATCTGACTTTTGTCGAACATCATTGAGATATGCATAGCCCCTGTAAATTCTAAGTTCAATCTTGTAGTTAATTGGAGTACTCATCATGGATTCTACAAAGATCATTTCTGCAAAAATTACAATCATCAACCTTGGCCCTAGATTTGGTTGTGCCATAACACCACTATGGTTTGCTTTTCATGATGGAAGTTTTAAGCCATTTACATCTGGATGCCCAGCATCAACAGGTATTGAGCAAATTGCTGAAGATGGTTTTACGGGGATAGATCTATTGATCGGTGATATCTTTAATAATCAAGTTGTCAAAGGTCTTCCTATTCAGAATCTTCCTCCTTATAGTAAAACAATGGGTGGTATTTTTGCTGCAAGCTCGGCAGGAATAAAAGGAGGAATTCAAGGTGTTCTTTATCCTGATCCAATTAGTCCGAATGGAATTGCATTTTTCCCAGGAGACTCTAACACCACCGTCAGAAATTTAAACGGAAATTTTTTGCTCCATCGTTATTTTAGTTTTGCCGCAATGGTTTTCCCTAGTAATGATGCATTTATGTCCGCTGAAGATCCAATTGATCTTTTTGATAATACTGGGAAATTTGTTGGTGCAGATTTTATCTTTTATGGAAATCAAGTATGGGATGCGGGGACAGAAGTAAATGATGAAAGTTCTACCAATGTTCCCTTCAGTCTGGCTTCTTTTGGGAAAGGGAAGCCGGAAAATGGAGTTGTAAAAATTCATCCTGGCTTAAAACCACGGGGTTCCGGTGGAGTATTAGATGTTACTCCACTTCTTGCGAATGCAGATTTCAAAAGACCTGATTATCAAGTTGCAAGAATTATTATTTCTGAGCTTTGATGATTGGGTAGGGCGTATAGCAGTTTTTGTTTCAGTAGGAGCGGATACGGCTGTTCTCCCTCCAAGGTGTTTCGTACTAGCTCAAGAATCGCTATATTCACCAGATCAAAGAAGATGGATTCATCCATCTTCTTTGATTGATTTTTAAAACTAACAATCGCTGGCCCCAATTTTAAGAGGTTGGCGCAATGGGCAAAATCAGACGACTCATGGCCCGTCCATCTTCCAACTGCGCCATTTCCAATTGACCGCCCATGCGCTCCACCAAAGATTGACACACCTTATAGTGCAGCCCTGGAGGAGTTTCCAAAATCGAGGGAGATAGTGGAACCTGGGTAGATGGAGTCTGAATTGCTCTCACCATTCTGGGATTCAAACGACCATTGTCCGTAATGGAAATCTCAACCCATTTCTCCGGTAGGGCACGGCACCAAATATCAATGCGATCGCCCACCTTAGAGCGATAGCAAGCCGCCAGCAACAGCTCCACCAACATCAGCTCTAACTTTTGGGCAGGAACATAGAGAGAAACACTCGGCGTTAGATTATGAACCTGAGTCCAAAGCTGTCGCGTTCGGGCAACCTCTTCAATTCGTTCTAAAGAACGTCGGAATAGGGTTGCAACCTGGAGATGCTCTGGCTCTAACGCAAGATCCCAAACCTCACTTTTTAAGATCGTGTCTAAACTGCTAAAGGCACTATTGAGATCGCCCGTCCCATGACTACTGCGATTGCGAGATCCTCCTTGTCCTAAACTACCTTGCTTAGATGCCACTTCTAATGCGGGAGAAGCGGGAACTGCTGGAACTTGAGACATTTGTGCAGTCCAAAGCTGAGCAATATATTCAAGGTGCCGCTGTTTATACCAGTTTAGACACTCCAAGGTGGTCTGTTTTTGTCTAAGGCGCTCTACCAAGTAATGAGATCGATACTGCGCCGTCAATTCACGGGTGAGAAGCTGGATACCCTCTCGCTTGAGATCGGTCCAATACTGACTCCTGCTATCTAAAATCAATACCAGACCTAAACATGGATCTTCTGGGGAGATTTTTAGCGGCACCGCAAGCAGATTTACCCGACCCATTCCGCTTAACCAGCCGCTATTGTCCGCGCTCAATACCTCAATGGAACCTTGTTCTATGACGAGGTCTGGAAAAATAGTGGATGAATTCCAATTTATTTCGTAAGCCAAAAATCGCTGTAAAAACCCATCCGACTGCCACAAAATGGGAACTTGTTCATTGACTTGAAACTTGGATTGATTGATTAAAGCGGCGATCTTCGCCTCTGGCTGCTCCGGCGACCAGCGCAGAATCATCAAGCATTCCACCTCAAGGAGCTGATGGAGCGCCTGAGCGGCTGTCATAAATAGGACATCTCCTGGAGGCGTGCGCTGGATAGACTGTAGCCCCTGATTGAGCACCGTCATAAACTGCATCTGAAATGCATCCTGTTGCCATTGCTCTCGTTGCATCAGAGCCTGACCCAGAGGTTCTGCCACCGCCGTTGCCATCTCAATCTCTTCTGTCGTCCAGGTTCGGGGCAAATCAGTGGCAAGCAGCAGAAACGATCCGAGTTTTGAACCCTTTGCCGTTTGACCCAGCTTCAATAACAGTAGCGATTTAACCCCTCTACTATCTAAGGGCTGCCGCCAAGCCAGTAATTTTAAGTCTTCTCCCAACGACTGAACGGCAATGGGGCTAGACATTCGAGCCAACATTTTGGCATCTACTGCACTCAGCTCTGGAAGCCGATCTGCTAAGGGCTGGTGCTTTTTCTTAGAATAAAACTGAGCTTGGCACCGAAAGTCTTGGTTTTCTGAATCTTGGGTGATAATAGCCGCCCATCGCACCGAAAGTTGGGTTCCAATCAGCTCTAGGCATTGGGGTAAGGCGTGATTCCATTGCTCCGTGTCATTGTAAGTGTTCTTAAGGGATCCCAAGAGTCCACTGAGTCCAAAATGCTCATCCTTTGTCAAAGCCAAATCCCTGGCGCGCTCTTGACTTCCCTGTCCGAGGAGCTTGGCTAGAAGCTGCATGGATTGTCGATCAGACTCACTCCAAAGGCGTGAATCAGTGTTTTCTGCCGCGAGAACGGCAATCAGCCGACCCCGATCAAAAATAGGCGTACTCAGCCATGCCCGCGATTTCGTCATGGTCATTAGACGCGTGGGGGCTTGATTGCTGGTAATTAGCCCCTGCATATCTGCGATCGCCACGGTTTGATTTTGCAAACTACTTTGATAAAACGATGCGATCGACTGAAGGGAGAGATCCAGCTTTGGAATCACTTTAGCGCCAGAGCGTCGGGGTACGGGGCCAGTATAGATGTCGTGGAGGCGGCAGACTTGGGCCTCAGCATCCAGCCAGTAAAGACAGGATCGGGTGGGGTGGATAGACTGATGGAGCTGCTCTAAGACCAACGGCAGCCGTTCCTCAAACGTTCCTGCGGCTAAGATTTGGCCGATGGTATCAATAGCAAGTGTTGAAGATGACTGGGCTGAGGATGGGGCGGATTGGCTCAATAGCCGATGAAGCTCAGCCCCCAGAGTGGTTGCCAAGAGCTTCAGCTCCGTTATTTCCTCAGGGCGGGGATTCCCACCCCAAAGGGTCGTGCCCACCAAGATCAAGCCCAAGGATTGCTGCCGATAGCGAATCGGCAAAATCAGACAGCCTTGAATATTTTGAGCTTGGGCGATCGCCTGCCAGTCTCCCACGCGCTGCTCTTGCTTCAAGCTAGGAATTTCTTGAAGGGTTCCGGTCAATAGAACCTGATCAAAGAGATCCCCTGGCAGAATGGGTTGTTTGCGGCGCAGAAAAAGGGTATCTCGATCCGTCATCTTTGGCAAAATACCTTGAATGCCGCTCAGAAGATGGGACTGAGGTTCGCATTGGGCAATCCAGATCAAATCAAACTTGAACCACTCCCTCAAGAAGTGAAACACGATTTTACCCATGGCTTCAACTGCATCTTGCTTTTGAATTCCTTGGATATATCGATAAAAAGCAAGCTGCCGTTTGTCGTATTCAGTTCTTGTTGATGATGGATGCATTCCCGTTAGCTCATGAGAATCCTACAAATACTGGAAGGTCTTCTTTCGTGTGGATAGCCTCAGGGTTCGGCTTCAGGTTTAGCTTAGAGACAGATGACATAAACTAAACATTGACCGAGTTTACGGTAGCGCCCTGCCCATCAATCTGAAGCAGGCTCACTTGAGCTGTAACCCCCTGACGTTTCCATGCTAAGCGCATCTGGTCTGCCACAACTGGGGCAACCTCAGAGAGACTTAAAGCCAATAAAGTTGGCCCTGCTCCGCTAATGACAAGACCTTCCGCTCCAGCATCCAGTGCTGCTTTTTGAACCTCAGGAAACCCTGAAATTAAGCGAGTCCGAAAGGGCTGGTGCAGACGGTCGTGGAGCGCAACGCGAATCCATTCCCCTTGCGCCGTTTCTAGACCTTTTATTAGTAAGCCCAAATGAGCCACATTAAAGATCGCGTCTGGGTAAGAACATTGCTGGGGTAAAACCGCACGGGCCGCTGCCGTAGAGAGTTCAAAATCGGGGATGGCGACAATGGGCACAATCTTGTCTGACCATTGAATTGGACACATTACACAAAGCTCTGTCTCTGGATCAAGGGCGGATAGCTGACAACCGCCGAGCAATGCAGGGGCAACATTGTCAGGATGTCCTTCGATGGCAATGGCTAAATGGAGTAATCGCTCCTGACTGAGAGGATTTCCGGCTAGGGCATTGGCCCCCAGGATGCCGCCTACAATTGCCGTCGCTGAACTCCCTAACCCCCGCGCCAGCGGAACTCCCAGGGTGATTTTTAGGTGTATGTTTGGGATGGGGCGCTCCAGCATCCTAAACAAAGCACAAAACGATTTGTAAGCAAGGTTTTGCGCGTCTATCTGAACTCGCGCTGCTTCTAGTCCCTCCACTTCTATCTGTAGGGTGGCTTGACCGTCTGTTTTGGCGTCTTCTGGCAGTGCTGTAAATTGAAAGTGATTGTAGAGGGTGAGGGCAGCGCCCAAACAGTCAAACCCAGGGCCAATATTAGCGGTGGTGGCAGGAACCTGAACGCGGACAGAGGTCGGGATGGACATAGAAAACTCAACTGATCTTGGGATGCTCCAAATTTCATCCTGACATAAATTGTGGATGGGTTTACTTTAGCCTTCAATCAATACTCGGGTCATTAGAATGGGAGAGAAGACGGCTTGCCTAAGCGGTCTAGATTGGGTAGACAACCTTTTCTCTGATCACGAACCTCCTCTACCCTAAACACCCTATGGATTTAATTGAAAGCGTCAAAATGGCGACGGCGACTCTGACGGGAAATCGCCTACGGAGTGCCCTCACCATGTTGGGGATGATTATTGGCAACGCTTCGGTGGTGGCGATGATTGGCGTGGGCGAGGGGGCGCAGCGCTTTGCCACTGAGCAGTTTAAGTCCTTAGGTCCTAATGTTCTCTTTGTGGTGCCAGGGAACGATAATGCCCGTAACCGCACTCTAACGGTTCCCAGAACCTTGGTCTTAAAGGATGCCAAGGCGATCGCCGAACAAGTGCCCGCCGTCGCCTACGTCGCACCCCAGCTTCAAAATCAGGTGCCCGTCGTCTATGGCAGCAAACGTAAGTCCACCCTTGTGATTGGCACCAGCGAACTGTTTGCCATTGTGCGCGACTACAACATTGCACGGGGTCGATTTATCACACAGCAGGAGGTGCAGCGGGGCACAACCGTGGCGGTGATTGGCTCTGACCTTGCTGATAATTTATTTGGCGGCAAAGACCCCATTGGAGAACGGGTGCGCGTTCGGGGACTTTCCTTTAAGATCATTGGTCTCATGGCCTCCAAGGGTTCTTTTTTGGGGAACAACCAAGACGATGTTTTACTTGTACCCCTTTCCACCGTTGCCAATCGGTTGACGGGGCGCACGTCTCCCTACGGCACTGAGGTGACGTTTATTTCCATTTCGGCCAAAGACCAGTCCCAAATGGCGGCGGCTAAAAACCAAATTACCAATCTGCTGCGCCGACGCCACAAAATTGTGAGTGAGGACGATTTTACAGTGCGCTCTCAAGATGAAGCCCTCAGCATTATTGGCGCAGTAACAGGTGCCCTGACGATTATGCTGGTGGCGATCGCAGGCATCTCTCTCTTGGTGGGTGGCATTGGCATCATGAACATCATGCTGGTGTCCGTCACAGAGCGCACCCAGGAAATTGGCCTTCGTAAAGCCATTGGAGCCACCCAATCCGATATTTTGATTCAGTTTTTGATTGAGTCCATTATTCTCTCGGCAGTGGGCGGGGCTATCGGCATTTTGATTGGCAGCAGTACGGTCGTTTTGGTGGGTGTCGTTTCTCCCCTCAAAACCAGCGTGTCCATTCCGGCGATCGCCCTAGCCGTCACCGTCTCGGGCGGCATTGGCATCTTTTTTGGCGTGGTGCCTGCCCAGCGGGCTGCCCGTCTAGACCCCATTGTGGCCTTGCGCAGTAATTAAAGGATGTATCCTATGCCGCTCAACATTGCGCCCAGCTCAGACCAGACCTCCACCCATCGCGCAGCGGTCATCATCCGCCTTGAAGGCGTCAGCAAGGTCTATGGTCTCGGTGAAACCATCGTCAATGCTCTCAAGGACGTGAACCTGATCGTCAACGCCGGAGAGTACTGTGCCATTATGGGCGCATCTGGCTCCGGCAAATCCACCATGATGAACATCATTGGCTGCCTGGATCGCCCCACAACCGGAAGCTACTATCTTGATGGTGAAGCCGTAGCCCAGATGGACGATGGGCAGTTGGCCCATATCCGCAACCGCAAGATTGGATTCGTGTTTCAGCAGTTTCATTTGCTGTCCCAGGTGAGTGCACTGGAGAACGTTATGCTGCCCATGATCTATGCCAATGTACCTGCCGCCGAACGCAAAGAACGGGCAATCGTCGCCCTCAAACAGGTGGGACTGGGCGATCGCCTCAACAACCGTCCCACTCAGCTTTCTGGGGGGCAGCAACAGCGGGTTGCCATTGCCAGGGCGATCGTCAATCGTCCCGTCATGCTGTTGGCGGATGAACCCACGGGAGCGCTCGATTCTAAAACCACCCAGGAGATTTTAGAAATTTTTGGGAACCTTAATGCAGAAGGCATGACTGTGGTGATGGTGACGCACGAAGCCGAAGTAGCCCGCAGTACTCGACGGGTAGTTTGGTTTAAGGATGGCCAGGTGGTTCATCAAAACCTAAAGCCCGAAGACCTCATGCAGGCGACGTTTTAAGGGTATTGTCTAAAGCCCTAGAGAATTAAAGCCTTGGACGGGGTGTGCGATACTCGTCATTGAGATATCACCACCCTATGCCGCGATATCGTTAGATTCCGTCCCCTTTCGCATCTGTCGTCATATTGTCTATGTCAACCTCTGAACTTCAATCTTCGGGCAACGGCAGTGGCTACCGTGCCTTAATGAAAAACCGTCCCTTCGTAATTCTGTGGATTGGTCAGATTGTTTCCCAGGTTGCTGACAAGATTTTTTTTGTCCTGCTGATTGATTTGGTGATCCACTACATTACCCCCGACTTTCCCAGCAACACGGCAAAGGCTTCGGTCATGATGGCCAATACCCTACCCGCAGTCTTTCTAGGGTTTGCCGCTGGTATTTTTGTAGATCGCTGGTCGAAAAAACAAATTCTGTGGGCCAGTAATTTGGGGCGAGGACTGATTATTTTTCTGATTCCGTTTCTGCCAAAGCAGCTCATCTTTCTACTGTTGATTGCGATTATTGAATCGATTTTGACGCAGTTTTTTGCCCCCGCAGAGCAGGCCAGCATTGCGGTTTTAGTAGAGCGGAAGCTTTTAATGCCTGCCAATGCGCTGTTTAGCACCACCATGATTGGTTCATTTGTGGTTGGGTTTGCAATCTGTCCTGTCCTGCTGGCCTGGGCAAGTAGCTGGGGTGGCACTTATGGCGGGACCTATTTTGTGGGTGGCCTTTATATTTTTGCCGCCGTTATTCTGGCATTGCTTCCCTTCAAAGAAGATAAGGCTGTCGATGCTAAGCAACAGCATCCCTGGCAAGAATTTAAACAGGGGCTTAAGTATATTCAGAAAAATCGCCTGCTCAGCAACGCGATGATTCAGCTTGCCATTTTGTACAGTGTTTTAGCGGCACTGATTGCCCTTGCGCCAGGATTTTTAGAGACCATTAAAGAAGATCCAAAGGAATTCAGCTTTATCCTGTCCTGTGCAGGCATAGGGCTGATCTTGGGAGCCGCCGTTTTGGGGCAGTGGGGCGATCGCTTCAAGCGCCTACCCCTCCCACTCATCGGGTTCTTAACCATGGGGATGGCTTTAGTCGGATATTTCTTTGTCAAAGACAAAGGGATGATGCATATTGTCTTGTCTATAAGCGTATTGCTGGGGCTGGGTGCGGCCTTTATCGGTGTGCCCATGCAGACGCTGATCCAAACCCGTACCCTGCCAGAGATGCGGGGCAAGGTGTTTGGGGTGCAAAATAACTTAATCAACATCGCCCTGAGCTTGCCCCTGGCGATCGCCGCAGTCCTTGCTGACGCCACATCCTCAGTTCATGGCGTGCTGCTTGCGATCGGGATTTCAGTCGCGCTCGTCGGCATTTGGGCTTGGCGGAGTAATTTAAGACTTTCCTCAGAGAAAGCCTATCCAGACAATTAAGATTAAGCATGCCAATGAGAATCGCCTTGGAATAATTTAGTACTTTTGATCCTTGTAGAACTTTCAGCGCCTTACTTAAGATAAAGGTCAGGAACTTGGTTCTAGGAGATGCTCTCATGCATGATCAGACCGTCAATGAGGGTTCAAAGGTGGTTTTTGTAAGGGCACTCCCAAACCTGATGAAGAAACGTCCGATTGGGACATCATTAGTGGGAGTGGTGTTGATCGGCACCTTAGGATTTTTCGTCCTCCGTGCTGGTGCTAAGCCCGAACAGAGTCAGGATAAGGCAGGGGCAAGGCGATCTCAGATTACCCCTGTCACTGTGGCGATCGCGACCCAAAAAAGCGTACCCATTCAGATTCAGGCCATTGGCAATGTGCAGGCCAGCTCCACCGTTGCAGTTACGCCCCAGGCGGGTGGGCGCATCACAGGGGTATTTTTCAAGAAAGGGCAGGACGTAGAAAAAGGGCAGCTTTTGTTTTCCCTGGATGACCGATCACAGCGGGCTTCCCTTCAGCAAGCGCAGGGAGCGTTAGCAAAAGACTTGGCTGTCGTCAATCAAGCAAAAGCGACTTTAGCAAAAGACCTGGGTCAGGTTGAGCAGGCGAAGGCAACCGTCGAAAAAGATTTAGCCTTTGTGGGCCAAGCCCGAGCCAACCTAGCCAAGGATTTGGCCCAGGCAAAGTACGCCCAAGCGACCAGCAATCGCTACGACAATCTATACAAGCAAGGGGCCATTAGCCGCGATCAGGCGCAACAGTTTTCAGCCAACAGTCAGTCTTCATCCGCAACCACTCAGGGAAGTCAACAGGCGATCGCCAATGCCGAGGCCGTCCTCAAAAGCGATCGCGTTGCCATTCAAAATGCTGAAGCGGTGGTAGATGGCGATCGCGCTTCAATTGATAATGCGGAGGCAGTGGCAAACGGCGATCGCGGGGCGCTCAATAATGCCAAAGTGCTGCTGTCCTATACCAAAATCTATGCCCCCATTGATGGACGGGTGGGCAATGTGCTTGTGACAGAAGGGAACGTGGTGCAGGCCAATAGCACTTCCCCCTTGGTGAACATTATCAAAACCCGTCCCATTCAGGTGGCGTTTTCCGTGCCGGAAGTGAATTTGTCTGAGGTTCAGCGCCGACTAGAAAATGGAAAGCTGCGGGTGGATGTGGGGTTTGCCAACGGCAATGGGAAAACCATTCCAGGGGTGTTGGGTTTTATTAACAACACCGTAGACAACGCTACAGGAACGGTTCAGCTCATTGGCGACTTCGATAACGCCGATGCAAAACTCTGGCCTGGACAATTTGTGAACGCAACCCTCACTCTCAAAACTGAAGCCAACGCCACCGTCATTCCGTCCCAAGCAGTACAAAATGGACCCAATGGTCAGTTTGTGTTTATCGCGAAAGCAGACGATACGGTGATCAATGCTCCGGTTAAGGTGGGCAGCACCTATCAGGGGTTGGCGGTGGTGCAGCAGGGTGTGAATGTGGGCGATCGCATTGTCATTGATGGTCAAGCCAACCTCGTCACAGGCAGCAAAATCCGCACTAAGACCAGCGCCAATGCTCCAGATTCTAAAGGAGAACCATCCACCGTTCAACCCGCTGCCAACGCTACGAGTAATCCCACAGCACAGCCCAAAAAACATCGCCGCAGTAAAAAACCACAGGGAGGGGATTCATGAACCTCTCAGAACTGTTCATCCGTCGCCCCATCATGACGACCTTAGTGATGGCGGCGATTCTCATCTTTGGGTTCATGAGCTATCGCCTATTGCCTATCAGCGATCTGCCGAGCGTAGACTACCCAACCCTTCAGGTCACAGCCTCACGTCCAGGTGCCAGCCCTGAAACAATGGCGGCTTCGGTGGCGCGTCCTTTAGAAAAGCAGTTTTCTAGTATTGCTGGCCTAGACTCCCTCAACTCCACCAGCACCCTCGGTCAAACCCAAATTACGCTCCAGTTCAACATTGACCGCAGTATTGACGATGCGGCCCAGGATGTGGAATCGGCGATCGCCGCCGCCTCCGGTCAAATCCCCAACGACTTGCCCAATCCGCCCACCTACAGCAAAGTTAATCCTGCTGACCAGCCCATTCTGTACCTGTATCTCAAGTCCCCCACCCTGCCACTGTCAGAAGTGAACAGCTACGGCGAAACCTATCTGGCTCAGAAACTTTCCACCATCAGTGGCGTGGCGCAGGTGCAGGTCTACGGCGCACAAAAATATGCGGCCCGCATTCAGCTCGATCCCCAACGGCTTGCCAGTCGCCAAATTGGCTTAGAGCAAGTCCAAACCGCCATTCAACAGGGCAACGTCAACCTCCCCACCGGAAGCCTGTCAGGAAGCTTCAAAAACTACTCCGTTCAAACCAACGGTCAGCTCCAGAATGCTGCTGCCTACCGTAGGCTGATTGTGGCCTATAAGCAGGGTTCTCCCGTTTATCTAGAGCAGCTAGGTCAAGTGATTGACGGGGTTGAAAATAATCAGGTCGCAAGCTGGCTTAACGATACGCGCACCATTGTTTTAAGCATCCAACGTCAGCCTGGAACCAACACGGTGCAGGTGGTAGACACCATCAAGAAGCTTCTGCCCACGCTCCAGACCCAGATTCCGGCCTCCGTTGAAATTGGGGTGCTATACGATGGGTCGGCTTCCATTCGTGAGTCGATTGCCGACGTACAGTTCACCCTGCTGCTAACCATTGGTCTGGTGATTCTGGTCATATTCCTATTTTTACGGAACGTCTCCGCCACCCTCATTCCCAGTTTGGCGCTGCCCGTCTCTCTGATTGGCACCTTTGCAGTTATGCACCAGCTCGACTACTCCCTCGATAACCTGTCGATGATGGCGTTGACGCTTTCGGTGGGGTTTGTGGTCGATGATGCGATCGTGATGCTCGAAAATATTGTGCGCCATATGGAAATGGGAGAAAGTCCCCTAGATGCCGCATTGAATGGCTCACGGGAAATCAGCTTTACGATTTTGTCCATGACGCTCTCCCTGGTGGCGGTGTTTATTCCCATGCTGTTTATGGGGGATCTGCTGGGGCGGCTGTTCCATGAATTTGCAGTGACGATCGCCGTTTCTATCCTGGTTTCAGGGTTTGTCTCTTTAAGTCTTACCCCCATGCTGTGCAGCCGCTTTTTGCGTCCGGCAAACCATGCCCAGCAAAGTCGGCTCTACCAAGCTTCCGAGCGCGGATTTGAGGCGATCTTAGGGCTTTATGACTGGAGCCTCAAAAAGGTTTTGAAGTACCACCGCACCACCATGATTTTGTCGGCGGTGCTGCTAATCGTCACGGTGGGGCTGTTTGCCGTCGTGTCCAAAGGATTTATCCCCAGTGAAGACACCGGAAAAATCACGGGTATTACCCAAGCCGCGCAGGATGCATCCTTTGATGCCTTAGCCCGTCACCAGCAGGAGGTAGTTGCCCTCATCCGGCAAAACCCGAACGTAGATGCGGTGAATTCCAATATTGGGGCAGGTTCTAGCGCCAGTGGCGGCGGGGCAGCGGTTCCAGGCAACTCTGGTAGCCTATTGATTCGGCTCAAGCCTAGGGCACAGCGGAATGCTGGCGCAGAAGAGATTATTGAAACATTGCGTCCCAAGCTTGCAGCCATTCCTGGCATCAATGTCTTTCTGCAAAATCCACCCGCCATTCCCATTGGCACCCAGCAGACTACAGGGCTATACCAGCTTTTGCTTCAGAGTTCTGATAGCGCCACTCTAGAGCAGTCCGTACCGCAGCTTGTCGATCGCCTTAAGGCACTGCCCCAACTCCAGGACGTGAACAGCGACTTACAGCAAACCGCGCAAGTCACCCTCGACATTAACCGCGATCAGGCTTCAGCACGGGGCATTACCGCCCAGCAAATCGAAAATACCCTCAGAAATGCCTACGGCGGCTACCAAGTCTCTACGATTTACGCCACCAGCAACCAATACCAAGTCATTTTGGAGCTAGAGCCACGGTACCAGCAGGATATTAATTCCCTCGCTGCGCTCTACATCAATTCCAGCAGCGGAACGCCTGTGCCGCTCAATACCTTTGCCACCCTATCTCAAGGGGTTGGCCCTCTGATGGTGAACCACGAGGGTCGCGCAAGTGCTGCCACAATCTCTTTTAACTTGTCTGCCGGAGTCTCTTTAGGAGAAGCCACTCAGGTGGTTGAAGACCTCGTGAAAGAAATCATTCCCGCCAGCGTCTCTACAAGCTTTAAGGGGGCAAGTCAGGTGTTTCAGAGTTCGCTGCCTAGTTTGGGGATGCTGTTGGCGATCGCCATTCTCGTTATCTACCTCATCCTCGGCATTCTGTACGAAGACTTCTTGCACCCCATCACCATCCTGTCCGGCCTACCCTCAGCGGGATTTGGAGCCATCCTCACCCTCATGCTGTTCCACGTCGAGCTAAACGTTTACTCCTTCATCGGCATTATTTTGCTTGTGGGCATCGTCAAGAAAAACGGCATTATGATGGTGGATTTTGCCATTGAAGCCCAACGCAAAGAGGGCAAAAGCCCTGCGGCAGCGATCTATCAAGCCTGTCTGGTGCGGTTTCGCCCCATTATGATGACGACGATGGCGGCGCTGATGGGCACTTTACCCATTGCCCTTGGCCTAGGCGCTGGCTCGGAGTCGCGCCGACCGCTGGGCATTGCGGTGGTGGGCGGGCTACTGTTTTCTCAGTTTTTGACCCTATACCTCACCCCTGTGTTTTATACCTACATTGAGGCTTGGCGCAAAAATCTAACCCAGAATAAGCCACACCCAACGGTTTCTGTCAGCGAAGGTCAATAAGGATCATGAACCTTTCAGAAATTTTTATCCGTCGCCCTGTGATGACTACCCTGGTCATGCTTGGCATTTTGTTTTTTGGGCTGTTGAGCTATACGCAGTTGCCCATCAGCGCCTTGCCCAACGTGGAATTTCCGTCTATTCAGGTGTCCGCCAGTCTGCCTGGTGCCACCCCAGAAACGATGGCCTCCGCCGTCGCCGCTCCCCTAGAGCGACAGTTTACCGAAATTGCTGGACTCAATTCCTTTAACTCCACCAGCGCAACGGGTACTACCAGCATTTCCCTTCAGTTTGACTTCAGCCGCAAAGTATCGGATGCCGCCAAAGATGTCCAGGCCGCTATCTCCGCCGCCGCTGGGCAACTTCCCTCTGGCATGCCCAAGCCACCCACCTATCGAAAAGTCAACCCCTCCGTCTCGCCCATTTATTACCTTTATCTGTACTCAGAAACCCAGCCCATTTCCACGGTGAATGAGTACGCTGAAATTACCCTGGCTCAACCCATTTCCATGATTGATGGTGTAGCACAGGTGCAAATTTACGGTCAAAAACAGTTTGCTGTGCGGGTGCAGCTTGACCCACGGGAACTCGCAGCACGCGGGATTGGATTGGAGCAGATCAGAGCCGCTATCCAGCAGGGCAATGTTGAACTGCCGACAGGGATGCTCACGGGTCCCGACAAACGCTATCTCATCAAAGCCAACGGTCAGCTTAAGAAGGCCGCAGACTACGAATCGCTGATTGTGAGTTATCACAATGGAGCAGCAGTAAGGCTACAAGACTTGGGCGATGTGATTGATGGCAACCAAAATCCCCTCATTTCCAATCGCTATAGCGACAAGACTGTGACCAACCGTCCGGCGATCGTCCTAGCCGTGCAGCCCCAACCTGGAGCCAACACCGTCCAAATTGTAGATGCTATCAAACAGATGATGCCCACCCTTCGGGCACAGGTGCCTCAGTCCATTCAAATGGGGGTTCTGTATGATCGCTCTCTCACGGTGCGCGCTTCGGTCGAGGATGTAAAGTTCTCGTTGCTGATTTCCATTGGACTGGTGGTGCTGGTCATTTTCTTGTTTTTACGCAACCTCCCCGCTACGATCATTCCCAGCTTGGCTATCCCCGTTGCCATTATTGGCACCTTCGCCGTCATGAACCTCTGCGGGTTTTCCCTCAATAACATTTCTTTGATGGCGCTTACCCTGTCGGTTGGGTTTGTGGTGGACGATGCGATTGTGGTTCTCGAAAATATCGTGCGACACCGAGAAATGGGAGAAGCACCTCTAGAGGCGGCGCTCAAAGGCTCTCAAGAAATTAGCTTCACCATTGTGTCTATGACGCTCTCCCTGGTGGCGGTGTTTATTCCCATTTTGTTTATGAGCGGATTGATTGGGCAGCTCTTTCATGAATTTGCCGTCACCATCTCCGTCACCATCTTGATCTCTGGATTTGTCTCCCTCAGCCTCACGCCCATGCTAAGCAGTCGGTTCTTGAAATCCGCTCAGCAAAATCGTTTCTTTCAGGTCATTGAAGCTGGGTTTAATCACCTGCTGCACTTTTATGAGTGGACCCTCAGACCTGTCTTAAAATATCGGCTCGTCACCCTGATTGGGTTCGTCATTTTACTGGTGCTGACCCTTCATCTATATAATGTTGTCCCTAAAAGCTTTATTCCCACGGAAGATACGGGTCAAATTACGGCAAGCACAAAGGCGGCCCAGGACATTTCCTTTGAGTCTATGCTCAAACACCAACAAAAGATTGTCGATATCCTCCGCAAAGATCCCAATATTGAGGCCCTTAACTCAGTGGTGGGAGCCAGTGGACCCAACCCATCTGTAAATTCAGGCCGGATTGTGATTCGTCTCAAACCCCGAGAGCAGCGTCAACTCAACGCCGAGGACATCATCCTAGAATTAACGCCAAAACTCCGAAGGGTGGCGGGTATCCAAGCGTTTCTAAAGGCACCGCCCGCTATCCCCATTGGTGGGCAGCAGACCAATTCTCCCTATCAATTCACCTTGCAAAGTTCAAACTTACAAGACCTTCGTCAATACCTACCCCGCTTGGTGAAAGAAGTCAGCCTATTATCTGGACTGCGAGGGGTTGATAGCGATCTACAGCTCAATACGCCCCAGGTGCAGGTAAAGGTAGATCAGGATAAAGCCGCCACCCTTGGCATCACCGCAGAACAGGTGCAAAAGACCTTAAGTGCAGCCTACGGATCTAGCCAAGTTTCAACCATTTATACCCCCAACAATCAGTTTTATGTCATCCAAGAACTAAAACCTGAATTTCAGAAGGATCCGACTGCGCTTTCGCTGCTCTATGTGCAGGCTAATGGGGGAAAGATGGTGCCGTTGAGTGCGATCGCCACCATCACCCAAACTGTCGGCCCTCTCACCGTCAACCACCTCAGTCAGTTGCCCTCCGCCACCCTTTCCTTTGATACATTGCCTGGAACCTCCCTAAGCCAAGCCACAGCGTCTATCAAGCAACTTGCCAATCAAATCTTGCCAGACTCTATTGCCGTTAGCTTCCAAGGTTCAGCCCAAGTGTTTGAAAAATCCTTGAGTGATCTAGGCATGCTGTTGATGGTCTCGATTTTGGTGATTTACCTTATCTTGGGCATTCTCTATGAAGACTTTATCCATCCCCTCACCATTTTGTCGGGGTTGCCCTCCGCTGGATTTGGGGCTTTGCTTACGCTGTTAATGTTTGGCGTGGATCTCAACCTCTACTCCTTTATTGGCCTTATTTTGCTCGTGGGCATCGTCAAGAAAAATGGCATTATGATGGTGGATTTTGCCATTGAAGCCCAGCGAAAAGAGGGTAAAAGCCCCGCTGATGCGATTTTTGCGGCCTGCATGGTTCGGTTTCGCCCCATCATGATGACGACGATGGCGGCACTCATTGGCACCTTACCCATTGCATTCGGGTCTGGGACTGGCTCAGAAGCCCGCCGTCCCTTGGGTATTGCCATTGTAGGAGGATTGCTGTTCTCTCAAATTTTGACGCTTTATCTCACCCCCGTTTTTTATATTTACATGGAGAACTGGCGCAATGCGTTGGGGCGCTCAAAACTTCCGCTCGGGGTACGGCAAGGCAAAGCCAAACCCCTTGGCGAGTAGTGATCGTGTCTCATGTGGAAGGAGAATGCGAAGCTGAGTCCAGATCGAGCTGGTTCTAGTCCTAAAGGTCTACTGCAAAAGAGTCCCTGAGAACCAGATGAAATAGGAGCTGAGATCCTATCGGCGAAAGGGTTGTAACCCATAGGATGTGTGTATTCCAATCGAATACGGACAAAACTTATGAAACGCATCATTGCAACTATCGCACTTGCCCTACCCCTTGCCGCCCTGTGTGTTATCCCCAATCCTGCATCCGCCGAGCTATCAAACCAGAGCTATAACTACAGTCATCAGCAAAGCCCGACATTGCGAGACAATCGAAACAATACCAATGACCGTCAGCAAGGGGCTGATTACAGAGACAATCGAGGCTACGACAATCATCGAAATCCCAAATATTCACAAAGCACAGGTCATCGGCATCAGAAGTGGATTGCAGGCCATTATGAGAGGGTAAATCATCATCGTCGTTGGATTCTAGGTCACTACGATACCTAGAAACTCACGGCTCCATTATTAATGGCAACTTCCGCCGTCACAACACTCTGGGCGTTTGACGGCGGGAGTTGTTACTACAATGTCAAGAAGTGCCTAAATATTCTCGACAGCGCCTGTATAAAACACTACACTTAGAATCTATCCCTAAGGGTTGAAATAACTTTTAGGATACTTCGCTACAGATTTGAGCCTTACTCGCGTTTTGCGCTCTATGACGAGCACCCATTAATATTCTCGATAAAATTTACGATTGGTTTGAGAGGTCTAGACCGTGCGTGCAACCGGAGCATTTGCCCTACTTGATAGTTTAAAGCGCCATGGTGTTGATCACATCTTTGGCTATCCTGGTGGTGCAATTCTGCCCATTTATGACGAGGTCTATCGCTTCGAGGAGCGCGGTGACATTCAACATATTTTGGTGCGCCACGAGCAGGGCGCAGCCCATGCCGCCGATGGCTATGCCAGGGCAACCGGAAAAGTAGGGGTCTGCTTTGGTACCTCTGGGCCTGGAGCAACCAATCTCGTCACAGGCATTGCCACCGCCCATATGGACTCCATTCCGATGGTGGTGATTACGGGGCAAGTGCCCAGCAACGTCATTGGCAGTGATGCCTTCCAAGAAACCGATATTTTTGGCATTACCCTGCCCATCGTGAAGCATTCCTACGTAGTGCGCGATCCCAAAGAAATTGCGCGCATTGTCGCCGAAGCCTTTTACATTGCAAACTCAGGTCGTCCAGGGCCAGTCTTGGTGGATGTGCCCAAAGACATTGGCTTACAAGAATTTGACTATGAAGCGGTCGATCCTGGCCAAGTGAATCTCCCTGGTTATCGTCCAACGGTGAAAGGTAATACCCGTCAAATCTCCAATGCCCTCAAGCTGATTCAGGAATCCAAACAGCCTTTGCTGTACGTGGGTGGAGGTGCCATTACCTCCGATGCCCATACCGAATTAAAAGCCTTAGCCGAGTGGTTTCAAATTCCTGTTACCACCACCCTCATGGGCAAAGGTGCCTTTGATGAGCGTCATCCCCTTGGCCTGGGGATGCTAGGGATGCACGGCACGGCCTATGCCAACTTTTCTGTGACTGAATGCGATTTACTAATTGCGGTGGGCGCTCGGTTTGACGACCGTGTGGCGGGCAAGCTAGAAGAATTTGCCTCCAGAGCAAAGGTCATCCATATTGACATTGATCCCGCTGAAGTGGGCAAAAACCGTGTGCCAGAAGTCCCCATTGTGGGGAGCGTTAAACCTGTTTTGCAGGAGTTACTCAAACTTGCCTACAGCCTCGACGCGAGCCAAAAACCTGACACCCACGCTTGGCTCACCCGTATCCACCGCTGGCGCGAAGACTATCCCCTCGTGGTGCCCTATCCCGAAGGCAAGCTTTCTCCCCAAGAAGTGATTGTAGGCGTAGCGCAGCAAGCGCCCAATGCCTACTACACCACCGATGTGGGGCAACACCAAATGTGGGCGGCTCAGTTTTTGAAGAATGGCCCACGCCAATGGATCTCTAGTGCCGGACTGGGCACTATGGGCTTTGGGATGCCCGCTGCAATGGGTGCCCAAGTGGCCCTCCCCGATCAGCAGGTGATCTGTATTAGCGGTGATGCCAGTTTTCAAATGAACTTGCAAGAGCTAGGCACCTTAGCGCAGTACGGCATTAAGGTTAAAACCGTCATCATTAACAACTTCTGGCAAGGAATGGTGCGTCAGTGGCAGGAGGCGTTCTATGGAGAGCGCTATTCTAATTCCAATATGGATAGCGGTGTGCCTAACTTTGTGAAGCTTGCCGAAGCCTTTGGGATCAAGGGAATTGTAGTGAATCAACGAGATGGATTGGAAGGGGCGATCGCCGAAATGCTAGCCCATGATGGCCCTGTGCTCCTCGATGCCCATGTCACACGGGATGAGAATTGCTATCCCATGGTGGCACCGGGCAAGAGCAATGCTCAAATGATTGGTTTACCAGAGCGAGTACTAGATCGGGCGGCAGAACTGGTGTATTGCAGTGGGTGCGGTGCCAAAAATACGCTGCATAATCGTTTTTGCCCTGAGTGCGGCACAAAACTCTAATCAAACGCCCCCGCGCAAAATTTAGCCGAGCTAGGGTATGGTAGTGCTGGAAACGGTCATATTGCGCTGAAATGCGCGGTGACTGGCAAAATGGAGGACTGCCCATGAATTTACAGAATCAAATTCAGGCATTAATTGACAATGCCCCTGACGATGAAGTTACCCGAGAAGGGGTTCAGGTCGTTGCCAAGGCATTGAGTGAATTAGCTCAAGGTCTGGGTCATCCCAAATATTATGTATTACAGAATTTCCAGCAGCAGTGGCAGGTCACAACCCTTCAACATCGCACCCAGGGTGAATTGGAAAAAACGGTACTCTATGCCTATGCAAATCTTGCCGACGCAACCCAAGCAGGCAAATCTGATGACCTGATTGCGGTGCCAGTGCCAGTAGTGCAGCTTTTATTTCAGTTCTTTTCGTTTGAGAATGTCGATAGCTTTCTCTTTCTCGATCAGCGCCATGATCCCGATCAAATTCTGGAGATTAAGCGAGAGGATTTACAGGCATTGGTTCATGCCTTTCTAGAAGAGCATCTGGTTCATGAGCCAGATGCTGTGAATCTAGACAGTATTGCGTAAACCTAGATTTCAGGCGTCCCGTGACGCTTTTGGTGCCAACGCCAAGCATGGTCAAGAATAACCTCAATCTGATTATATTGAGGATCCCATCCCAAGACCTTCCGAGCTTTCGTTGCACTCCCTATTAGAATCGCGGGGTCTCCGGCACGACGAGGCCCTTCTTCAACCGTAATGGGAAGCCCAGTGATTTCTCTTGCGGCAGTAATCACTTCTTTTACCGAAAATCCTTCCCCGTTCCCCAAATTAAAGACCGAGGTTTCGCCATCATCTAACAAATACTTCAGCCCCAAAATGTGAGCGTCGGCTAAATCGCTAACGTGGATATAGTCTCGAATACAGGTACCATCAGGGGTTTTGTAGTCTGTCCCAAATACCGTGATGTGCTCCCGTTGTCCTAAGGCCGTCAGCAAGATCAACGGAATCAAATGGGTCTCTGGTGAATGATCTTCCCCTAGGCGTCCTTGGGGATCAGCACCCGCCGCATTGAAATACCGGAAACGTACCGATCGCAGCCCATAAGCACGATCAAAATCTTCTAAGATTTGCTCCACCATCAGCTTGCTCATCCCGTAGGGATTAATGGGCGACTGGGGATGATCCTCTGGAATGGGTATCTGGTGGGGATTGCCGTAGCTGGCACAGGTGGAAGAAAACACAATCTTAAAGACCTCTGCCTGCACCATTGCCTCAAGCAGCGTCAGAGTGCCCACCACGTTATTGCGGTAATATTTGGCTGGGTTTGTGACAGATTCACCCACGTAGGCATAGGCGGCAAAGTGGATGACGGCATCAATGGGATAGGTCTGAAAGAGTTGATCGAGGAGGGGACGATCGCTAATGTCGCCATGCACAAATTCAACATCTAGCACCGTCTCAACAATATCAAGATGGCCGTAGACCAAATTGTCCAACACCACCACGCGATAGCCTGCTTCCTTGAGCGCCAAAACTGCGTGGGAACCTATGTATCCCGCTCCCCCCGTTACCAGAACCGTAGGTTGCTTGTCCATTAGATCTGTCGATAACCTCGTTTATTTTCAGTTGCTAGCCACGTCATGACGCGATCGCCCAGACGCACCCCATCCAGCCGATCAATCTCTCGGATCCCCGTAGGGCTGGTGACATTGATTTCTGTGAGGTAGCCCCCAATGACATCAATTCCCACAAATATTAGCCCATTTTTTTGCAGCGTCGGGGCAAGCTGGGCACAAATTTTTTGCTCCCGTTCTGTTAACGCGGACTGCGCTACCCGTCCGCCCGTTGCCATGTTGCCCCGAAATTCTTTCCCTGCGGGGATGCGGTTGACGGCTCCAATAGGTTCACCATCCAGCATAATAATGCGCTTATCGCCGTCTTGAGCCTGGGGCAAATATTCCTGCACCATCACAGGGAGCTGACCCTGGAAGGTGCTGATTTCGACGAGGGAGTTGAGATTGCGATCGCCCGCCTCCATCAGCAAAATCCCTTCGCCGCCCTTGCCGCCTAAGGGCTTGAGCACCGCTAACCCCTTGGCTTCCACAAACTCTCGGATGGTTTGTTTGTTCTGGGTCACAATCGTCTCTGGAATGGCATCTGCAAACTGGAGCGCAAACATTTTTTCGTTCGCCGCCCTCAGCCCTTGGGGATGGTTCACCACCAGTGTCTTTTCGGGATCAACAAAATCTAGCAAGTAGGTCGCATACAGATAAGCCGTGTCTACCGGCGGATCCTTGCGCATAAACACTGCGTCCATGTGTTCTAGCGACATCCGAGCGGCATCCCCAAGGGTATACCAAGGTTGAGGCACCTGCCAATGCCCATCCACCAACGGAATCGGCTCAAGGGAAATGGGTTGCAGTAAAGCCCATGCTTTTCCTGCCACGACCTGAAGATCCTGCGCTTGGCAAACCCAAACCTCATGACCTTGATTTTGAGCAGCCTCCATTAGGGCAACGCTCGTATCGTGTCCAGGATCGAGTCGGGCGATCGGGTCAACAATAAATGCGAGTTTCACGGGTTAATCCTTTAACGGCAATGCTCAACCGTTGAGTAGGCCATCTAGTTTACCCTTTCTATCCAGTGCATGGATATCGTCGCAACCACCCACATGGACATCGTTAATAAAAATTTGTGGCACGGAGCGGCCCCCATTGGCACGCTGGGACATCACGGCTCGTGCGGCTTCATCGCCGT
The DNA here is from genome assembly GCA_031362245.1 of Acaryochloridaceae cyanobacterium OTE_25_metabat_464. GTDB lineage: Bacteria > Cyanobacteriota > Cyanobacteriia > Thermosynechococcales > Thermosynechococcaceae > JAAURS01. The sequence goes on along the minus strand of JANLSD010000128.1, from coordinate 8,366 downwards.
CAATACTGTACTCAATAAAATCTACGCCCTTCTTTTTTAAAAGGTGCTTGGCACGAATGCAGAAGGGACAAGTGGCCCAGGTATATAACTCAACTTTTGCAGCCATGATGGAAATTTATTTGCGCTCAATAAATTGTAAATCAATTTCTAATGCTCACGCTCAACCCAGCCTTCCCTAAGGTGTACACACAAGTTTTGGAAAATTCCAAAGGTCTTTGCACTGGCCCCCCTGGCCCCCCAATTCTGGGGGGAAATGGCCCGAGACAATGGATTTCTTCTCAGAACTTAGAGAAATGGCCCAAGACTTTGGATTTCTCCCCCCAGAATTGAGGGGCTGGGGGGGCTAATGCAGGGTATTTAAAAGAAATCAGACTTGTGTGTACATCGCAGCTTTATAAGAGGGGAATGCAGGGTGCTCAGCGAAAATTCAGCTTGTGGATATACTCTAGCCTTTGCAGAATAAGAGTTATGTCATTAACCGAACAAGCTAGCCATCGCACGGCCCATATTGGCAGGCTGCATGGCATCCATTGCCGCAGTTGGCTCATAACCGCAGTGCACCATACAGTCTTGGCACTGAGGATTATCGCTGGTGTGACCGTACTCAGCCCAATTGGTCTTATCTAACAGCTCTTGGAAGCTTTCATAGTAGCCTTCATTGAGCAGATAGCAGGGCTTTTGCCAGCCCAACACGCTATAGCTGGGGCTACCCCAAGGGGTGCATTCGTAGTCTTTTTCGCCCGTCAAGAAGTCTAAGAACAGAGGATTATGGTAAAAACTCCATTTTTTCTTGCCAGACTTATAGGGAGCCAAGATTTCACGGAATAAGGCTTTCGTATTTTCACGCTTGAGGAAATGCTCCTGATCCGGTGCCCACTCGTAGCTGTAGCCAGGAGAGACGTTGATACCATCGGTACCCAGCTCGGTCAAGAAATCAAAGAACTCCTGCATTACCTTGGGGTCAGCGCCATCAAATACGGTTGTGTTGGTGCTGACGCGGAATCCCTTGGCTTTAGCGGCCTTGATTGCAGCCACTGCAACATCAAATACACCCTCGCGATCCACGCTCTTGTCATGGAGTTCACGAGGGCCATCCAGGTGAACCATGATGGTGAAGTAAGGCGAAGGCTTAAACTTGTGCAGATTTTTCTCTAGCAAAATCGCGTTGGTGCACATGATCACAAACTTACGTCGCTCAATCAGCCCCGCAACAATTTCATCAATCTGGGGATGAAGTAAGGGTTCTCCACCTGGGATAGAAACCACAGGCGCACCGCATTCTTCAGCTGCTTTAAAGCATTGCTCTGGCGTTAGGTTTTGGCGAAGCACTTCCAGGGGGTGCTGGATTTTGCCGCAGCCTGTGCAGGCCAAATTGCAGCGAAAGAGTGGCTCCAGCATTAAAACCAGCGGAAACCGCTTACGACCCATCAGTCGCTGCTTGACTAGATAAGATCCAATTTCAACTGCTTGTTTTAACGGGATACCCATTATTCGACGCTCCTTACAACCACAATAACCAGAAAAATGCAAACCTCGCAGCCACTATATCACCTACTTTTGTGAGTGAATGGGGATGCTTGACAGTCGTTAGAACTGTCCATTAGAAAAATCTAATGGCCTGCTGTTCTCACAAATCTTAATTTATGTTTACGTTTCTTACAAGATAGCGTGTTTGGTGAACGATTTGCGGAGCGGTTTGGGCTAGTCGAGTTCGGAAGCGGATGGCTCAGCTTCTCGTGCTATGCGCTGTTCCACGGCATAGGCCGCACCTGTGGGATTGGCATTGACAGGCAGGTTTGAGGGTTCAGCAGATCGGTCTGGGGAATCTGGGGAAGGTTGTTGTGCCAAAGGCGATCGCACGCTAGAGGCATTCGCCTTATCTTTTGGGTCTGGGTAGGTTGAATCCTGCACTTGGGCAGTGGCAGAAGGGCGTTGAGATTTGCGTTTCTTGGAGGGCTTTGTGAGGGTTTTCCAGGCCACCTGAACACCTGTCCAGACGCTTTGGGTTAAAACACTTGCTTCTTTGACTTGGCGCTGCGCCACTCGAAGCCCTTGATCGACTTGTTTGACGACATTGCCTGCGCTTTCGACGCCGCCGCTGAGGTCATCGGTTAAGCCGCTAATTTCTGAGCCTGTGAGCCGGATGGATTCTAGGGTGGGGGGTAGTTCTTTGTGCAGGGTATCAAACAGCCTTTCGGCACTACGGGATGCACGCGCTAGCTCACGTAATGCCGGAATGGCGGTCATCAAAACCGCAGTCAAGCACACGGCGACTAACAGAAGCGAACAAACAAGCCAAAAAATGGGTTCAGTCACGGGTGTCCTAACACGACACGATTAAAAGGATGTGTTAAGGCGCAGTTTAAGCGATGTCAGGATGAAAATCTAGCCAGTCATTGGCTTTCTAAGCCTGTACTGCCTTCGGTGAGGGTTTATTGGGAATTGTCTTTGGGCGATTGCCCTTCCACCCCTCGACGCTGAGCATTTGCAGCCTCAACACCTGCACCCAGGGCTTCGCGCAGTCGAACTAAGGTTTCATCCCATTGATGGATGGCTGATTCTGAGAGCCGACCTGCCTGAACCTGAAGGTTATTGGATAAATCTTCGGCAAGATCGGGGAGGGCATCGGCTGATTTTTTGAGAAGCTGGCGGGTTTCTCGACCCGTTTTGGGCGCATAGAGTAGCCCTGCGACAGCCCCTACTGCTGTCCCTACCAAAAATCCAGCTAAGAGTAGTCCTGACCGTTGCTTTGCCATAGATTGGGGTTAATCAATTGGGTTCGTGCTTAATGTTTTTTGCCAAACGTTCTTTGCCACTGACGGATAAGCGTTTGGGTATGGGGCAAATCGGCCCATGATTAATCCACTGGAGCAGTTGTAAGAGTGCTGCCAAGCGAACAAACTGCTGCTGAAGCTGGCTAAGTCCTATGAGCTGTTTCTTTCCATACTGTGCCCCAATTTGTCCTAATAAGATAGAGCTGGGAGCACTGTGGAGAATAATATGGGTATTGCGTTCTGCTTGGGTCAGCCAGCATGTGGCACGTTTGAGAGACTGTTTCATTCGATGGAGTTTTCTGGCGACGCCTAAACACAGCACCGCCAAGGCTATATTGAACGTTATAACCATTATGAGCATTGGATAAACCCAGCTTTAAGCGGAATGCACCCTAAAAATCAGGGGAAAGACCTCAAGTCTAGCAACAGAACAGTGATCATGATCTTCTCATGATGGATTGGCGACTCATACCCCTTTGGGAGGGATCGGGGCAGACCCAGATGGCGATCGATCACTGGCTTTTTGAGCGGTGTCATCAAGGGCTACATCCCCCTGTGCTGCGCTTCTATCGCTGGGCACCCACAGCCATTTCTCTGGGCTATCATCAGCGCACATGGCCTGCTCATTGGAAATCGCTCCAGCACCAAAACCAACCCATCGATCTAGTCCGGCGTCCCACGGGCGGACGGGCGGTTCTACACGCTGGGGATTTAACCTACTGTATTGTGTTGCCCCATCAATCGGGGCATCGCCGTCAAACCTATGAGCATATCTGTGAGTTTTTGATCCAGGGCTGGCGATCGCTCGGCCTACCCCTCCACTATGGCAATGCGGGTAAAGGCTACCACCAACAGATCAACTGTTTTGAGAGTGCCACTGCCGCAGACTTGGTGACACCAGAGGGGATTAAATTCATTGGCAGTGCCCAGGCTTGGCGAGGGCAGACGGTTTTACAGCATGGCTCTATGCAGCTTGCCTTTAATCAGGATTTGTATGATGCCGTGTTTCGCGATCGCAGGATCTCAGATTCCGACTCAGTACGCCCAGAAGAATCCCTAAAGCCATTGGTTCATGTGCCATTGGATAATGCGATCGTGACTGCACTCACCTCGGCAGCGGCGGAACATTTTGGAATTGAATTTCGCCCCCAACCTATAACGGCTGTTGAATGGCAAGCCATTGAGCAGTTGATTGAATTGCCAAATGCCTTGGATTAAGCTAAGTCTGTTATCTAATAAGTTGAGACCGATATGCACCGATGGTGGTTGAGTGTAGGGTTAGGGATTGGCATGCTGAGCGTCAGCATACTCCAGGCAACGGCGGGCACCATTGAACTAAAGCCCTTTCCCTTAAGCGATTCCCCTCAACCCGAACGCTGCCCTCAGAAGGTGATGGCGTCCGAGACGAGTGAACCCTATCGAGAAGGGGGATATACCTTGAATGGGAGTGCGAGCTTAGGGGCGATCGCCACGCAAGTCTCCGTCGCCAAGGTTGACCCGTTTAGTGTGACGTGGGTAGGAATCTTAAAGCCAGCGTTCCGAACCTGTCGCGCCTCTGCTGGTATTTTCAGGGTGGATGGTCAGCCATCAACAGGAGCTTCCCATCTGCGCATGCAGTTTTTGGGCGGCAAGGTCTACTTCATTCTGGATATGACCGGAATGCAGGACGCCAATGGCTTCACCACCACGATTTTGAAGCACGGGGTGGTTAAAGGCAATCCTCAGTGGCGATGGGGTGGCACGGATTAGAGTACTAGTGCTGCCTTGGGCATCTGGAAAAGCTGGGCGTAAAACTTTTCCAGATGGTCGATATTGCCCTTCAGGGAATATTTTTCGACCACTCGTTCTCTTGCTTTTTGACCCAGCAGATCAGACATTTCGGGAAGGTGGGCAAACAGCGGCAGCAGCGTCTGGAGTTCACTCCTAGCCCGCTGGGGATTTAAGACCACCCCAGCGCCACCGCTCAACACTTCGCCATCTGCACCCACGTCCGTCGCCATGCAGGCCACCCCACAGGCCATCGCCTCTAACAGCGATAGAGATAGGCCCTCCACAAAAGAGGGCAAAATAAACACGTCCGAACCGCGCAAGATATCAATCCGACGCTGCTCATCGAGAATATTGCCCATCCATAGAATATTGTGTTCAGGGCCGTAGACCGCCATCAAAGACGTCAGAAGGGAGCCATCCCCCATCAAAACCAGCTTGCAGTCATCGGGCATGGCCGCCTGCCGCCATGCTTTGAGTAAGGACTCCACATTTTTTTCGACGGCAATGCGTCCCTGATAGACAAACACTCGGTTTGCCCCAATTTCATCTCTAAAGCGCGAAGGGCCAGGAGTATACTTCTGGACATCTACCCCATTGGGAATGACAACTAAACGCTCTAAGGGCACCCCTAGACGGTTCAATAGCTCCTTTTGGGCCTCGCAGAAAATAATCACCGCGTCGTAATTGGCTAGGAACGGCGCGTAAAGCTGGTACATAAACTGCTGGGTACCAGAGGACAAGTTGCGGTGCTTATGGCTAAACGGTGGGTGAAAGGTTGCCACCAAGGGCACCCCTAACTCCTCACAAATTTCTGGTAAGACAAAATCGAGGGGTGACAGTGTAAGGGAGGCATGGACAACATCTGGCTTCAAATCTTGCAAGGCTTGGGCCAAGATTTTGCTAGAGCGAAGACTGGGAATCGTATAAATCTGGGATTTATAGAGAAATGGCAGCGTTACTTCTTGACATTCAGCCTGCTGCGAACGGGGCGCAGGATCGTTGCCCGAAAACTCAACCTCTTCTTCTTGGGCAAAGTGGAGAAAACTAACCTGATAACCTCGATCTAAGAGCGCATTGGTCACTTCTCGACTGTAGGTGACATTTCCGCAGGCAGGCGATCGTTTTCCAATCCAAGCAATGTGCATTTAAATCTTAAGCAGATAAACCTTAGGCAGATTCACGTTCAGCTATTTCAGCCGTACCGGAAATATACCAGGTTAAGAGTCCCCCTGTCACAACCAGAATGGCTAAGCCCAGGAGCACCCATTGAAGGCCAAAAAAGGTTTCCGCAACGCCTGCCAGGGCTAAGGGTAGGCTCAGGGCAATATTGACCGCGTTGTTCTGGAGTCCAAAGACTTTTCCCCGTAGTTCCTCGGGGGTTTGTTCTTGCATGGTGGTCTGCATGGGCACCCCTACTAAAGCTGCACAAACCCCAATGGTGGCTAGCAATCCCAAGGAAATCCAAAGGTGATTCGTAAAGAACGCTAAGCCAAAAAAGGAGGCTCCCATTCCTAAAGATCCGCAAATGCTCAAGATTCGGTAAGAGAAGCGATGGACAATCTTGTTGAGCAGGCCAATCCCAATCACCATGCCAACGCCGCCTGAGGCAAGCAAGATGCCAAAGTTAGTGGGGTCGTCTAACAGTACTTCTGCCATCCGCACGACCAGTACCGCTAAGGCTGCAAAGATTGAGAACAAAATAATGAGCTGAATCAGTGCTCCTTGGATCCGGCGATGGGCGTTGATGAACCGCAAGCCGTCTTTAATATCAGCCCACACTTGACCAATATCCGTCACTTGGTCACGGCTGACTTCGTTGGTAGAGAGGAAGAGAAGGAGGAGTCCGGCGATCGCATAGCTCCCCCCCACCACAATTTCTCGACTAAACGCACCCACCCACGGCAAATGACCCAACAGCACCGTCGAAAGCTCCAGGAGTGGATCCCCCGCAGCAAACCCAACTACTACCGCCAGCATCATCGTAAAGGTATAGAGCGAATTGGCACTCAAGAGCTGAGGCTTATCGACAATCAGTGGAATGGTGGACTGTTCAGCGGGGGCAAAAAATTGGGTGAGGGTCGAAACCAAAAACGTAACGACTAAAACCATCCAGAAGCCCAGGGGTACCTGCAAGAAATTGCCATAGGGCTTCACTACCCACAGCAATAAAGGCAAGAGCAAAACAAGGCCGCCTCTCAGGACATTGGTGAGCACCATCGTCCATTTTTTGGACCAGCGATCGACCAGCACCCCAGCAAAGGAACCAAACAGCACCGCCGGAATGGTAAAAGCCACCATCACCGAGGAAACCCAGCCGCTCACGGTTTGGCCTTCCGTTTGAAACTGGGTTGTAATCAGCGCAATCATCAAGACGAGATAGACTTTATCCGCCAGTTGTGAAAAGACTTGGCCTGCCCATAAAAACAAAAAGTTTTGGTTTTGGAGGACTTTCCAAAAGCTGGGTTTGGCTCCGTCCTCCAGCATTTCTAGATCGCTTACGTCAGACCCTGGCCCAAGGTCATTGATGGCGTTGGGGGCGGCGATTGCATTGGAGTCCAAGCCGTTGGCTGCGCTGCCATTGCGGTTGCTAGAGCCAGCAAAAGCAGGCCGAGATGCAGAAGATCCTGGTGCACTATTACTATTACCAGAAGTCCGCAGGGGCGCGTTAAGCGTCTCTTGCTGAGAAGAAGAATCCGGCGCACGAGTCATGGGCAAGCAGCAGCAGAAACGGTAATGGGCTGAGACTGAACAAAGGGTGAGGGCACGAACTGGGGCAGAAAACAGCTCTCCAATAAGGCTGCCGAACGAATTGGGCGATCAGTATGATACTGCACGTAGTTTCGTAGGGCTTGTTCTACCTTAAGCCATTCCTGAGCAGAATCGGCTAGGGCGATCAGTTCTGGCGGAGGGGTATGGGCCTGAGGCAAGGCTGCCCGTACCCGAAACAACTGCTGAAGCAGCATCAGTTCTGTGGCTGAAAGGGTCAGTGCGCGCTTGGCAGAACGCCCATAGGTGGACGGTTGTTCTTGAACATGACCGCCACTAGGGTTAGGCGCAACCTCGCCTGTGGGGAGGACGACACCGCCTAAAGTTGCACTAAAGACCACCCTACCATTCCCAATTGCGTCAGGATCGACCGTTTGGCCCGATAAACTACATCGATTGACCTGGGGCAAAATGCCGCCCAAATCAAGCAACTGCGCCATGCCATAGAGCAGATGAACCAAGGGCGATAGACCCGCTTCACTAGCCGCTAAATCGGCGAGACGTTGACACAGCCAATCAAAAACCTCTCCAGTGGCGTCATGGCTAGAGGTTTGGTTCAAAATCATTTCAGCCCAGTATTGGGCAACGGTCAGCTTTGCCAAATTTCGGCTGAGGGCTGGGTGAGATTCGATGGTTTCGGCCTGGGCAATACGGTCGAGCGATCGCCCCCGACTCAGCATCAGATTGTTGACCACAAACAGCTCCCCCCGTCCGCCGAGCTTAGACTTGGGCTTGCGAGCGCCTGAGGCAACGGCCCGCACCAGTCCAAACTCACGGGTAAGGATGGTGACAATGCGATCAGCTTCGCCTAACGGGGCGCTTTTGAGATTGATGCCTGTAGCTTTATAGGTTTGGCTCATGAAGCGATTAGACGAACCTGTGAGTGGAGCATGGCGTAAAAATCGTGGCCCTATCCATGATAGGCACAGAACCGAAGTTAGACTCGATTTTCTGGAGGGGTTTGACGCAAGGGTTGGGACTACCGTGTACAGAAGTAAGCGTGACGATGCTCAAAACCTCAGATCCCCCTAAATCCCCCTTAAAAAGGGGGACTAA
>JANLSD010000189.1:0-5013 GCA_031362245.1 Acaryochloridaceae cyanobacterium OTE_25_metabat_464 | reverse complement strand
GATTGAAATCGCGCCTACAAGAACAAAGTCTGCCTACGCAGACTAAATATACCAAGGGTTCCAGCAATCCACGTAGGTGGATTTCGTTCTTGTAGCTGCGGTTTCAACCGCCAAGCGAAAAGTTTTGTCAGTCAACCAGGCATCGCACTGTAATTTGTTTATGAGTCGAAGGTTTATTTATGGGTCAGAGGGAAATAGGGCTAAAGTGAAATTTTGATGGATTACGTAACCCCTATGGCCTTCATTGAATCTCTAAGCAGTATGCAGCCAGCCACTGCTATAACCTCAGACCTTCGGCTGATGCTAGATTCTGCGGATGTGCGCCAGTGGGAAGAATGGCTTCCTTTAGGGTTGTTTTATGGGGTTACAACAAATCCACTGTTACTAGAACGCGCTCAGGTGCCCTGTGAAGTGGAGTCCCTCGCAACGCTGGCAAAAAAGGCGTTCGGTTATGGGGTACAGGAAATCCAGATCCAGGCTTGGGGTGGGACGATCAATGGGTATGTTCAAATCGGGCATCGTTTAGCCGAGATCGATCCACGGGTGGTTGTGAAGATTCCAGTTACTCAAGCGGGGACTGCGGCGGCGGTAGAGCTAATTCGTTCTGGGGTAAGGGTGACGTTGACGGGAGTTTATGCCGTGCCCCAGGTTTTGATTGCGGCTGCCATTGGTGCGGAGTATGCAGCGCCCTATCTGGGGAGAATCCATGATTCTGGTCGCAATGGGTGTGAGGACTTAGGGGCTATGCAGCGATCGCTCGACGGCACACACAGCAATACTCGCCTGTTGGTGGCGAGTATTCGTCGGGCTGAGGATATGGCTACCCTGGCGGCCCAGGGGCTGAATACGTTTACGTTTTCGACGGCGATCGCCCACCAGCTTTTTGATGTGCCCGAAACCCTCAGCGCAACAGAGGCGTTTGAAGCAGCAGCTCAGCGACAATCAACGCTGTGATCAAGCTAGGCCGACTGCACCAGTCCCTTTTCTGCAAAGTATTTATTGAGAAATGTAGTTGTAAGGGACAGTACAACTGGGCCTAAAATAAAGGCCAGTAGACCCTGTACAACAAAGCCTGACACGAATAAAGACGCAAGCCAAAAACAGACGCCATTAACCACCAAAGAAAATGCGCCAAGGGTCAAAAACGTAATGGGCAGCGACAGCAATGACAGCACTGGCTTCACCAGCCCATTGACAATACCCAAAGAGATTGCGGCTAAAAGTGCAACAGGAAATGTTGCTAAAGTAACCCCAGGGAGTACGAGGTCAACCACCAAAAGGCCCAAGGCAGTGGTCAACGTCGTCCAAAAAAATCCAACCATATCGTTTCTCCTTCACTTTCTCAAGGTTGTAAAATCATCTTGTTTGAGCAGCATTAGTTCTTTTTAGCAATGACCCAAAAGGCATGAAGCACACCTGGAAGCCAGCCTAATAAGGTGAGCACAATGTTAATCAACAGTGTCGTACTAATGCCATAGGCGAGGAAAACGCCCAAGGGTGGCAGAAACAAACTCAGCAAAACTTCAATAATGGTCATAGCTTTACCGTAATTAAAGATTGATTGGGGTATACCTTAAACTGAAGGGCAATAAATCCTTCAATAGATATAGGTAGCGTAAAACAAGCGGTTACTCAGGCTGGTTTAGCGCAAAGAAACTTAGAGCTTGGTTGTGGTGGTTTGCCATAGGGATTTGAGACGCTGTTTGATTTGCTGCTCTGTTCGTGCAGCCGCTGTACCAAAGGCTCCTGCTTGATCTTGGATTCCGGCTTGGGTCTGGGCAAAGGGTGTGGAACCCTGCGCTTTAGCCTCTGCGATCGCCTGATGATAGCGTTCTGCCATTTGGCCTGTGACTTGATCTAGACGTTGTTTGCCTGCTTGGTAGCGATCGCCATACCGTTCCCCCAGATCATCATCTAGCTTGACGGTTTGATATTTGAATTGCGTAACAAGTCGAGTTTTGACCGCTGCAAACAACCTTGCCAGTAATGGTTTTAAGGGACGTTGGTCGGTGGCATGAGTTTCATTGGAAGGATTGGTTTCCCCCTCGTCTAAGGTGTCAATCACGGTAGAAAATCGACCTGTTGCAATCTCCCGAATTTCGCCAGATCCTTGTTTCACTTCATCAAAGGTCTGGGAGGCTGCTGAGCGAAGAATATCCCGAATGCGTGCAACCCGAGTGCTTCCCTGAAGTTTTGCATTTTGGAAGTCGGTTTGAAGCTGCGTTTTAATATCGTTTGTCATGACTGTGTTCCTGTAATTTGTGGGGAAAGGATTCTAGGGAAAAGATTGTCGGAAAAATAAAAGACTATGCCGTCAAGTCAGCGGTGGCGCTGGAGATCATGCCAGCGGCTTTGGCTTTACGTTCTTTACGCTGTTCTAGCAACAGTTGTGATACCTCAGTTACCAGAACCGTTACAATCACGCCATCATCGAGCCATCCAATGATGGGAACGACATCTGTGGCTAAATCTAGGGGACTGACCAAATACAGTAAACTTCCTAGCACAATCACCCAGCGATACTTAGAATTACGAAGTGTGGCACGGTACCAGTTATAGAGCGGTTGAGCGAGAAGTTTCATGGGGTCTCTCAAGATTCAACATGATCATCTTCGCAAATCCTGGCTTAAATTTCCGGTGTGGAAAACCCACAGTTTTGCCGTAACATTCCCACCCTAAGGCAGGCTCAGTAGATCACAAATTACGGCTTTCCCAGAAAATTGTTGCACTCGATCCCCCAACCCCCTATGCCTTTCGGCAGGCTACGCCAGGAAAAAGGGGGCTTCAGAGTCAAAGTCCCCCTTTTTAAGGGGGATTTAGGGGGATCGAGTGTAACAATTTTGCGATCTAATGAGGCTAGAACACGGCCCATGAACAAGCGGCAACAATGCATCACAATAGAAGATTGTTTGTACAGCTTGTGTAAGGGTGAAGCATGGTTCCCCATTCGGCTGAAATTTTAGACAATGCTTTGGCAGAGCCTTTGCCGAGCCTAACCCCTAGTCCCTTTGTGAAATTGGCGAAGGATGCAATCCGCAAAAGCTTGGAGGCTTCGACGGCAGATGGCATCTTTGCGGCGATTTATTCCAACGTGACGGCAGGCGTGCTGCTCACAAACTTTGCGATGGATTTAGGCGCAAGTGCCACGCAGATTGGACTTTTGGCGTCAATTCCTCTGGTGGCAAATCTACTTCAACCCCTAGGAGCCTATCTATCAGAGCAATGTACCAGTCGTCATTGGTATTGCTTAGGGATTTATATCCCGTCTCGGCTGGTATGGGGATTGTTGTTATTGGGGTTGGGGCTACTGCACTGGGACTATATAGAACCCCAAACGCTCATTGTTGGGACATTGACGATCGCCCTCCTCAGCTCCGCTACGGGTGCACTAGGCAGCGCAGCATGGCTGAGTTGGATGGCGGTACTGGTGCCAAAACGATTGCGGGGGCGTTACTTTGGGTTACGCAATAGTGCGGCGAATTTGACCAATTTGGTCTCTGTGCCGTTGATGGGTATGGCAATTTCGCAATGGCCCAGTGGCCCAGTGGATGGATTTGGCATTTTGTTGGTTTTGGCGATCGTTTTTGGGTTGCTGAGTTTGGCGTTTCAAAATTTGATGGCAGATATCAATCCGAAACTCCAACAAACCCTGAGTGAACCGCAGATAGGTTTGCCGTCAGCAGAATCTGAAGTTGATGGGGAATCAGCCACGGAAAACACAAGTAAGGCGGAAAAATTTAAGTTTTGGATATTGCTGCTTTATTTTGGGGGCTGGATGTTTGCCTTTAGCCTTAGCGCACCGTTTTTTAATCTTTATATGTTGGATAATCTCAATCTGCCGATTACGCTGGTGACGTTTTATACGAGTCTGATGGCGGGTGCTAATTTACTGATGTTTATGTTTTGGGGCCGTTTGGCAGACCGGATTGGGAACCGGACGGTGTTGGCGATCGCAGGGATTATTCTAGCCGTTACACCCTTCCTTTGGCTATTTGTCGGCACGGGTGCGTTATCGATTTGGTTGGGGTTGCCGTTGCTCCATGTGGTGATGGGGGGAACGGGTGCTGCCATTGATTTGTGTAATAACAATCTTCAGATTGGGGTTGCACCGTTGCATAAGCAATCGACGTATTTCGGATGGTTGGCAGCGGCGGCGGGTATTAGTGGCGCATTGGGGACGGCGATCGGAGGCTATTGCGCGGAGCATTGGACGCAGGGTGGCTTGCTGGGGATATTTGTTTTGTCTGGGGTTTGTCGAGGGGTGGCGATCGTGCCACTTGCGTTTGTAAAGGAGCATCGGGATTTATCGTTGTCTCAACTGATGCAGGTTTTTTCTTCGGCGGTCAAGCCATCTCGGGTGGAGGGATAAATGTATTTGTGAATTACCCGATGCTCACCTGAGTTTAGAGCGTGGGGCTTCCGGTCTAGTAGCTAAAAATTTGTTTCTGCATAAACATCTAAACGGGGATAATATACGGATAGGATTCCGCATAAACACCTTATGGGGTGGATAGGTGGAATCTAAATCGGCTAAACAACGAAATAGAGGGATTCTTGGATATCAAGAATCTGTATAAGCGCCCTTATGGGGTGTTATGCGGACTGGTGTCCGCATAAACAATTGTTCGGCAGTGCAGAGAGGAACCCCACATATGGACGCAGTCACGATCGAGATAATCAAGGTTGTCACAACCAGCGTCGTCACGATTGGAGGCTGGTGGGCTGTCCATCGCCTCACCCTAGGGCGAGAGGAAGCGGCCCGAAGCAATGTGGAGGTACAGAAGCGGATAGCGGATCAACGATTGCGGGTGGATCAACAGATCGCGGAGCTGTACGAACCCTTGCTCGGCCTCGTTGAAATGGTCGAGACAATATATTTCAACCGGCAGAAACTTGTGAGCAAGCTGACCGGGAACGGGGACAGTTCAAAGGCCGCAGTCGATCAAGCCGAAGCCAAGCGATATTACTTTGACAAGAGCTTCCGTCCGTTGCACTTCCAAATCATTCCTCTGC
>JANLSD010000181.1:0-3213 GCA_031362245.1 Acaryochloridaceae cyanobacterium OTE_25_metabat_464 | reverse complement strand
CGGCGATCGCCCAGTGACCAATTCTTCACGGAATGGTACACCAATTTACCAACCTTAAATGAGTTTGAGAAGGAGACGCTGGATCGGATTCGTCAGCGGTTTCGGTACCACCGTGAAGCAGGTCAGGTGACGGAAGGGGCGGTGAATGCCCTTGTGGTATCGCGATTGCTTGAGATGGCTGGTTTTTACGATCCGCCTTTTCGGCTGCGATCAGAGGTCACTGTGGATATTGAAACCGTTGATGAAAATGAAACGCTTCGAGGGCGAATTGATTTTTTGGTCATCCAGGGGCAATTCTGGCGAGCGGTGATTGAGTCTAAGGAAACTGAGTTTGATGTTGAGGTGGGGATTCCTCAAATACTGGCCTATATGATGGCGAATCCAATCCAGAATAAACCTTTGTTTGGCATGGTAACGAATGAAAATAGCTTCATTTTTCTGAAGGTTAGACAGGGGAAAAGTCCTGAGTATGATTTTTCAGACACCTTTAGCCCGCTGTCTCGCGCCAATCGGCTTTATGAGGTTCTGCAAATTCTCAAAGGGATTGGTCAGTTGGTGATTCGATAATGAGGCGATCACTTTTGATCACAACAGGCTCCAATATCACAAGTGTTTGTTCATCACTGCCTGCTTTTTGGCAGGCGCGTCATTAATGATGGTCTGTGCATCGGCGATCGCGCGTTCAAGTGCCTCAACTTTTGCAACGAAGCGCTCTTGCTCTTCAGGTGCTGGAATCGGCACACGGATCGGCTTCAAAATCTCCACATTGATATTTTTCTGAGCCATTTGCGGGGCAGTATCGTTGAGATGTTTTTTCTGTGCGCGCATCATCAATTCAAGGAATCGGGCATTGATGCCTTGGTGAGGGGTCAAACCAACGACACTATCAGTAAAGCAGGCTGGGTAATCTAGAACTGCCGTATCTCCGATATTGGCTGCGATCGTTATCAAGACGATTGGCGGCTGGAATAGTTTGCTTACGGCAAGCCCTTCTTCATTGAGCGTCTGTGTGTAAGGCACTTTGGATGCAGTGGCCTTGACGACATCTCCGGTTTGAATAAACGGATAGTCACCACCAAAGAATTTTGGGTCGTTGCGTGGTCTGTGTGTAAAGCGGCCTCGTTTAATTTCACTGATTTCCTCCAGCTTCTTTTGTGGATGCTTGCCAGCATAAATTTCTGCGATGCCGTCGGCGATGCTCTGGCTTGCAGAGGCTAAAGCTGTTCGAGCATTCTCAGTTCTAAGGTCAATCGCCTCGCATTCGGTAACGATTTGCTGCTGGACATTGACTGAAGGTAGTGGAATTCTGAGAGCTGCGAGTTTTGTCTGATTGATGTTTACCTGAGCCATACCTACCGCCTCAGCCAACAATTGATCAAGACAGAAGTTAACCGCGTTCATTAGATAGTATGGCGATAAGTCTTTGTTTTTCGGCTTCAACCCAACGATGGCCTGATTCGTTGCCATCGGTTCTTTGATAAGTCCAACTCTACCAATCGTCGCAAATATAGTTACTACGACCGTATCAACATCCAGCATCTTTGCCGCAGAATTATCGAAACCTTCTTGAGAGATTCTTTCTTCAGTGTCATAGATTAAGTCAAAGTCCTTAAAATCGTTGATTTTTAGCCACTTGATATTTCCACCCCAGTAGCTTGACTCAGAACGTGAAGGTGTTCCACCCGCCTTCAAATCACATAAATCCCCAATCGCACTCATAGGCCATTTGCTTTGAACTGTAAATGTCTTTCGGCTTATCAGAGCAATCTGTTTCTCGAATGTAGCCCGCGAAAAATCCAGCATATCTACCAGCCGCGCTGTGGTAGCAAACGGACTTAAATCTTCTGGAATCTCGGTCAAGCATTCACTGAAGTTGTCCGCGATGAATCGGTTGAGCTTGGCAGCATTGTCCCGATTTACCTCGTCGTAAAGTAGCGTCAGGTGGCTCCCATTAGCGTCTCTGATCAGCTTGATGCCTTCGTCGCCCTTGGAGGTGCTCCAGTCATAGCCAAGAAATTGCTTGATTGTCTTTTTATCTGGGCTACGAACGATCAGCACCGGATTGGATTGATCACTTGCCATCACAAAGTGATAAAGCTTGTCACGCTCAATCGCCTGCACAAAGTCTACATACCTTTTTTCAATTTCAGCATTTTGCTCAGCTTCGCTGAAGGTGCAAAATTTCTTTTGAGTTCGGAGTTTTTTGATTTCAGCGTTGTTGTTAAAAGCCTTGGTGTATTCCACAAACATAGCGTGCTCACACCAAGCGCCTTCGGCGTTGCCTGCAAGCAGTTCTTTATAGTCAGCAGGCAGTATGCCAATGTGCTCCGCATAGCGGTTAATCAGGTATTCATCTTCATAAACAGCTTGCTGTTCGTCAATCGCAAACCATTGTGCAACCCTCTCCCTGTAGTGCTTCGCCGTATCTGGAGTGGTTTTTTTGCGGCGCAGAAACAGTGTGACTGTACTGGTGCCAGTCTTGCCAAAAGTACCGCCACCAAATTCGGCGATGGCTACAATGTCGAAGTATTGCAGCAGAATTTCGCGAGCCTTAACGTAAGTCCTGTTGCCGTTAGAGAGAATAGAAGAAGGCAGTATGATAGCTGCTACCCCACCCGCTTTTAGCAACTGCTTAGCTCGTTCAATAAAAAAGGCTTCAATGCTGTTGTTGGTATCTAGATTGTCAATCGTATCTGCTAGCCCGTAGGCTGACCGCTCTGCTTCCGGTAAGGTTTCTAGAAAGCCCCTCACACTGTAAGGCGGGTTTGCAACCAATAGATCAAAGCTGTTGTCTTTGATCTCAGGAAACGCCGCGTGTTGATTGATCAGCGCATCGCCATAACAGATTTTGATATCCTGTTGCCCGTACATAAAGGCTGATACCTTCGCAACCTTTGACAAACGATATTCCTTCTCAATGCCCACAATCGCCTTGTGGTAATCGACTAGGCTGGCTTTTGGCTTATGCTGCTCAACCAACGGCTTGATTTGGATTGCCAGCTCATTAAGAAAATGACCTGCACCGCAAGCATAGTCAATTGCTTTGGGTGGCGTGGCGTTTTGTTTGATAAGGCTTTCCAGCGGCAAACTCATTAAAATGAAGCGGCAAATGGGCATAGGCGTAAAATATTGCCCTTCGCTTTGCTTAACGCCCTGATCGAGGAACCCCTCAAACATGTCACCCAAGAACTGGTTATGACCACTAGGATTCGT
>JANLSD010000153.1:0-5215 GCA_031362245.1 Acaryochloridaceae cyanobacterium OTE_25_metabat_464 | reverse complement strand
GCTGCCAGTGGATGCAGCCGCAGCCGTCATTCGGAAGCGCTATCTCACCCTTGCGCGGATGCTCCATCCTGATAGCTGTCCCTCCTCCATTGATAAAAAACAAGCCAGTCAAGTGCTCTCCAAGCTTGTCAATCCGGCTTACCAATTTTTATCGCAAGATAAAGAGCGCACCGATTATGAAATGTTGCTCAAGCTAGTGGGACAACGCGCCAACTTAGAGTTTGATACCGCAAGGCTACACCATCAGACGAGCAAGAATTTGCTGACGAGCGATCAATATCAAACGTTTTACCTTGAGACCATTCAGGAACTGTCTGAGCATCAATATAGCCATCTTAGTCAAGTGGTCAACGCAATTGAGCAGATGAGTGAACTCAACCTTATGTTCCTGCTGCGTCGAGAGCTGATGCAGCCCCCCCGGAATAATTCGTCTTTTGCTGGAACGCAGCCAGCAGTGCCTGTTCAGCCCACTAGTCCTGACGTATCGATCACAACGCCTGTCAAAGAACCGATTACTCAACAAACAGCACCCCCTTCTGATGCATTTATTCGGCAGTATCTTCGCCGAGCAGAGGAATACATAGAAAAAAACCTGTATCAGCCTGCAATCCAAGAGTTACGGTCTGCTCAAAAGTTAGATCCCCAAAACTTCCGCTGCAATCTATTGCTGGGCAGCATCTATTTGAAGCTGAAACAGCCTAAGATGGCTAAGGGATACCTGTTGAATGCGCAAAAACTTGAGCCTAGAAATGCTTCGCTCCTTCAGGAATTGGAAGAGCTGAAAAAGCAAGAAAGCGCAGCGTCTAAAACGACTCAATCAGGTGTTAAAGTATCGCCAGCAGGGGGCAAGTCGAAAGAAAGCCCTAATCCTTTTGGTTGGTTTGGCAAAAAGAAATAGTGACCCATGATTTATCAACCTCCCACGGGTGCCCGTGATTTGCTGCCCGTAGATGTGGCTCAAAAGCATTGGATTGAGCAACGACTTCAGGATATATTTACCCGCTGGAGTTATCACCGCATTATCACTCCAACGCTGGAACGACTGGATACCCTTGTAGCAGGGGAAGCGGTACGGCCTGAGACGGTGATTCAGGTGTGGGATTCTGAGGAAGGCATTTTAGGGCTACGCCCTGAGCTGACGGCTTCGATTGCGCGAGCGGCAGCAACCCGCATGGTGGAGACTTACCCGCAGCGGCTCTGCTACATGGCGAATATTTTTCGACGGCAGCCTACGGGACAAACCTATGGGCAGCATGAGTTTTATCAAGGTGGGGTGGAGCTATTGGGTGCGGGCGGGGTCTCTGCGGATGCAGAGGTGCTACTGTTGTTGTCCGATGCACTGTCTAACCTAGGATTGGAGCGTTGGCATTTGGTTTTAGGGGATGCGGGTCTAACGCGATCGCTCCTATGGGATTTTCCAAAGCCGTTGCGGGGGAAGGTGCGGGAGGCGATCGCCCAACTCAACCATGTCGAGCTAGAGCAGCTCCCCCTAGAGCCTGATTTGCGCAATCGTGCTTTAAAGCTAATGAACTTGCGCGGTACGCCCGTTGAGGTACTGGCGCAGATTAGTCAATGGTCTTTAGATGCCACTCAGATGGCGGCGGTGCAGCGGCTCAAGTCTGTAGTGGATTTAATCGATGGACATCCTTCTGTTACCCTCGATCTAAGCCTGATTCAAACCTTTGATTACTATACAGGGCTGGTGTTTGAGGTGGTCAGCGATAGCCTCAGCGGTCAGCGAGTGCTGGGTCAAGGGGGGCGCTACGACCAGCTTGTGGGGCTGTATCATCCCCAAAGCCAGATGATTCCAGGCATTGGGTTCTCGCTCAATATGGAGGATTTGCAGCAGGTGTTGATGAGACAGCTACCCCAGCGGACGGCGGTCAGCCACTGGCTGGTGGTGCCGGAGTCTTCTGATTTAGTGGCGGCGGCGTTTCGTCATGCCCAGCAGTTAAGGCAACAAGCGGTTGGGGCAGAGCCGATTCGGGTGGAGGTTGAACTGGAGCTGCGATCGCCCGATCAAACCCGCATCTATGCGAAGCATCGTCAGATTCAGCAAATTGCTTGGGTGAGTGCGTCGGGTTCTGTCACAATTGAGACCGTAGAAACTTCGACCTAAGGCTGCTCCATGTTAACGGTTGCTTTGCCCAAGGGCGCATTACTCAAAGACAGTATTCGCCTATTCCAAGCTGCGGGCTTGGACTTTAGCGCATTTTTAGACTCTAGCAATCGTCAGCTCCAAATCCCAGATCCAACGGGGCGGGCGCAGGCGCTGTTGGTGAGAACCCATGATGTGCCGGTGTACGTCGAGTACGGACAGGCCCATCTTGGGGTGGCAGGCTATGACGTGCTGAAGGAAAAACAGCCTAAGGTGGCTCATTTGAGGAATCTAGGGTTTGGCTTTTGCCGCATGTCCGTGGCGGTGCCCGATTCTAGTCCCTATCGTTCAGCAGCGGAATTTCCGCCCTACTGTCGGGTGGCGTCTAAGTTTGTGAACTGTGCACGGGAGTATTTTGACCAGCTTGATATCCCGGTGGAAATTATTCCGCTCTATGGTTCGGTGGAGCTAGGACCCATTACGGGAATGTCCGAGGCGATCGTGGATTTAGTGTCTACGGGGCGAACGCTCAAAGAAAATGGGTTGGTGGAGCTAGAGGTGCTGTACGAAAGCACTGCCCGTTTGATTGCCCACCCACTGAGCTATCGGTTGAATACCTATGGGCTTCAGGATTGGGTGGAGAAGATCCAGCCGGCGATCGTGGGCGTCTAATTTCTGATCTTTGTAGGGGCACAAGGATTTCATTAGCGTCAACTTAAGCTCAAAATCTCTGACAAATGGGCTTCTGGCTAACGCTTGAAGTTTAGATCCCCTTCAATCCCCCTTAAAAAGGGGGACTTTAAGAAATTTCTTGTTCCCCCTTTTTTAAGGCCTCGGTGTACACACAAGTCTGAAATGACTGATAGGACTAAGTTCAAGCACCCTGCATTACCCCACCCCAGCCCTCCCCTTGGTAAGGGGAGGGAGCCAGTCCATATTCTTCCCCCCTTACCCGTTGGCGTAGCCTGCCCGAAGGGCATAGGGGGGATTGAGGGGGGTAATGCAGGATTTTCAGCGAGAATCCAACTTGTGTGTACACGGTAGCCTTTTTAAGGGGGGGTAGGGGGGATCTCTTGTTGGCAATGGTTTTCGCCTTAAGTTGACGCCGATGAAGGATTTGCGCCCCTACGGTGTGTTTGCTATTCCTCGTCTTCATCCTCGGCGTGTACTTCACCAGGGACGACGGAGTTGGCGGATACCACTGCGCCGCCATCTAGTTTTTGGCGCACTAGCTTTTCAACTTCCTTGGCAAAGTCTGGTTTGTCTTCCATGTACTTAATCGTGTTATCACGGCCTTGACCAATGTTGTCGCCGTTGTAGCTATACCAAGCGCCTTTACGGACGATGATGTTGGTTTCTTCAGCGATGTCTAAAATGCAGCCAAGGGAAGAAATGCCCGAACCAAAAATGATGTCAAATTCAGCAATGCGGAAAGGGGGCGCAATTTTGTTTTTGACGACCTTGACCTTGGCACGGATCCCAAATTCTTCGGTGCCTTTTTTGAGGGTTTGAATGCGGCGAATGTCTAGGCGAACGGACGCATAGAACTTCAGGGCATTACCCCCTGTGGTGGTTTCAGGGTTGCCGTAGCTGATACCAATTTTTTGGCGTAGCTGGTTTAAGAAGAAGACGGTACAGCCTGTTTTGCCAATATTTCCGGTGATTTTGCGGAGGGCTTGACTCATCAATCTGGCCTGCAATCCGACGTGGACATCGCCCATTTCGCCTTCAATTTCAGCACGGGGGACGAGAGCGGCAACGGAGTCAATCACAACCAAGTCAACGGCAGTGGAGCGCACGAGCTGGTCTACAATTTCAAGCCCTGCTTCGCCGTTGTCGGGCTGGGCGACGAGGAGGTTATCAATATCGACACCGATCGCCGCTGCATAAGTCGGATCCAGGGCGTGTTCTGCGTCCACAAAGGCGGCGACTCCCCCTGCTTTTTGGACTTCGGCGATCGCATGGAGGGCCAGCGTCGTCTTACCGGAGCTTTCTGGGCCGTAGAGTTCAACGACGCGCCCTTTGGGGAGACCGCCGCCTAGAGCTAAGTCTAGGGTTAAGGAGCCGCTGGGAATGGTTTCAACCCGCATCCGGGTGGCATCCCCCAACCGCATGATGGCTCCTTTCCCAAAGGATCGCTCAATCTGCGTGAGGACGATGTTGAGGGCTTTTTGCTTTTCTGGATTAGCGGTGATTTCAGTGGACATGGGTCTATTAGCCATCACGGTTGATTGGGTCAAAAGATGAGTCTTTATTGTATGCGACAACTTTGGTGGATCGGTTTATTTTCGCAAAGGCTTTGGGTTTGGGGGCGATCGCCTAAAGATTACCGCTCTGTGTAGGGTTAACGGTTTTAACCCAGGATGTCTTTCAACACCGCTTCACTGGCACGGAACCCTGACATGACCGCTTTGCCATCTTTTACAAAGATCGGACGCTTAATCAGCATCGCGTCTTGGGCAAATGCCTCCACCCATTGCTCATCACTCCAGGTTTGTTTTGTATCCCCAAGGGCGCGGTAAGACTGTCCAGAGGTATTGCGTAAAGGCTTTTCTCCCAGGGCTTCAACCCATTCTTGAATAAGGTCACGGGAGGGTGGTTGCTCTTTGGTGTTGATGAATTCATAGCTAATATTGCGACCCTCCAGCCACTGAAACGCCTTCTTACAGGTGCCACAATTTGGGATGCCATAAACCTGCAGAGCCATGACGGGTAATGCCTATAAAGATCACCCTTGAAAGTTTACGCCACAACCGTCAATCATTGCGACCATCTCGGGTTAACATCACAAAAGCCTGAGCTTAAGGAAACATCCGAAGGCTGGGCACAGTCAGAATATAAGGTGTGAGTGGCAAAGGATTTATCGTGAATTTCAAGCATTTTGTAGCCGTGTGCGGATTTATGGCCATCGTCAGTGTCCCCCTATTGTCTATTTCCTCTGCTGAAGCAGGCTACACGAGCAATCTTGTCGTTAAGTTTAATAGCCTCAGGAATACAAATGGTCGTGTTTGTCTAACCGTGTTTTCTGGACCCAAAGGGTTTCCGGATGGCGGCACCGGATCAAACTTCCTGACCGGTGGTGCCGGAACCGATACGTTCTTCGTCGACGGGCGCGGT